>DATCFU010000039.1:0-16254 GCA_036509315.1 Acidothermaceae bacterium
TATCGGCGAACCGATCGCGCCGCAGCGCGTGCTCGGCGAACTCGAGAAGGCGATGGCGCCAGCCGACGTATTGGTCTGCGACGCGAGCCTGTCCAGTGGGTGGGGTGGTGCCTACTTCGAACAGCAGCAGAGCGGACGACGTGTGCTTACGCCCCGGGGTCAGGCGGGCCTTGGATTTGCGCTGCCCGCAGCGATTGGTGCCGCCATGGCCGACCGCGGTAGGCGGACGGTCGTACTTACCGGCGACGGCGCTCTGGGGTACGCCGTTGGCGAGATGGCGACCGTGATCGAGAATCGGCTACCGGTCACTGTCATCGTGCTCAACAACAGTTCGCTCGGCTGGATCCGGTGGTACCGGCGGATCACCTTCGGAACAGAATGGACGAAGCCTGATTTCGCCGACACTGACTTCCGGCTGGTAGCCCAAGCCTACGGGTGGTCGGCTGAGCGCGTCACATCCTCCGGCGACCTCAGCGCCGCCCTGCGTAGGGCGCTCGAGAGCACGCTGCCGAGTCTCGTCGACGTCGTCACGGAGACGTGGGAGACGCCAGTCGCCAGTCACCGTCGTGCGTTAGAGCAGGGCAACACAACCGAATACGGAGGATGAATCAACTCATGCCACGGCACCCCGGACGACTCATCGAACGGCTCAGCCAGCCAGAGGCCGCCGCACTCATCGAGGCAAGCGGGCTCGCGGTCCTCGTCGCGGGCAGCGTCGAGCAGCACGGCGGCCACCTGCCGCTAGGCACTGATCTCTTCGCAGCGATGTCGATCGCCGAACGAGTTGCGGAGCGGCTGGACACGGTGGTGGCGAGCCTCGGACCGGTTGGCATTGCGCACTATCACGGCGGCTGGCCGGGCGGCCTGAGTCTGACGCCAGAAACCCTGTCGGCGGTGTTCGTCGAGATCTGCGGAGGATTGCGGGCCGCCGGGGCTGACCGCGTATTGGTCGTCAACTGGCACGAGGGCAACTCCGCCACGCTACGGCTGGCTGCCGACAACGCGCAGCGCGCGCACGACCTCTCGATCCTCATCGCGGAGACCCACGTGATCACGCACACGCTGTTTCCTGACGAGATGGAGTTCACCCACGCAGGAGCCATGGAGACCACCGCTGTGTTGGGGTACGAGCCGTCGCTCGTACACCTGGACAAGATGATCGAGGCGAGCGACCGTCAGTCAGGTGAGTCGGCTCATGCGCTATTCCGGAGCCGCGACGTGTACCCGATCATGCGCGACTTCCACGTCGTCGCACCGACTGGCTGGTACGGGCGTCCTGAGCTTTCGACGGCAGAACGGGCCGAGGTGATCGCTGAGACTGTGGCCGACACCGTGGTGCGCCGCGCCGCAGAGGTCTGGCAGGCGCTGGCAGTTTCTGCTGGCGCGGGCAAACAAGCGTCGACGGTCAACGCGAGCGAGCAGGTGAGGGCATGAGCGCCACGACTGAACCGTCGCCGACGATGCGTGCTGCACTGCTCGAAACTTTCGGCACCCTGACCATCGCCGACGTCCCGATACCAGAGCCCGCCGCCGGGGAGGCGCTGGTCAAAGTGCTGGCTTGCGGCCTATGCGGGACCGATCTCAAGATCGTGCGGGGGTCGTTCAAGGGCACCTGGCCGCCTCAGCTGCCGTTCATCATCGGGCATGAATGGTCTGGGCAAGTGGTAGCTGTCGGCCCAGGCACCGAACGCACCGGTCTCGCTCTCGGGGACCGGGTCGTCGCTGAGAACCACGCCGGTTGTGGCTCCTGCCCGATGTGCCGCCAGGGCCGGTACAACTTGTGCGAACGAGTGCGGGATCCGGGCTTCAAGCTGTACGGGCACACCGCCCCCGGTGCCTTGGCGCAGTACGCCGTTCGACCCGCGATTGTCCTGCACAAGTTGCCTGACGAGGTCAGCGACGAGGCCGGTGCGTTGATTAACCAAGCCGCGCTGACCGTGCACGCCGGCAGGCGCGTCGGGTTAACCCCCGGTTCGACAGTGGCGGTGTTCGGTCCAGGGTTGCTGGGTCTCCTGATGACACAGGTGGCTCTCGCCTCAGGTGCGACGACAGTGATCATGGTTGGTCGCGGGCCAAGGCTGCAAACGGCTATCGAGCTCGGCAGCACGTACGTTGTCGACTACGAGCAAGCCGAGCCCGTCGCGGAAATCCGGCGGCTGACCGGCGGCCGCGGAGTCGACTGCGTCTTCGACTGTTCCGGCAATCCAGATGTCGTGGGCCAACTGCTGCGCTCCGTTCGCCGCGGCGGCAAGGTCGCCCTACTGGGTCTCACCGGCGGTGCCGTGGCGCAACTACCGCTCGACCTTCTGGCGCTAGACGAGATCGACGTGCTCGGCATCCGCTCGAGCCCGAACGCGTATCCGGCAACGATCCAGATGTTTGCGCGGGGGCTCATTCGCACCGAGCCGCTTACCCGCGAGATCTACTCACTCGACAACGTCGCGGATGCCTTCGTCGCACTGGAGCAGCGCACCGCAATCCGCCCAATCGTCGTGATGTGAGGGCGCATGTACGTGCGACACCTCATACGCATAGATGATTGCCGCCTCGTTTCCGGATTGTGACTTCCAGCCATTGACAGCGAACCTCACGCATCCTAGTTTCAGGATTCTGCAAACGATTGTTGACCTGTATTGCCAGCGTGTCCGGGCTCAATCAACTGGAGGTTGTTGATCGTGAAACTTCCCAGCTCGACCAAGTTCGACGGGGGTGCCGGCGGCCTCCGGCGACACACGCTGGCCGGTATCGCCGGGTCAGTGGTGTTGCTCGTGGGCGTTGCTGCATGCTCCTCGACGAGCAAGAGCGCAACACCGTCTGCCTCTGCCAGTACCAGTACCGCCCCAAGCGCAGCCACCGGCAGCACCAGCGCCACCGCCCCAAGCGCAGCCACCGGCAGCACCGCCGCCTCCGGCGGCGCGGCCGCCGCATCGGGCTCCGCCACGTCCGGCAAGCCGGTGAAGATTGGCGTGTCCGTATCGCTGTCGGGTGACTTTTCCGCGGACGGGCTTGCCACCAAGCAGGGCTACCAGACCTGGGCCGCGTACCAGAACGCTCACGGCGGCATCCTCGGTCACCCGATCGTTATGGACTTTCTGTCCGACGGATCGAGCCCGACCCAGATCGTCACCAACTACCAGAAGCTGATTACGGTCGACAAGGTTGACTTCACCCTCGGCCCGTACTCCACTCTGCTGACCAAGCCCGCCTCGGTGATCACCAATCGATACGGGTACGTGATGCTTGAGGGCATCGGCGGCGGCCCGTCCGTGTTCTCGCAGGGCCTCAAGAACGTCTTCGACGTCAGCGCCTCGGCCACGTATCAGATGGTCACGGTGGCCAAGTGGATCGCCGCGACGCAGTCACCTCAGCCGATTGCGTACGCCACGATGGACGACCCCTTCATCAAGCCGACCCTTGATGGCGCCAGGACCTACCTCGACGGAAAGGGCTTCACCGAGGCCACCTACAAGGTGTACCCGTTGGAGACCACCGACTTCACCGCGATCGCTTCCGCCATCGCGGCAACCCACGCGAAAATCGTCTTGCTCGGAACGATGCCCCCGGATGGGTACGCCCTGATTCAGGACTTCATCCAGGACAAATACAACATGAACATCCTTGCCGAGGCTTCCGGCCCGGACCAGGGCGCGCAGTTCATCAAGGCCATCGGTGCCAGCAACACGGAAGCGATCATGGTCCCCAACACGTGGTACCCCGATTCCACCTTCTACCAGAACTCCGACATGGTCGCGGAGTACCTGAAGATGTTTGGGGGCACCAAGGACGCCATTAGTGCCGACGTCGCTGAGGCCTTCGCCGCGGGTCAGGTGCTGATGCAGGCTGTGACGCACAACAACTCGCTGAGCAACTCCGAGTTGGAGACCTACCTGCACTCGGGCGCGGCGTTCCAGAGCGTCCAGGGTCCGGTGATGTTCGGGAGCGACGGCGAGAACGTCGGCGCCACGCCGTACATCTTCCAGTGGCAGCACGGAACCTTCGTGCCGGTACTGCCGACCGGTGGTTCCGACATCAAGGCCGTCGAAATCCCCAAGCCGGCCTGGGGATCAGGTGGATAGCAGTTCCACGGCAACCACGCTTGGGCAGGTCCGGCTACCCCGCGAGGGGAGCCGGGCCTGCCAGAATGACCAGACAGCACGAACCCGTCCATCGAACTCGGGCCGACGGCTAGGGGAGCGGAAGTGCTGATTACCCAAGCGATAGTGGACGGTGTCCTTGTCGGGGGTTTCTACGCGTTGATGGCCGCTGGCCTCACGCTGGTCTTTGGTGTGATGGACATCGTCAACTTCGCGCAGGGCGCGCTCGTCGTACTGGGCGCGTATCTGAGCTACGCCATTACGACGCACACAAGCATCGACCCGTTCCTCACACTCATCGCAACCGTGCCCGCGATGGGCTTACTCGGCGTTGCGATCTACTGGCTGTTGATCAAACCGATCAAGCGCGATCGTACGGTCATGTCGTTGTTGGTGATGTTCGCTGTTGCCACGCTTGTCGAGGGTTTCCTTGACCTGACGTTCACGAGCAACCTCGTGCAGATCCAGGTGCCGTACGCACGGGAGTCGTTCACGATCGGTGGCATCACCTTCCCGAAGATTTACTTGTACGCATTCCTGATGAGCGCCGTGCTGCTGGGCGGCCTTTACGCGTTGCTTTACCGCACTCGATTCGGCCGGAGTCTGCGTGCCTCGATGCAGAACCCCGCAGCCGCGCGCCTGATCGGGGTAAACATCGACAAGGTGTCGGCAATCACGCTCGGAATCGGAATTGGGCTTGCCGCTGCTGGGGGCATGGTGTTCGGCACCACCAACTCGTTCAACGCAGCGAGCTCCTACGACTTGATCTCACGGCTTCTTGTCATCGTCATCCTGGGCGGCTTCGGGAGCATCGGCGGTGCATTGATGGCGGCCATCCTCATGTTGGTGATCCAGGACGTCGTCGCCGTCGAATGGTCGCCGGTTTGGGGCCAGACGACCTTCTACGTCGTGCTCGTCGTCGTGCTGCTCGTGCGACCGCAAGGTCTGTTCGGACGACAGGGAGTACGCGCACAGTGACGACTCAGGCAGGAACCACTCACACAGCCGCCACCCCGACACGGCCCTACCGGCTGCCCGGTGGGCTCCGGTTCGGAACGCTGGGGCTCGTCGCCATCGTGCTGCTCGCGTTCCCTATCGTCATTTCGAATCCAGCGGTGACGTCGGTCGGGGTCTTCGCGTTGATCTTCGTCCTATCCGTGTCGGGGTGGAACATTCTCTCCGGATATGGGGGCTACATTGCGCTCGGTGGCGCCGTCTTCTTCGGGATTGGCCAGTACACCTCGGCGCTGCTCACGATCCACCTCAAGATCTCGCCCGGCTGGCCGCTATTCCTGTTGCTACCGGTGGCCGGCGCAGTCGCAGGACTCGCCGCATTCCCGATCGGCTGGCTCCTGCTGCGGGTGAGGAAGCACACGTTCATCGTTTTGACCATTGCGTCGATGTTCATCTTCCAGCTGTTCGCGTTCAACCTCGGCAGTATCACCGGCGGCTCGCAGGGCCTGCAGATGCCGTTCCCTGGCTGGAAGGGCAGCTACTTCAACGAACCGTTCTACTACGTGGCGCTGTTCGCGTCGGTGATCGCGATCTTCACGTCGTGGACCATCCGCCGCTCCAAGTTCGGGCTTGGGTTGATGGCGATCCGCGATGATGAAGACCGCGCACGCAGCCTCGGCGTCCACACCAAGTCGACGAAGCTGGTTGCGTTTGCCATCTCGGCAGTGTTTATGGGCGTCGCGGGCGCCATCTACGCACCCTTCGTCGGTTCGATCTTTCCGCAGTTTGCGTTTGACCCGACCTTCGACTTGGCGATGGCGGTCATGGCCTTCACCGGTGGCCTCGGAACTGTCGCCGGTCCCGTAATCGGGGCGCTGGTGATCGAGTCGGCACAGCAGTACTTCCTGCTGGAGTTTGGTGGCGCCAACGTCTTCCTGATCGTGTACGGCGCGCTGTTCGTCATCATCTTGCGCTTCTTGCCGGACGGCATCGTGCCGAGCATCAGCATGCGCTGGCGAAGCTGGTACGACGCACGAGAACGTCGAAGACTCGACGCCGTCACCTCAAATCCCCCACCCGGACGCGACACCGTTCAGGTGACCGGTGGGCGGGCATGACCGCGGTGCTCGAAGTCGACGAGGTCCGCAAGTCTTACGGCGGAGTCCAGGCCTTGCGCGGCTGCAGCATGTCTTTTCAGGACGGCGCGATCAACGGGCTGATCGGCCCAAATGGCTCGGGCAAGACGACGCTGTTTAACGTGATTACCGGGTACGAGCGTCCGGACTCAGGAACAGTGACGCTTCGCGGGAAGAACCTGACCAACGCCACCCCCGACAAAGCGTTCGAGGCCGGCATAGGGCGCACCTTTCAGCTGACCAGGGTTTTCCCACGGCTGACGGTCCTGGAGAACGTGCACGTGGCGGCGCAGCGCCGTGGCCTGCTAAGCCAACTGCGCAGCTGGACAACGGGCAGCGAGCACCGGCAGGCAATCGAGGCGCTCGACTTCGTCGGCCTGACTCGGCTCTCATATGAGCCGGCCGGGAACTTGTCGTACGGTCAGCAGAAGTTGTTGGAGTTCGCCTCCATCATCGTGGCCCAGCCCAAGATGATGCTGCTCGACGAACCCGCCGGGGGGGTGAACCCCACTCTGCTCAAGCACTTGGCGGGGCGCATCCGCGAGCTTAACGCTGAGGGTGTCACTTTCATCATCGTCGAGCATGACATGGAGTTCGTGATGAGCCTGTGCGACCAGGTCGCTGTTATGCACAACGGCAGCGCGCTCACCGCAGGGGCTCCGGGCGACGTCCGCGCTAATCCTGCAGTCCTCGAGGCGTACCTCGGTAGCGACCTGGATGTGGAGGACTAGTGCTGACTCTCGACGGTGTGTTCGCTGGCTATGGCGGCGGCGACATCCTGCGCGGTATCGACCTCACGATCCCGAAGGGCTCAATCACCTGCGTTGTTGGCCCCAACGGTGCGGGAAAGTCGACGCTGCTCAAGGTGATCAGCGGGCTCCTCAAGCCACGCCTCGGGAGTATCACATTCCTCGACAAGCCGATCGCTGGCCGTTCACCGCAACAGATCCTGCGTGCGGGCATCGTGCAAGTCATGCAAGCGCGCAGTGTCTTTCCTGACCTTACTGTCGAGGAGAACGTCGAGCTCGGAGCGTTCCTTGAGCGCGACAAGGCAGTCGTACGCGAGCGGATGGCACAGGTCATCGAGCAGTTCCCGATCGTCAAAGAGCGGTTCCATGACAAGGCTGGAGCGTTGTCCGGCGGCCAGCAGCGGATGGTCGAATTTGCTCGGGCGCTCATGCTCGACCCCTCTCTTGTTGTCCTTGACGAACCTTCGATGGGGCTCGAGCCCAAGGCTGCAGCCATGATGTATGGGCACGTGCGCCAGATGGCAGCAGACGGTCGAACGGTTCTACTCGTTGAGCAGAACGTTCGTGCTGGGCTGAAGTTGGCAAGCCGCGGGGTGGTGCTTGAGGGCGGCCGCGTGCGTCTTGAGGGCACCGGATCGGAAATTCTGGCGAACCCCCAAATGCGCGTGTTGTACCTCGGTGGAAGCGTGCCAGAGACGGTGGCGCCGGAGGCTGAACTGACGTCCGCGATCGAACGACCATCAGATGGCGTATGAGCTGACGCAGTGGCAGCAGGAGCTCGTGCTGCGCACTCGCGACTATGCGACGCGTGTTGTACGACCGGCGGCAGGCCGGCTCGAATCCCTGCGCGCCGCAGAGGACTTTCCGTTCGACCTCATGCGCGAGGGGATGGATCTCGGCCTGAAGTCATTGCCGCTCCCCGTCGAGCTCGGCGGCGCAGATGCCGACATGCTCACGCAGTGTCTTGTTGCCGAGGAACTGGCTGCGGGAGACCTGTCAGTGGCTTATTTCTTTCGTCACTATTGGCGGTTCGCTCGGCTCATTCCAAGGTTGCCCACCTCCATTCGTGACCTCGTGGTCGACGGAATCTCGAATGACGAGCGTTTCGTTCCGGCCAGCGCCAGCACAGAGGCTGATGCCGGTAGCGATAACGCTTTTCCGTACGACGCTCCCGGGCACGCAGCGATGCTCAGTGCCCGGCGGGATGGTGACGTCTGGCGCTTGAACGGTACGAAGACGATGATCACCAACGCCGGCATCGCGTCCCTCTATTTTGTTCTGGCCCGAACCGACCCGACGGTGGGTATCCGCTCGGGCGCGACCATGATCGCCGTCCCTGCAACGACGCCCGGTCTAAGCGTTGGTCCGCTGTATTCCAAGATGGGCCAGCGTGGTTCGCCGCAAGCGGATGTGATCCTCGATGACTGTCGCGTGCCGTTGGACTACGCGATCACAGCTCCTGGCGCGGGTTATGAGGTGAGCGAGCGCGGCCTCGTTGCGGCGAATATCACCAACGCCGCCATGTGTGTCGGCGTCGCTCGTGAGGCCTACGACCTGGCCCTGGACTGGTCGACCAAGCGCGTTCAAGGCGGCAAGCCGATCTGCGAACACCAGTTGGTGGCACACGACCTGGGCCGGATGCGGATGCTCGTTCAGGCAGCGCGCGACCACCTACACGCCGTGGCCTACGAGTATTCGCATACGTCGTCCTTCTCGCCCGAGCGGTGCTGGGAGGTACGCGTCTTCTCCTCGGATGTGGCTATCGAGGTGACCCAGAAGGCCATGCTCCTGTTCGGTGGTCGCGGCATGATGACGCCCTTCACTGTCGAGCGGCTGGTTCGCGACGCGCTCACCCTCACCCACGGGAACGGAACCAACCCCCTCATGACGATGCGGCTGGGAAGCTCCCAGGCGCGAGCCTGGGCCCAACGTACGGAGACGGCATGATCGATTACGCACGCGCAGACGCCAAGCAGGCGGCCCGCGACTCCTTCCATGGAATCTGGGCGGCGCTGACCACACCATTCGCCGCAGGTTGTGTCGACGAGGACGCACTCGTCAGGGACGTCGAGCGGTTAGCAGGGCCGCTACGCATGGATGGCCTTTTCTGCACCGGTGTGATGGCAGAGTTCTGGTCGCTGAGCATGCCCGAGCGGCAGCGCTCTGTGCGTCTTGTTGTCGAGGCGAGTGCCGGTCGCCTGCCCGTGCTCGCCCACACCGGTCACCACAGCGCCGCCGACACCATTGCTTTGACGCGGCAGGCGGCAGACGCCGGCGCTGACTTCGCCGTCGTGATCAACCCCTATTACCCAGCCGGCTCGGACGACGGACTGTGTGCCTGGTTCACGCAGGTGCTCGACAACGTCGACATCGGGGTGTGGCTCTTCGACACCAACTACTCCGGGGTGTCGCTCTCGCTCGACCTGATCAAGCGGCTGGCTGACATCGAGAACGTCTGTGGAATCAAGGTTGGCCACGATCACGCCCGATACCTGGAGATTCTCGCGGCTGTGGGCGACCGGATTCTCGTCTGTGAGCCAAGCGAGGCCCACTGGCTGGAGAACATTCGTGACCACGGGCAGCGGGTCTACATGTCTTCTGCGTCGCCGTATCTGATCCAGACCCCTTCTTGGCAGCCGATGCGTGAGTACACCGAGCTCGCATTGAGCGGCGCCTTCGACGCCGCGGCGAAGGTGTCCGCGCAACTGGATCCCGTTCGTGCCTTGTCGACCAAGTGGCTGCACGGCCAGTGGGTCGCGAAGCGGATTAACCCAGTCCCCTTTATGAAAGCGTGGGGCGAGCTGCTCGGCATGTCCGGCGGGCTCGTCCGTCCTCCACTGAGCCAGGTCACGCAACAGCAGCGCGACGAAATCCGCAAGGACCTCGAGACCGTAGGCCTGATTTAGCCGGCGGCGCCCGGCGCGCTAACCGGCGGTGGCTGCGATTGGCACTTCGGCTGCGGATACGACCTCATCGAGATCGTGACCAAGATCCTTCAGCATCACGATGGCGGCATTGCGGCCGGGCGCACCGGTGATGGAGCCGCCCGGGTGAGTCGTTCCGCCGGTCTGATACAGGCCGGGGATCGGCATCCGGTGCGAGGCCCAGCCAGGGGCCGGCCGCAGCGGACCGCTGAAGGCGGAGCCTCGATCGCCGCCGTGGAACGCACCATTGACCATGTGGATGTTGGAGCGCTCGATATCGACTGGTGCCTTCACCAGATGCGACAGGATGACGTCGGAGCTGAAGCTCGGCGCCACCCGCTGAAGAGCAGCAAGCTGGCGCTGCGCCACCTGCTCCTTGACGGTGTCCCAATCGTCCTTCTGGTCGGCGGGTAGCCGGTAGGCCTGGGGGCTCAAGAACTTCACCGTGTGCATGCCCTCGGGCGCGCGACGCGGGTCGACGAGGCTCGGTGTAGCCACCAGCACCCACGGTGTGCCGTCGATGAAGCGCTCAAGTCTGATGTCGGCACTGAGCTTGATGAAGTCTTCGGGCCAGCCCGCGAGTCCGGCACTGACCGCGCTGATCGCGCCACGCGGAGTCTCAAAAATCGGAGGTCGGGACGTCCCGAAGTAGGCGGCGAAGCCTGGGATTCCGACGTTGTACGTGTCGACGCCGTAGTGGAACTCCTCCGGCCAAGAGTCCTTCGGCGCCATCTCGATCAGGTGCTTGACGTGGATCGTGGAGAGGACGGCGGTCGTTGCGCGATAGCTGTCACCGTCGGCTGTCTCGACGCCGACGCAGCGGCCGTCCTCGATAATCAGACGGGACACCAACTTGTCGCAGGTGACACTGCCGCCGTGTGACTCGAGGTAGCTGACGAGGGCGTGCGTGAGTTGACCGGAGCCGCCCTCGGGGATGGACCAACTACGCACCTGCCGAGCGAAGATCATGTACGCGAGCATGCCGGTGCCTGGCTGGTCGTAGAGGACGAAGGTCTGGAAGGCCATCCACAGCATGAACGACTGGACGTGCCGTTCCTTGAACTCGTGGCGGATGATGTCCCATGCACTCAACGCGCGGCGTCTGGCCCAGATCTTGCCGTCGGGATGCTCGGAAAGCCGCTGGTCGAGCGAGGGCCCGAAGCCGATGGGCGTGAACTGTGCAGCAGTGAAAAGTGACTTCACTTTGTCGTACTCGTGTGACATCCGCCGGTAGGCGGCGGCGTCTTCAGCGCTGAATCGCGCGATCTCCTCGATCGTTCGCTCGAAGTCCAACCACATGGTGATCTGCTCCCCATCGGGGAAAGCCACGTGAGCGACCGGATCAGGCTCGAGGTAGGAGAGCCCATAGTCCTTGACGAGTCCAAGCTCGTCGTCGACTAGGAGCGGATTGGCTCGGATCAGGGTGTGTCCGGTGGAGCAGCTGTCAATGAAGAAGCCCGGGTCGAGGATCTCCTCGGTCGCCGCACCGCCGCCGGGGATATGCCTGGCGTCGAGCACCTGCACGCGATAGCCGGCCTTCGCTAGGTAACAGCTGGTGATGAGGCTGTTGTGCCCAGCACCCGCGACCACGATGTCAGCATCCATGACGCTCTCTCCCTCTTTACATGACAGCCCGAAATCCTTGCCACGATTCAGAAAGCAACGCCACACTCTTGCACGGCAATCGTTTGCAGGCAAGACTATCTAAACGTCGGATGTCGTGTTTCCGAGGAGGTTCACTGTGAAGGCGATCGTCGTACGAGAGTTCGGTGGTCCCGACGTGCTGCGACTCGAGGATCGCGACGTACCCGAGCCTGGCGCTGGCGAAGTACAGATCAAGGTGCAGTACGCGGGCGTCAACTTCACCGACGTACGGAATCGGTGGGGCGATGGCCTTGGGGTCCTTCCGTTCGTGCCCGGCGTCGAGGTAAGCGGCACGGTCATGTCTTGCGGGCCCGGTGTCGAGGGCTTCGTGCACGGTCAGGAAGTTGCAGCTATGACACGGGGCCAGGCATACGCGGAGGTTGTCACTGCACCGTCCGCAGGCACCTTCGCGGTGCCGGAGGGTTTGTGCGGTCAGCCCGCAGCGGCGGGGATGCTCGTCACCGTTCCACTTGCGCTCAACATCATCGAACGATCTGCTGTCGTACGTCCCGGTGAGGTCGTGTTGTTGCATGCCGCCGCCGGAGGGGTCGGTTCGGTGGTTGCACAACTTCTCCAGCGGATAGACGGCGTCCGTTTGTACGGCACCACCAGCAGCGCGAGCAAGCATGAGTACATGCACGGACTCGGCTATCTGGAGGCTTTCGGGTACGACGACTTTGACGAGCGGATCGTCGCTGCCACCGAGGGACGCGGCCCCGACGTGATCCTGGATCCGATCGGTGGCGACATACAGGCGAGGTCGCTCGCCGTCCTGCCGCCGTTTGGCCGACTCGTGTCGTTCAGCAACATCTCCCGGGCGAGCCAGGAGTTGCCGGATGCGGAGTGGATGCGCTCGCGGTGCGTCGGCTACGTGGGGCTGTCGAACGGCTACCTCTCCGGTCGAGCCCCAAACTTGTACCGCCAGGCATTACAGCGCTCGGTAGACCTTGTCGCCGACGGCACCGTAAAGATCGATGTGTCGGCGGTGATCCCGCTCGCTGATGCAGCCGCCGCTCATCGGGTGTTCGAGCAGCGGATGGCAGTCGGCAAGCTCGTCCTGGCGGTGTAGCCCACCGCCGTCCGGACCGAAGTCACGCCTGGCGCGGCGTTGCCTCCTGAAAGACTTCCGGGTGTCGTGCGAGCTCGACCCTGGTACGGCGGATGTGTCCTGCGAGGTAGTGACCTGCATCAGTGCTGTCGCGACGCTCCAGGGCGTCGAGGATCAGCCGATGCTCGGCGTTGATGACCCAGAGCCGCTCCTTCCCGCTCATCATCACGAACGCACGCCGATAGAACTGGGTCGAGTTCCACAGGCTTGTCACCATCGAGTTCAGCTGATCGATACGGCAGGCGCTGTAGGTCAGAAAGTGGAAGTCGCGGTCGAGCTCGAGGAATCTGCTGAGGTCGAACCCTTGCTCGATGTTCTGCTGGATCTGCGCCAAGCGGGCGAGGTCGGCCTCCGAGAGCAGCGGCAGGCTCTCGTGCAGTGCGAGCGGCTCCAGTCGCTCGCGCATCCGGTACATGACGTCGACTTCGTGCATGGCAAGTCGCGGCACCCGGGCGCTCTTGTTCGGATGGTGCTCGACCAGACCCTCGGCCTGCAGTATGCGCAACGCCTCGCGGACCGGTAGTCGGCTCGCTCCGAGCCGGCGCCCGACTTCTTGCTGGCGCACTCGCTCGCCTGGAGCGATATCGCCGCGCAGGATCGAAGTGCGGAGGCTGTCGGCGATTCGGACGCTGGCCGACTCGCTCGGGATCGCGGTCATTCGCTGCCCGGCCAGTCGCCGCGGTCGAACGCTTTGCCGTTCGGATAGGACACCAACTCGAACTGCATTCCCCAGGGCGACAAGAAGTAGACCCAACGCTGACCCAGGTGTGGTCCTCGGCTCGCGGTCGGCTCGCCGAAGACCGTGATTGCGTGGTCGAGCAAATATGCGACGGCCGCGTCGAGGTCTGCCACGTACAGCGCGATGTGATGCCCCCCGATATCGCTGTTTCGTGGCGGCGTCTGGCGTTGGTCGGGCGACGTGTACGAGAAGACTTCGAAGATCGCGAGACCGCCGAAGCGGAAGAACCGGTTCTCGGGGACGCGCGCGCGGCGGTGGACGCCGAGGTGGGCTGCCATCCAGTCGCCGCTGCTGTCCTCGAATGGACCAAGGGAGTAGAGCAACTCGCAACCGAGCACGTCGACAAGGAATGCCGTCGCCTGGTCGAGATCCGGCACAGTGAAGCCGATGTGATCGAGCCGTTGGAGACCGGGGATCGCCACAGGTTGCCTCCTGCGCCAGAAGTGGATCCCAAAAGTAGCATCGCAGGGCAACTGTGTAATGGATCTGGCCAGATGGGATCCCAATCGCGTACGGTACCGGTGACAACCGATTGTTATGGCCACGCTTTGGGGCACCACATGAGCGAGCATCGTGTTCTTGAACCGGCCTCGAGCTGGGTCGAGCTTCGGGCAACAAGCGAGGACTGGGACGCCGCAGAGCCGGCGCTGCTGACCGCGATGTGGGCGCAGTTGGTGCTGATCCGGAGCTTCGAGGAGTACGTGCTCGAACTGTCCGCCGCCGGCCTCGTACACGGGCCCGCGCACTCCAGCATTGGCCAGGAGGCCGGGGCGGTTGGCTCGGTCATGCCGTTGACGAGTGAGGACACCGTCAATGGCTCCCATCGCGGGCACCACCAGTTCCTTGCGAAGGCGCTCGGGCACGTGGCACCGAAGGGCATCGATCTCAGTGCGCCGCTTGAGGACGAGGTGCAGGAAGTACTGCTGCGAACGCTCGCAGAGATCTGTGGTCTCGACCGTGGTTACAGCCACGGTCGAGGCGGGTCTATGCACCTGCAGTGGAAGGCGGCCGGCGCGATGGGGACCAACGCGATCGTCGGCGGCGGCGTTCCGCAGGCAGCGGGGTACGCCTGGGCGCATCGGCAGGCGGGCACTGATGCCGTCTCGATCACGTACTTCGGCGACGGCGCGGTCAACATCGGCTCAACTCTGGAGACATTCAATCTAGCGTCGGCCTGGCACCTGCCGATCCTCTTCTTCATCGAGAACAACAGGTACGCGGTGTCGACCAACGTCGATGAGGCGACCGGCGAGCCTCGGCTCTCGGCCCGCGGCCTCGGGTTCAACATTCCCAGCTGGAAGGTCGACGGCATGGACCCCCTTGCCGTTTACCTCGCGACCCGTGAAGCGCTGAGCGTCATGCGCTCCGGCGGCGGCCCGACCATGATCGAGGCCGATACCTATCGGTTCTTCCATCAAAACGGGGGGTTTCCCGGCAGCGCGTTCGGCTATCGCACGAAGGAGGAAGAGCAACACTGGCGCGACCGCGACCCGCTCGACCAGACCGCTGCTCATCTCGTCCGGCGCGGAATCCTGTCGCAGACCGCGATCGAGGAGTCGCTGCTCCGGGCCAAGCAGACCATGGCGGCGACCGGGGACCAGTTGCTCGAGCCGATGCCGGGAGGCAAGCCAGGGAGCAAACGTATCCGTCCCGCCGAGTGGCCCGACCCGGCGTTTGTCGACGTCGGCGTACGGGGCGATCTGTCGGAGTTTGCGGGCATCGAGACCGTCGACCGCGATTGCTATGCAGGTGCGCTCGCGGAGATGAAGTTCATCGACGCCGTGTCAGGCGTCATGGGCCGCCAGCTGGCGACCGACCCACGCGTCGTCATCATGGGTGAGGATGTTCACCGCCTCAAAGGCGGGACCAATGGCGCTACTCGCGGTCTCAAGGAGGCTTATCCCGACCGAGTGCTCGGGACGCCAATCAGCGAGAACGCCTTCGCCGGCCTCGGTGGGGGCGTTGCGATCGACGGCCGTTACCGGCCCATCGTGGAATTCATGTACGCAGATTTTATGTGGGTCGCGGCGGATCAGCTGTTCAACCAGATCGGCAAGGCCCGGCACATGTTCGGCGGTGGGGGCTCGGTGCCTTTCGTGCTGCGGAGCAAGGTCGCAATGGGTACGGGCTACGGGTCGCAGCATTCAATGGACCCGGCGGGGATCTTCGCGACGGCGCCGGGCTGGCGGATCGTCGCCCCGACAACTCCGTTCGACTACATCGGGCTGATGAACGCGGCATTGCGATGCGAAGACCCAGTGGTCGTTCTGGAACATGTCGACCTGTATGCCTCGGTCGGTGAGGGACCCGTCGACGACTTTGACTACGTGTTGCCGGTGGGCAAGGCCGCGGTGCGTCGCGAGGGCAGTGACGTCACTGTGCTCTGTTACCTCGCGATGGTGCAGTACGTGCTCGACGGCGTCGCGGAGGTCGGCACGATCGATGCGGAGGTTATCGACCTGCGCTGGCTCGACCGGGCGAGCATCGACTGGGGCACGATCGAAGCGAGCGTGCAGAAGACCGGAGTCGTTGTTATTGCCGAACAAGGCCCAGTGGGGACGTCGTACGGCGGGTGGCTCGCCGACGAGATCCAGCGCCGTCTCTTCGATTGGCTCGATCAGCCCGTACAACGCATCACCGGCGCGGAAGCCTCGCCGAGCATCAGCAAGGTGCTCGAGCGAGCGGCCATAGCGCAGGCCGCCGAGGTCGCCAGCCGTCTCGTCGAGATCATGAGCAACTGACGTGGCGTGGCTGCTGCGGATGCCCGAGGTTTCCGCTGGCGGGGAAGGAGCAGTACTCGTCGGCTGGCTGGTCGAGCAGTCGGTCCCATTCGCTGCGTTGGATGCAATTGCCACGATCGAGACCGACAAAGCGATCGTCGACCTACCTGCGGACTCTGCCGGGAT
>DATCFU010000040.1:0-25952 GCA_036509315.1 Acidothermaceae bacterium
CCTACGGTTCACCATGGGGAATGCGCGACCAATAGAAGACGTACTGTCGAAGCAGCCGACCGAAGGACCGATACAGATGTCGAACCCCACTGATTCCGCGCACGCCGAGCTGGTCGCGCGCCACCGCTACGTGATGCCGTCGTGGATGGCCCTCTACTACGACGACCCGATCGAGATCGCGACCGGCGTCGGCCGACGGGTCACCGACGGGCAGGGCCGTGAATACCTCGACTTCTTCGCCGGGATCCTCACCAACATGCTCGGCTACAACGTCCCCGAGGTGCGCGACGCGATCAAGGCGCAAGCCGACACCGGCATCTTGCACACCTCGACGCTCTATCTGATCCGCTCGCAGATCGAACTCGCCGAGAAGATCGCGAGACTGTCGGGCATCCCCGACGCGAAGGTCTTCTTCACCTCCTCCGGCACCGAGGCGAACGAGGCCGCGCTGTTGCTCGCCACGCAGTACCGCCGCAGCAATCAGGTGCTGGCCTTGCGCAACAGCTACCACGGGCGCTCGTTTGCCAGCATCGCCATCACCGGCAACCGTGGCTGGAGCGCGTCGAGCCTCTCGCCGGTCAACGTCAGTTACGTGCAGAGCGGCTACCGCTACCGCAGTCCGTTCGGGCACCTGTCTGATGCCGACTTCATTACTGCGTGCGCCGACGACCTGCGTGACGTCATCATCACGACCACTTCAGGCGACGTCGCGTGCATGATCGCCGAGCCGATTCAGGGTGTCGGCGGATTCGCCACCCCGCCTGACGGCATGTTCGCCGCGTTCAAGGAGATCCTCGACTCCTACGGCATCCTGTTCATCTCCGATGAGGTGCAGACCGGCTGGGGTCGTACCGGCGAACACTTCTGGGGCATTCAGGCGCACGGCGTGGTGCCCGACGCAATGACGTTCGCGAAGGGTCTCGGCAACGGAACGTCGATTGGCGGCGTAGTCGCGCGCGCTGAGGTCATGGACTGCCTGAATGCTAATTCCATTTCTACGTTCGGCGGCAACCCGCTCGTCACCGCGGCCGCGAACGCCACGCTCGACTACGTGCTATCGCACGATTTGCAAGCAAACGCCGCCAAGGTCGGGACCGTCTTGCTCGAAGGAATCCGCGGCCTTCAACATACGCATCAGTTCATCGGCGATGTGCGCGGCAAGGGACTCATGATCGGTGTCGAGCTCGTCGTGCCCGGCTCGAAGACGCCTGACCCCGGCGCGGCCACGCGGATGATGGAAGAGACCCGCGAGCGCGGTCTGCTGATCGGCAAGGGCGGCTTGCACGGCAACGTGCTACGTATCGCCCCTGCGTTGACTATCACCGAAGCCGAAGCTGTCGAAGGGCTCGACGTCTTGGCGAAATCCTTCGCTGCAGTCGAAGCCGCGAACACATCGGCCGCGGTGATCGTCCGATGAGCGAGGTTCGTCGCATCACCCACTGGATCGGCGGCAAGCCGCACACGGGGGAGTCTGCCCGCCACGGTGACGTCTTCGACCCGGCGACCGGCCAGATCACCGGACACGTTGACTTCGCGTCGTCCGACGACGTCGATCAAGCCGTCGCGGCCGCAGCCGACGCTTGGCGCGATTGGCGGTCGGCCTCGCTGTCGAAGCGCACGTCGGTCATGTTCGCAATGCGCGAGCTGTTGCGTCAGCGCAGCGGTGACGTCGCCGCGGCTATCACCTCGGAACATGGCAAGGTGCTCTCCGATGCTGCCGGCGAGGTCGCCCGAGGGCTCGAGGTCGTCGAGTTCGCGTGTGGCATCCCGCAGTTGCTGAAGGGCGGCTTCTCGGAGAACGTGTCGACGAAGGTCGACGTGTACTCGATCCGGCAACCTGTCGGCGTCGTCGGCGTGATCTCACCGTTCAACTTCCCGGCGATGGTGCCGCTGTGGTTCGTCCCGATCGCGATCGCGTGTGGCAACGCCGTGGTGCTGAAGCCGAGTGAGAAGGATCCGTCGGCCGCGAACCTGCTTGCCGAGCTCTTCGCCGAGGCAGGCCTGCCCGACGGCGTCCTGAATGTCGTCCATGGCGACAAGGAAGCTGTCGACGCCCTGCTGAACCACCCCGACGTCGGCTCGATCTCGTTCGTGGGCTCCACGCCGGTCGCGCGTTACGTGTACGAGACCGGCACGAGGAACGGTAAGCGCGTGCAAGCACTCGGTGGTGCGAAGAACCACATGGTCGTGTTGCCAGATGCAGATCTCGATCTCGCGGCCGATGCCGCAGTTAACGCGGGTTTCGGCTCCGCGGGTGAGCGCTGCATGGCGATCTCCGCCCTAGTGGCGGTCGATCCGGTGGGCGACGAGCTGGTCGAGCGCATCCAAACCCGGATGGCCACGTTGCGCATCGGCGATGGCCGCCGCGGCTGCGACATGGGGCCGCTGGTCACCCGCCCGCACCGCGACAAGGTCGCCTCGTATCTCGATGCCGGCGCCTCCGCCGGTGCGACGCTGGTCGTCGACGGGCGCGACGCGCCTATCGACGGCGACCCCGACGGCTTCTGGCTCGGGCCTTCGTTGCTCGATCACGTGACGCCGTCGATGTCGTGCTACACCGACGAGATTTTCGGTCCGGTGCTCTCGGTCTTGCGCTCGCCCAGCTACGACGCTGCGCTCGCGTTGGTCAATGCGAGTCCGTACGGCAATGGCACCGCGATCTTCACCAACGATGGTGGGGCGGCTCGCCGTTTCCAGAACGAGGTGTCCGTCGGCATGGTTGGCATCAACGTGCCGATCCCGGTCCCGATGGCCTACTACTCATTCGGAGGCTGGAAGTCGTCGCTGTTCGGCGATACCCACGCACACGGCCTTGAGGGCGTGCACTTCTTCACCAGAGGCAAGGTCGTCACGTCGCGGTGGCTCGATCCCAGCCACGGAGGCCTCAATCTTGGCTTCCCCACGAACGGCTGAGCCGGCGACGGCAGCTGCCCGTTCACCCGTTTAGAGTAATGGGTCCGCGCAGCTGGCGGTTACCCGTGCCCTTTCCTGCTCAGGGTGGCACCCGTGGTGTCGATAGGGCTGCACGGCTTCCCGATTGGCTAATCGCCGATCACCGGGAGCCACCCGACTCCCGACGCGATTGGCCCATGGTGCGTGCGATCACGGCGAGATCTGCCGACGCTCCCGGCGTCGGCCCTGCCTTGCCCTGGCGTTCCGCTGCTCGCACGAACATCGGCAGCGGCACCCGAGCGATCCGCTCCGCCTCCGCCCCGGCGATCGCGACGCCGCGAGCGATGGCGAAGACCTCGGGCATGCTCTATATCTGCGCTGCGTCGATGTCGCTGGTCGGTCTCGCATTTCCCCAGCGCGCCGGCGTCCACCGCATCGTCTTGACGGTGATCGCGGCTGCGGCGCTCGGTGTCGGAGTCGCCCTCGTTGCCCGCGGCCAGCATTGGCCGCGGTGGTGTTACCACCTGCTGATTCTCAACGGCAACCTGGTGATCGCGCTGAGCATGTATGAGGGCGGCGGCGGCCGGACCTCGATGGCATACTCAACCCTGTACATGTTCGTCGCCGTGAACTGCTTCTTCTTCTTTGCATGGCCGTCGGCGTGCTTGCATCTCGCGGTCGCAGTCGCATGCGACTTGACGATCCTTTGGGTGATGGGCGACGTCGACTTCGGTCAGGTCATCTTGTTGCCGGGGACGCTCGTCGTGGTTGGCGTGGTCGTAGGCCGCCTTGTTCGTGCCGCCGACGCCGCCGAGATCGACACGTTGACCGGGTTGCCGAACCGCCGCGCACTCGACCGTCACTTGAGTGAGGCATTAGCCGGGGCATCGCCGGGTACCCACTCGGTCGCCCTGGCGTTCCTTGACGTCGACCACTTCCGATCCGTCAACAACACCGAAGGTCAGGGCGGCGGAGACCGGTTACTGCGAGCGATTGCGGCCGCCTGGCGTCCACTGCTACGTGACACCGATTTCCTCGCGCGTAACGGCAGCGACGAGTTCGCGCTGCTGATCACCGACGCACTGCCGGGCGAAGTCGCGATGGTGATCGGTCGGTTGCAGGCGGCGATGCCCAAGGCGCACACCTGTTCTGCCGGTGCCTCCGACTGGCAGCCCGGCGATACGGTGTCGCTGCTCGCCGCGCGCACCGACACTGCGCTCTATGAGTCGAAGCGCAACGGTCGCAACAGGCTTACGTACCACGACAGCAGTGGGAACTCCGAAGAGGCGCAGCTTCGTCGCGCCGTCGCTGACGGCGAGATCGTCGCCTACTACCAACCGATCATCGATCTCGGTACTGGTGTCGTTGCCGGCTTCGAGGCACTCGCGCGATGGATCCGGCCGGGCCACGGTTTGGTGGCTCCCGACGCGTTCATCCCGGCCGCCGAAGCAACCGGTGCGATCGAAGACATTGGCGCACTGATGCTCTCCACTGCAGCCCGCCAGATCGCCCTCTGGTCGGCCGCACATGGCCGCCCGCTCAGTGCGAGCGTCAACGTGTGTGGGCGCGAGTTGCGCAATCCGGGCTACGTATCACAGGTCAAGGCGATCTTGCTGGACGCCGGGTTGCCGGCGTCGCAGCTGGTGCTTGAGCTGACAGAAACTGCATTCGAGGGCAACCCGGCGCCGGTCATCGCGGCCCTTGAGGAGCTGCACGCGCTCGGTATCGGCATAGCGATCGACGACTTCGGCACTGGGTACTCCAGCCTCAGTCGGCTCGACCAGCTGCCGGTCGACGTTGTCAAGATCGACCGGTCTTTCGTCAGCACATTGCCCGCTGAGGCCACGCGAGCACCGCTGGTGGCCGCCATCATCGCGATGGCTCGCGCCCTCGGACTCCACGTTGTTGCCGAAGGAATCGAGCACCCGTACCAGGGCGCCTTGCTGTTCGAACTCGGTTGCGACAAGGGCCAGGGCTACTGGTTCGATCGGCCATGTCCGGCGGACGAGGTCGACCTGTCGCCTCGCGAACCGGCGTACATCACCAGCCTAGGGACCGACTCGGTGGCCGCACTGCGCGACGCTGGCTGACCGGATCTATTAGCCCATATGGGGCATTCTGCGTAACTGCCCACATGTTTATCGGCTCGGCAGTCGCACTTTTCGGAGTCCAGTTGGCACGATGGGCCGCGGCGCACCACTTGCCAGCGATCCGGGAGTGCCCAATGGCGATAGACGATTCGGTGGCACGGCTCACCATCTATCTCGGTGCGGCCGACCGCACCGGGGCGAGAGTCATGCCCGAAGAGATCATTCTTCGCGCGCACGCTGCGGGCATCGCCGGCGCGACCGTCTCCCGAGCGTCGCAGTTGGAGGTCGAGGGCGATGGTCCGCGCACGATCTCGTTGTCGCACCCGGCCGCGGTCACAGTCACGGTCCTTGCTAGCGAGCCTGTGTTGCGTACGTTCCTCGCTGGCCTCGACGACTTTCGCGAAGCTGGCGCCACGATGCTGCTTGAAGGTGCCGACGAGTTGCACGAAGCGAACACGCAGCTCGCCGGTCCGTAAGCCGGCTCTCGGAGCCCGCGGGCTACGTCGAGGTTTCCAACTGCTCGACCCAATCGTGGGGATTTACTGCCCTCTGAGGGCAACGAACGCACGTGATGTGAAGGCCTGGTCGGGTCAGAGTGCGGCGAATGCTTGCTCGACGACCTCAAGGCCTTCATGTAGCAGGTGTTCTGGAATCACCAAGGGTGGCAGGAAGCGCAAGACGTTGCTGTAGGTGCCTGCGGTGAGTACGACGACTCCAGCCACATGACAAGCCTTCGCTACCGCTGACGTCGTGGCCGCGTCGGGCTCGATCGTGCCCGGCTTGACGATTTCGACGGCGATCATGGCGCCACGCCCGCGCACGTCGCCGATGCAGTCGAACTTCTCGGCCATCGCACGAAGTCGCGGCAACATGATGGCCTCGATGTCGCGCGCCCGGCCCATGAGATCGAGCTCGTCGATCGTGCGCATCGCGCCCAGTGCCGCGGCACATGCCACCGGGTTGCCGCCATATGTGCCGCCAAGGCCACCCACGTGCGCAGCGTCCATGATCTCGGCCCGGCCAGTCACTGCGGAGAGCGGCATGCCGCCAGCGATGCCCTTCGCTGTGGTGATGAGGTCTGGCACCACGCCTTCGTGCGTCGACGCGAACATGTCACCCGTGCGAGCGAAGCCGGTCTGAATCTCGTCGGCGATGAAGACGATGCCGTTGGCGGTGCAGAACTCCGACAATGCCTTCATGAAGCCCGCGCCAGGGACGATGAAGCCGCCCTCGCCCTGGATCGGCTCGATGAGAACGGCCGCGATGCTGTCGGCGCCGAGCTGCGTCTTCATAGCCCCAATGACCTCGGCCGCCGCCTCTGCGCCGCAGTTTTCTGGCCCGGTCGGCCAGCGATAGGGGTAGGCCATAGGCAGCCGGTAGACCTCCGGCGCGAACGGGCCAAAGGAGTGCTTGTAGGGCATGTTCTTGGCGGTCAGTGCCATTGTCATGTTGGTGCGGCCGTGGTACGCGTGTTCGAAGGCGACGACAGCTGATCGGCCGGTGTAGGCACGCGCGATCTTGACCGCGTTCTCAACTGCTTCGGCGCCGGAATTGAACAGTGCCGACTTCTTCGCGTGAGCGCCCGGCGTGCGCGCGTTCAGTTGCTCGCAAACGGCCACGTATCCCTCGTATGGCGTCACCATGAAACACGTGTGCGTGAAGGCGGCGACCTGATCGCGCACCGCACTGACGACGTTATCGGCCGCGTTACCGACGCCGACGACGGCGATGCCTGAGCCGAGATCGATCAGTGAGTTGCCGTCGACGTCGACGACGACGCCACCGCCGGCCGACTCGATGAAGACTGGGAGGGCGATGCTCACGCCGCGTGCGACCGCGTCGGTTCGCCTGGCAAGCAGCTCGACCGACCGCGGGCCTGGGATCGCGGTCACCAGTCGCCGCTCCTGCGGCAATCCTGGCCCACCGCGAGCGGGGACGGCGGCAAGTCGGTCGGAGTCGGTCATGACGCCTCCAAGATCGCCGGGCATGAGAGGGCGTTGAAGGAGCATGTCCGGGAAGATGTACTGTATCCGACCAACGCCCTTGTTGAGCCTGACGGTAACGACCGTTGGTGATGACTTAGGCGACGGAATCCGTCGCCCGGTTGGCGTGAATGGTGAGGGCGGCGTCGCAGATCCGACGCCGCCCTCTCTCAATTGCAATTCACCTGCCGGAAACCTTTACCTGGCATTCTGGGACCGCACGACAACATTCTGGGACTGCACGACAACTCGACTGGAATCGACGGGAGATGGCCGATGCTGATGCACCTGCGGATTAGCGTGCCCGATCGTCCCGGCATGCTGGCCCAAATCACGGCCGCGCTCGCTGACGTCGGTGCCGACATCCGCACCATCGCGGTTCTCGAGCGAGAGTCCGGTCGGGCAATCGACGACATCTACCTCAGCTGGCCAGAAGCTCGCTCGGCGGACGTGCTGTCGCAGCGCGTGGCAAGCGTGCGAGGGGTGACCGTGCTCGGGCTCCGACCGTCGCGCCAGGTGCCTGGCGCCTTTCCTGACATCGATCTGCTGAGCCAGGTTCTCGCCACGGCCTCGCGCGGTCTCGACACCCTCGTCGACATGGCCGCCCTCGCGTTCGGCGCCGACTGGGCGGCCAGTGTCACGTATGCGTCTGGCGCACCTGTCGTTCTGTACGCAAGTGCGCGGCCCGACGACGTGATCGTGCTGCCAGAGATTGCCGTCATCCGGTCGGCGGCGATCGAGGTCGACGGCGTCCAACTGGCGGCCACGCCACTGTCACCGTTCGACGCGGTGCTGGTCTGCGGCCGCGCCGACAAGCCGTCGTTCCACCAGGCGGAGCTTGAGCGGATCCGCCGGGTGACGGAGCTGGCCGTGGGGCTGGTGCGCTCGGACGTGTCACTCGCCGGATAGCAGCCAAGTGGCAGTACCGCTGCTTTCCCGATGCAAGGCCGCCGTTTAGCCTGAGCGTTATGTTCGAGCGTCTCGGCGTGCGCGTCTTTGCGCGTCGCAAGCGAGTCCTGATTGTCAGTCTTCTGCTGCTAATTCTCGGCGGCCTGTGGGGCGGCTCGGTAAGCAAGCACTTGTCGAGCGGCGGGTACTACGACCCAAACAGCGAGTCGGTGAAAGCCGGCAACGACATCAACAACAAACTGGACGTGCCGACGCAAGACGCCGTCGTCCTCTTCACCAGCCAGCAACCGATCTCGACCAGGACCGTCCAGCGGAGCATCGAGACAGCCCTCGCCTCGTTACCTCGCGCCCAGGTGCCGAGTTACACCACGTACTGGACGACCCACCGCCCGCAGCAGCTCTCGACCAACGGCCTGGCGACCTACGTCGGGCTTTCACTTGCGGGCAAGACGGATGCGACGCAAGAGCACTCGCTTGCCGTCGCGCGCGACACATTGGCGAAGGCGGACCTTCCCGGTATCACTGTGCAGTACGGCGGAACAGTCACGCTGAACAAGGAAATCAGCGGTCAGGTCAGCACCGACTTGCGCCGCGCTGAGCTTGTCTCTCTACCGATCGTGCTGGTGCTGCTCATCGTCATCTTCGGCAGTCTCGTGTCAGCCGGCCTGCCGCTCGCCGTCGGGATCCTGGCCATCGTCGGCGCGTCCGCGGTCCTGCGGCTGTTGACGACATTCGTCAGCGTCTCCGTGTTCGCGCTGAATCTGGTGACCGTGCTTGGCCTCGGCATGGCGGTCGATTACGCCCTGTTCGTCGTGAGCCGATTCCGCGAGGAGCTTGACCGCCAACCGACGGTTCAGCGCGCGTTGACTCGCACGATGGCGACCGCGGGGCGAACGGTCGCGTTCTCCGGAGTCACTATCGCCGCGTCGCTCGCGTCGCTGACCCTTTATCCCGAGACATTCCTGCGGTCGATGGGCTATGGCGGAGTTGCCGTCGTCCTGCTCGATGTGGTTGCTGCGACGACCGTGCTGCCCGCGCTGCTAGCGATTCTTGGGCATCGAGTGAACTCGCTGCGGCTGCCTGTGCCATGGATGAAGAGCAACACGAAAGCGGACGTCGAGCAGCCGGCGTCCGGGCAAGACGGCACCGTGGCGGAGACCGGCGGTTGGTACCGGCTTGCACACAGCGTGATGCGGCGGCCGCTGGTGTACACCGTGGCGATCGTCGTTGTTCTCGCTGTGATGGCGGCGCCGTTCGCGAATGTGATCTTCGGCGGCTACACGGCCACGGTGTTGCCGGTCAGTGCGCCTGGTCGCGTAGTGAGCGACACGTTGGCACGCGATTTTCCTTCGAACGCAACGAATCCGATCCAGGTTGTCGTCGAGGGCGTCCAGAATCCGGCTGTCATCCCGGCCTACGTGAAGCGGCTCGGTTCCGTGCAAGGTGCTACAGGGGCGGCCGTAGCCGCCGTGCATGGCGACAACGTGCTCGTGCAGGTGGCCTTTAACGGTGACCCCATTTCGAGCGCCGCACGCGACGCGCTTGCGCGAGTGCGCGCGGTGCCGCCACCGTCGGGTGCGCACGTTCTCGTCGGCGGCTTCACGGCGTTTCTCGTCGACCAGCTCCACAGCATCGGGCACGTCCTGCCATGGATGCTCGCGGTCATGATCGTCGCGATGCTCGTGCTGCTGTTCCTCGCGTTCGGTTCGTTTGTGCTGCCCTTCAAGGCAGTACTGATGAACGCGCTGTCGATCGGTGCGTCGTTCGGCGCGGTCACCTGGATCTTCCAGAGCGGGCACCTTTCGAATCTGTTCGGGTTCACCAAACTCGGTTACCTCGACGCGACCGACCCGATTCTCATGCTCGCTGTGGTGTTCGGGTTATCGATGGACTACGAGGTGTTCCTGCTCAGCCGGATTCGCGAGGAATGGGATGCCTCGGCCGGTAGCGGCGAGTCGCCGGACGCCCGCAACCGGCTCGCGGTTGCGCACGGGCTCCAGCGCAGCGGTCGCATCATCACCAGCGCCGCGCTCCTGCTTGTCATCGTGGTTGGCGCCTTTGCTACCTCGCAGGTAACGACGCTCAAGCTGCTCGGCTTCGGCATGGCGCTGGCGATCTTCGTCGACGCCACGATCGTGCGCGCGATGCTGGTGCCCGCCGTCATGCGGCTACTAGGCGCGACGAACTGGTGGGCGCCGGCGCCGCTAGCAAGGTGGTGGACTACGCACGGGGTGGGCGAGTCGAGCAACCCGGGGACCGATCGCAGTCACGGAACGGGCCGGTACGAGACACTGGTGAGGTGAGCCAGCGCCGGGACGTCGTCATCCTGGGGTCTACCGGATCGATCGGTACCCAGGCTCTTGACGTGATCCGGCGCAATCCCGACTTGTTCCGGGTGGTCGGGCTGGGGAGTGGTGGCGACCGGCTCGACCTGCTCGCCGACCAGGCCGTCGAGTTCAATGTCGAGGTCATCGGCATCGCCCGCGGGTCGGCGTCCGACCTGGTGGCAGCACTCGCAGGCGCGTCGGAGCGGACCGGCGGTGCCGTGGTGACGCCGAAGCTGCTCGTCGGCGACGACGCTGCGTCCGACGTCGCGAGCTGGCCGCTTTCCGACGGTTCGCCGACGGGCGGGACCGTGCTCAACGGCATGACGGGATCGATCGGCCTCGCCCCGACGCTGGCGGCGTTAAGCGCCGGGTACACCCTCGCGCTCGCCAACAAGGAGTCGCTGATCGTCGGCGGCCCGCTGGTGAAAGCAGCCGCCAAGCCAGGGCAGATCGTGCCGGTTGATTCCGAGCATTCCGCGCTGGCGCAGTGCCTTCGCGGCGGACGCGCAGCCGAGGTGCGCCGGCTGATCCTGACGGCTAGCGGGGGACCCTTTCGTGGCAAGCAAGCCGCGGCTCTGTCGACGGTCACACCCGCGCAGGCGCTCGCGCACCCGACTTGGCGCATGGGTCCCGTCGTCACCATCAACTCGGCGACCCTGGTGAACAAGGGCCTCGAGCTGATCGAGGCCCACCTCCTTTTCGACCTTCCGCTGACGGCGATCGACGTCGTGGTGCACCCCCAATCGGTGGTGCACTCGATGGTGGAGTTCACTGACGGCTCGACCCTGGCGCAGTGCTCGCCGCCCGACATGCGCCTGCCGATCGCGATGGCGCTCGCGTGGCCACACCGGGTGGCCGACGCCGTCCCCGCCTGTGATTGGACGACCGCTCAGAGCTGGACCTTCGAGCCGCTGGACGACGCAGCCTTTCCTGCCGTCGCCCTGGCCCGGCAGGTCGGCACCGCGGGCGGCGTCGCCCCGGCAACCTACAACGCCGCGAATGAGGAGGCGGTCGCCGCGTTCCTGGGTGGTGACCTGGCCTTCACCGGCATCGTCGACACGGTCTCTCGGGTTCTCGACGAATCTGCCGAAGAAGGAACGGGGAACCTCGGACAGCTCTCAGATGTTCTCCGTGCGGAGTCCCTCGCTCGCGTGCGGGCCCGCGCCCTCATCTACGGCACAGGTATTTCCGCGCCTGCGGCTCAGTTCGCAGGGCGGACGACGGGAGAACTCGCACCATGATGACCATCGGCGTCCTCGCCTTCGTGATCGCGCTATTGGTTTCGGTGATGCTTCACGAGGCGGGCCACTTTGTGACGGCCAAGCTCTTCGGGATGAAGGCCACCCAGTTCTTCGTCGGCTTCGGCACAACCTTGTGGTCGCGGCAAAAGGGCGAGACCGAGTATGGGGTCAAGGCCATCCCTGCCGGTGGTTTCGTGAAGATCATCGGGATGACGCCGCTCGAGGAAATCTCGGTCGAGGATCAGCCGCGAGCATTCATCAACAAGCCAGGCTGGCAGCGCTTCATCGTGCTGGTCGCGGGTTCGACGATGCACTTCATCATCGCGTTGGTGCTGCTGTTCATCGTCCTACTAAGCTGGCCGAGCGTCGTTCACGGCGCATCGCGCGTGGTCACCGTCGAGAACTGCCTGAGCACGTCGACCGGTCAGGCGTGCCCGGCAGGCGCCACTCCGGCACCCGCCGTAGGCAAGTTCAAGCCCAACGACGTCATCACCGCGGTCAACGGCCAGCCGGTCACGCACGGCACCCAGCAACTCATTTCGTTGATCAGCAACGCACCCCATGGTCCGGTCGCGTTCACCGTTGCGCGAGCGGGCAGCACGATCAACCTCGTCGTCACGCCAGCCATCGTCGATGGCAAGGCGAAGGTAGGTCTTGAACTCAACGACGCCAGGGAGGCCAAATACCTGCGCGTCGGCTTCCTCGGTGCGGTGACCGGGAGCTTCCACGGGTTCGGCAGCCTGTTTGTCGATAGCTTCAAGGCGCTCGGCGTGGTGCCCCATGAGATCGGTCAGCTGATCAGTCATCCGAGCGAGAAGCGGCAGGCCACGACGGGCAGCAGCGGCGGCCAGGTCACCAGCGTGTTCGGCGTCGGCCGCTATGCCGGTGAAGCGTTCTCGGCGTATGGGGTCTCAGGCGGGGCCGAAACGGTGATCGAGATCGTCGCGTCGGTGAACATCTTCGTCGGGATCTTCAACCTCTTCCCGTTCTTGCCCCTCGACGGCGGACACGTCGCAATCCTGGGTTACGAGAAGATCCGGAACGCCTGGCGGCGGCGTCGCCACCTGATTCCGGCCGGTCCGGTCGATTTGAACAAGCTGATGCCGTTTACCTACGGCGTGCTGGCCATAATTGTGGCGGTGTCAGCGTTGATCCTGGTAGCAGATATCGCCAACCCCGTCGCAAACCCGTTCAACCAATAGCCGTTAAACCAGCAGCTCCGATCGAGAGGCTCGCCGTGACAACCGTCAACTTGGGGCTCCCCGAGATGCCACCCGTGAGCCCGCTGGCGCCCCGGCGGATCTCGCGGCAGCTGAACGTCGGCGGAGTCCTGGTCGGTGGCGACGCTCCTGTCTCAGTGCAGTCGATGTGCATCACGCTGACGGCCGACGTCAACGCGACGCTGCAGCAGATTGCCGAGCTCACGGCGTCCGGTTGTCAGATCGTGCGGGTCGCGGTGCCGAGCCAGGATGACGCTGACGCGCTGCCGATGATCGCGAAGAAGTCTCAGATCCCGGTGATTGCCGACATCCACTTCCAGCCGAAGTACGTGTTCGCCGCGATCGAGGCTGGCTGCGCGGCGGTTCGGGTGAACCCCGGCAATATCAAGAAGTTCGACGACCAGGTCAAGGAGATCGCGCTCGCCGCGAAGGACCACGGCACACCGATCCGGATCGGCGTGAACGCCGGCTCCCTCGACCCGCGGATGCTCGCGAAGTACGGCGGCAAGGCAACTCCTGAAGCCCTCGTCGAGTCGGCGAAGTGGGAGGCCAGCCTGTTCGAGGAGCACGGTTTCCACGACATCAAGATCTCCGTGAAGCACCACGACCCGCTCATCATGATCGAGGCCTACCGCCAACTCGCCGCCGAGACCGACTACCCCTTGCACCTCGGTGTGACCGAGGCTGGCCCGCTGATGCAGGGCACGATCAAGTCGGCGGTTGCCTTCGGCATCCTGCTCTCAGAGGGCATCGGCGACACAATCCGGGTCTCGCTGTCGGCCCCGCCCGTCGAGGAAGTCAAGGTCGGAATCGGCATCCTCGAGTCGCTCGGCCTTCGTCAGCGCAAGCTCGAGATCGTGTCGTGCCCGTCGTGCGGGCGTGCCCAGGTAGATGTGTACAAGCTCGCCGAAGAGGTCACCGCGGGTCTCGAGGGCATGACCGTCCCGCTACGGGTGGCCGTGATGGGCTGCGTCGTCAACGGCCCTGGCGAGGCTCGCGAGGCCGATCTCGGCGTGGCCTCGGGCAACGGGAAGGGCCAGATCTTCGTCCGCGGCGAGGTCGTCAAGACCGTGCCGGAAGCTCAGATTGTGGAAACTCTGATTGAAGAAGCGATGCGCCTGGCTGACGAGATGGCGTCAGACGGCGTAGCCTCCGGCGAGCCGCAGGTCACCGTCGTCTAGGGAACAATCTCGGGGCGGCCGCGCCGAACGTAGAAGCGAGGGCAGTTCGTGCTGCGTGGTACGCCTGTACGGGTCCTCGACGATCGTGAACTCGATTCGGTCAGGGATCTACTGGATCGCGATCCCGTCGCGAACGTGTTCGTGAGCTCCCGTGTCGAGAGCGCCGGCCTGGATCCGTGGCGCTTGGGCGCCGAAGTGTGGGGCTTCGTCGCCGGTGGTCGGCTCGCGTCGCTTTGCTACGCCGGCGCCAATCTGGTTCCGGTGGGGGCCAGCGCTGACGCGTGTCGTGGTTTCGCCGAGAAGGCCCGCCGCCAGGGGCGCCGCTGTTCGTCGATCGTCGGGCCGCGCGACCAGGTTGGGTTGCTGTGGTCGCTCCTCGAACCGACGTGGGGCCCGCCCCGCGACGTCCGGTCGCATCAGCCGTTAATGGCGATCAGCGATGCGCCGAAGATCGCGCCCGACCCGTTGGTACGTCGGGTGCGGCCCGACGAGCTCGACATCCTCTACCCGGCGTGCGTCGCGATGTTCACCGAGGAGGTCGGGATCTCGCCGGCGAATGGCGACGGCGGTTCGCTGTATCGGGCCAGGGTGGGGGAGCTCATTGGGCAAGGCCGTGCGTTCGCGCGGATCGAGGACGGCCGGGTGGTCTTCAAGGCCGAGGTCGGCGCCGCCACCCAGGAGGCGTGCCAGATCCAGGGGGTTTGGGTAGACCCGGCGCTACGCGGGCGCGGTTACGCCAACGGCGGCATGGCAGCGGTCGTCGCGCAGGCCCAAGAGAGCGTCGCGCCGGTTGTGAGCCTGTACGTCAACGACTACAACACTGCTGCGCGGGCGGCCTACACGAGGGTCGGCTTCGTGGAGGTCGGCAGCTTCATGTCGGTGCTGTTCTAGCGCGCCAGATAGGCTCCATCACGTGATCTTGCGGATGTCGACGCTGTTCCTGCGCACGCTGCGTGAGGACCCTGCCGACGCCGAGGTTGTGAGCCACCGGCTGTTGGTGCGCGCCGGCTACGTCCGCCGCGTTGCACCCGGCGTCTACTCGTGGCTGCCGCTCGGCTATCGCGTGCTCCGCAAGGTCGAGGCGATCGTGCGCGACGAAATGGAGCGCATGGGCGCGCAGGAGGTCCATTTCCCGGCGCTCGTTCCGCGAGAGATCTACGAGACCAGCGGTCGCTGGACCGACTACGGCGACCTGCTGTTTCGCCTGAAGGACCGCAAGGGCGCCGACTACTTGCTCGCGCCCACTCACGAGGAGCTGTTCACGCTGCTCGTCAAGGGTGAGTACTCCTCGTACAAGGACTACCCGGTCACGCTGTTCCAGATCCAGACGAAGTACCGCGACGAAGCCCGCCCGCGCGCCGGCATCCTGCGCGGCCGCGAGTTCGTCATGAAGGACAGTTACAGCTTTGACCTGGACGACGAGGGGCTGGCGAAGTCGTACGCCGACCACCGCGTGACCTACCAACGAATGTTCGAGCGGCTCGGTCTCGACTACCGGATCGTCTATGCGGTCTCAGGGGCCATGGGCGGCTCGGCGTCGGAGGAGTTTCTTGCCCCGACGCCGTCCGGCGAAGACTCGTTCGTGCAGTGCGAGAACTGCGACTACGCCGCGAACACCGAGGCCGTCGAGATCGCGGTGCCACCGCCCGTCGACCCGGCCGGGCATCCGCAGCTGCAGCTTCTCGACACTCCTGACACGCCGACGATCGCGACCCTGGTCGATCACCTCAACAGCCTCGACCTTGGTCGCACGTTTACCGGCGCCGACACGTTGAAGAACCTCGTGCTGAAGACACTCGCGCCAGGCACCAACAAGTGGGAGCTGCTTGTTGTCGGCGTGCCCGGCGACCGCGATGTCGACCTCAAGCGCCTGCAAGGCCAGCTCGAACCCGCGGAGGTCGCGCAAGCCGAGCCAGCCGACCTCGCGGCGCAACCCGGGCTGGTCAAGGGTTACATCGGGCCGCAGATCTTGAAGGAACTTGGCATCCGCTACCTCGTCGACCCGCTCGTTGTCCCGGGCAGTGCGTGGGTCACCGGCGCGAACGCAGAGGGCCGGCATGCCGCGGCAGTCGTGCGCGGTCGAGACTTCGAGCCGGACGGCGAGATCGGCGCGGTCGAGATCCGCGACGGCGACCTGTGTGCGCGATGCGGTGGCCGGTTGTCGATCGCGCGCGGCATTGAGATCGGCCACATCTTCCAGCTCGGTCGCAAGTACGCCACCGCGTTCGGGCTCGACGCGCTGGGTCCCGACGCCAAGCCGATCCGCATCACCATGGGTTCGTACGGCGTCGGTGTCTCCCGTGCGGTCGCCGCGCTAGCTGAGCAACACTCCGACGAACTCGGGTTGGTCTGGCCGTCATCGGTGGCACCGGCCGACGTCCACCTCGTCGCCGCGGGCAAGGACGATCAGCTCGCTGCCGCCGAGAAGCTCGCGAGGGAATTTACGGCCGCGGGCGTGAGTGTGCTGCTCGACGACCGAACCGGCGTATCGGTCGGGGTGAAGTTCAAGGACGCCGAGCTGATCGGCGTCCCGTTGATCGTTGTCGTGGGGCGTGGCCTCGTCGATGGCCTCGTCGAGGTCCGGAACCGGGCTGCCGGTGAGCGGGAGGACGTCGCCCTGCACGCCGTCGTGGCCCAAGTGGCACGGCAGATAACGATTTGACCTGCTGATCGCAACGGGACCTTCCTAAGAAGGTCTGCGCCGAGTTAGCTAGCCTGCAACCTGCCGCCGACCGCGGCGGGTATTCAACCGCGACTGCCGCCACCCAGGCGTCGCGATGAGCTGGAGGAATCAATGCGTCGACAGCAGCTGTTCGCCACCGTGGCCGTTGTGGCCACCTTGAGCCTCGCCGCCGCGGCGTGCAGCTCGAGCAAACCGAAGGCAGCATCGCCCGGCAGCGGTACCGCAGCCACGAGCGCGCCAGCTGCCGGCGGCAAGCTCCAGCAGATCGTGCTCGGCACCACCGACAAGGTGATCTCGATCGACCCCGCCGGTGCCTACGACGAGGGCTCCTGGGTGCTGCAATGGAACATCTACCAGGCGTTGCTGAAGATCAAGGCAGGCACGTCGGACGTGGTTCCCGACGCTGCGAGCGGCTGCTCGTGGACCAACACGACGACCTACACCTGCAAGCTGAACCCCGGCCTGACGTTCAGCAACGGTGACCCGCTCGACGCAAACGCGGTGGTGTACTCGATCAACCGGGTCATCAAGATCAACGACCCGAACGGGCCGTCGAGCCTGCTCTCGTCGATGAAGAGCGTTGCGGCTCAGGGCACCGACACCGTCGTGTTCACACTCAACGCCCCGAACTCGGTGTTTCCGTACATCCTCACGACGGGCGCCGGCAACATCGTCGACCCGAAGGTCTTCCCCGCCGACAAGCTGCTGCCGGACGGCCCCGGCGACATCGGGTCGGGCGTCTACACCTTGAGCAAGTACACGGCGAACCAGCAGGCGGTTTTGACGCCGAACCCGAAGTACAAGGGTGACGACGTGCTCGCCAACAAGGGTTTCATCGTGCACTACGAGCAGACCCCCGCAACCCTCAAGCTCGACGTCGAGCAGGGCAACGTCGACGTCGCATGGCGCAGCCTTAGCCCGACCGACATCGCCTCGCTGCAGACCGAGACGAGCAAGGTCAAGGTCGTGAAGGGTAACGGCATCGAGATCCGCTACCTGGTGTTCAACACGTCGCTGCCGCCGGCCAAGGACCTCGCGACCCGTCAAGCAGTCGCGTACTCCATCGACCGCAACGCGATCGCCAACAACGTCTACAACGGCACCGTCACGCCGCTGTACTCGATGGTGCCTGCCGGTCTGACCGGTGCCACCCAGGCGTACAAGGACGCCTACGGCGCAACCCCTGACCCCGCCAAGGCCAAGGCCGTGTTGGCAGCAGCAGGTATCACAACGCCGGTCAACATCACGATCTGGTGGACGCCGTCGCACTACGGTGCGGTGTCGGGTGACGAATACACCGAGATCAAGCGCGAGCTTGAAGCAACCGGTCTGTTCAAGGTGACCTTGCAGAGTGCGGAGTGGGACGCGTACAGCAAGGCATACAACAAGGACCAGTACGCAGCCTTCGAACTGGGCTGGTTCCCGGACTACCCGGACGCTGACGACTACCTGGCGCCCTTCTACCTCAAGGGCGGTTTCTACAACAACCACTACGACAATCCAGCGATCGACACCCTCATCACGCAGGAAGAGGGCGAGACCGACGCCACCAAGCGGACCGCCGAGCTTCAGCAGATTCAGACGCTGGCAGCAAAGGACGTTCCGACGATTCCGGTGTGGCAGGGTAACCAGGTGGCGGCCACCGGACTCACGGTGACCGGCGTCGACAAGACGTTCGACCCGTCGTACATCTTCCGGATGTGGCTCATCGGTAAGAGCTAGTCGTTGGACGCCGAGGGGCCGCGTGTCAGCGGCCCCTCGGCGCAGCGAGACTAAGCTCAAAACCGAAAGAGGTATCCGGCTCGTGGCGGCATCCAGTGGGTCCCTACGTCGATACGCGCTGACGCGACTCGCGCTCATCATCCCGATGGTGTTGATCCTGCTCACCGTCGTCTTCTTGCTCATGCGGGTCGCGCCTGGCGACCCGATTCAGGCCGCGCTCGGGGGCAAGCTGTCCGCCGCGCAACTCGAGGAGAAGAGGCGGGCGGCTGGCTTCACCAAGCCGCTGATCGTTCAGTACGCCGAATACATCAAGCAGGTCTTCACGCTGAATCTCGGTACCGCGATCACCGACAACCAGCCCATCACCACAGTGTTGAAGGTCAACGGTGCGGCCACCCTGGAGTTGTCGTTTACGGCCACCCTGATCGCCTTGGTCATCGGCGTTCCGATCGGATTGCGGGCCGGTCGGCTGCGCGACAGCGCATTCGACGCCGGCGGCCGGCTGTTCGGCATCATCACCTACGCCGCGCCGGTGTTCTTCGTCGGTCTGCTGTTCCAGTTGGTGTTCAGCAAGTGGCTGAACTGGTTACCCAACTCCGGGATGCTGAGCCCGATCGACCAGGCGGAGTTGCCCGCGCATACGCACTTGTCGGTGGTCGATGCGATATGGGACCACAACATGAGTGCGTTCGTCGACTCGCTGAAACACCTGGCGATGCCCTCGTTCACCCTTGGACTCTTGTTGTGCGGTGTGGTGATCCGGTTGATTCGCACCAACCTCATTCAGACGCTCAAGGGCGACTACGTCGAGGCCGCACGGGCGCGTGGAGTACCCGAGCACAAGGTCGTCATGCGCCACGCGTTTCGCAACGCGCTCGTACCGGTGGTCACCGTCATGGGCCTGCAAGCGGCACTGCTGCTCTCAGGCGCGGTGCTCACCGAAGAGACGTTCAACTGGCCTGGCATCGGCAACCAGCTCGTCACGTATCTCAACAACCGTGACTACACCGCCGTCCAAGGCATCATCACGATCTTTGCACTTGCTGTTGTGTTCATCAGCTTGCTCATCGATTTCGTGAACGCCGCGATCGACCCGAGGGTGCGGTACTGATGACGGCCGCGAGCATCGCGGAGCCCGGTGGTGAGTCGATCCTCGACACACCGCCCCCGACGACTGCGCGCCCGCGTGGACCGTTCGGCCGGTTGTGGCAGCAGGTCAAGCAGGCTCAGGGCTTCTCGAAGTGGTTGTTGTGGGTGGGCGCAGGGATCACCGCAGTCTTTGTCGTGCTCGCCGTCTTCGCGCCACTGATCGCGCCGTACGGCTTCGATCAGTACATGTCGCACGGTGTGCGCTTCGTCAAGCAAGGTCCGCCCAACGGCTCACACTGGTTCGGCACCAACGTGCGCTCCGTCGACGTGTTGTCGGTGGTCATCTACGGCTCACGCACCGCGATCGAAGTCGTCGTCCTGGCCGTCGTTTTCAGTCTGTTCGTTGGTGTGCCGCTAGGTCTGATTTCTGGTTACTACGGCGGCTGGCTCGACCGCATCCTCGTGCTGATCATGGACGCGCTCTTTGCATTCCCCTACCTGTTGCTCGCGATCATCATTGCGTTCCTGTTGCAGAACAGCGTGGGCAGTGGTGTCTTGACAGCGGCGATCGCGATCACTGTCATCTACGTGCCGCAGTACTTCCGTGTCGTTCGGGGTCAGGTGCTGTCCGCTCGAGAAGAGCCGTACGTCGAAGCTGCCCGCGCATTGGGCGCTCGACCACGCACGATCATGGGTCGCTACCTGTTCTTCAACGTGATCCAGTCGGTGCCGGTCATCGCCACGTTGAATGCGGCCGACGCGATTCTCACGCTGGCCGGGTTGGGCTTCCTCGGCTTCGGCATCCAGCCGACGCAGGCCGCCGAGTGGGGCTACGAGCTCCAACGCGGTGTCGCCGACATGGGTGCCGGTCTTTGGTGGACAAGCGTGTTTCCCGGCATCGCGATCGTCTCGCTGGTCACTGGCTTGACGCTTGTCGGTGAGGGCCTGAACGACGTGTTGAACCCGGTGCTTCGCAAGCGATCCGGACGCCGGGTGCTGCTGCCGCGGCGAGACGCTTCCGCATCGGGCACCACTCTGCCGACCCGCCAGGTGAACGACTTCGGCACCGGGGAGGAGTTGTCGTGATGGCGGCTGCTCCAGTGCTGTCGGTGCGAGACCTGCGGGTCTGGTACGGCACCGAGCGAGGGCCGGTGCGCGCAGTCGACGGCGTCTCGTTCGACGTGCGTGCAGGTGAGACTTTGGGTCTTGTCGGCGAATCCGGTTGCGGAAAGTCCACCCTTGGGCGCGGCATCCTCGGCCTGCTACCGAGCGGCTCAGCCGTTGACGGCAGTGTGCGCTTCCGGGATCGCGAGTTGGTCGGCGTGAAGCAAAGCGACATGCGGGAGATGCGCGGAGCCGAGCTCGGACTCATCTTCCAGGAACCGATGACCCGACTCGATCCGCTGATGCGCATCAGCGAGCACTTCGCCGAGACGTTGCGCGCACACGAACCCGAACTGAACTCCGACGAGATCGACGCACGGTCGATCGACACGTTGCGGCGCATGGGCATCCCGCCAACGCGCTTTCGGCACTACCCGCACGAGTTCTCCGGAGGTATGCGGCAGCGCATCATGATCGCGCTCGCGCTCGTGCTCAATCCGGCGTTCGTCGTTGCCGACGAGCCGACGACCGCACTGGACGTGCTTGTCGAGGCTCAGATCCTGTCGATCCTGGCCGACCTGAAGCGCAACTTCGACACGTCGCTGCTGTTAATCACGCACAACCTCGGCATTGTCGCCGAGGCATGTGAGCGGGTAGCCGTCATGTATGCGGGGCGCATTGTCGAAGAAGGCGATGCGCGCCAGGTGTTCTCCGATCCCTCGCATCCTTACACCCGCGAACTGCTGCGCTCGACGATTTCGCTGTCGACGACGGCGCTGCACTACATTCCCGGCTCGCCGCCAGATCTGGTCGACCCGCCGTCCGGCTGCCATTTCCACCCGCGCTGCCCGAGTGCGATGCAGGTATGCGGAAGTCTCGATCCGGTCGAAGTGCGGGCGTCTGGTGGCCAGCGGGTGTCGTGCTGGTTGCACGGCCCCGACGAGCTGATCCCGCCCGGCGGCACCGCGCCGTTGCAACGACAGGAGTTGGCCAGTGCCGACGAAGCCTGACGATATCGAAGTCGTCGATGACACGACGCCCCTCGATGACCGGCCCATCGTGCTCGACGTCCGCGACCTGCGGGTGCATTTTGCTCTGCGAGGTGGATTCTTCGATCGCCTGCTCGGTCGTTCATCGGGATCAGTGAAGGCCGTCGACGGTGTCTCGTTCACCCTCCGCAAGGGTGAGGTGCTCGGTTTGGTTGGCGAGTCTGGTAGCGGCAAGACCACGACAGCACGCGCGTTGCTTGGTCTCGCGCCCATCACCGGCGGGACCGTGCGATTCGACGCCGGCCCCGCGTACGGTGGCGCGATCGAACTGACGGGTTTGCGGGAGCCGCAGTTTCGTGCGGTGCGACAGGCCATCCAGCTCGTGTTCCAGGATCCACACGCATCGCTGAACCCAGCCATGGATCTCGCGACCGCAGTGGCTCATCCGCTGAAAATTCACCACATCACCAAGGACCGCGTCGAGATCGATCGGCGGGTGCGCGCTGCGTTCGAACGTGTCGGCCTCGCACCGGTCGATCAGTACCTGCACAAGTACCCGGCAGACCTTTCCGGCGGGCAGAAGCAACGCGCTGTGCTCGCCCGCGCCATCATGTTGAACCCCGCGCTACTCGTCGCCGACGAACCGGTGTCGATGCTCGACATGAGCGTGCGCGCGAAGATCCTGCAGCTGATGCTCGACCTGAAGCGCGATCTCGGGCTCACGTACCTCTACGTCACCCACGACCTTGCGACGGCGAAGTTCTTCTGCGACACGATCGCCATCATGTATCTGGGTCGCATCGTCGAGATCGGTCCGGCCGCGCAGATCTACGCCGACCCCAAGCATCCCTACACGCGTTCATTGCTCGCGGCGATCCCCGAGCCTGACCCGAGTCGCGCGGTGCCACGTAACTTGCCGCGCGGCGAGGTACCCGACGCCGCCCGGCCGCCGCTTGGTTGTTCGTTCCATCCGCGCTGCCCGGCTGCGTTCGCACCGTGCGGCTGGGAGGCCCGCGACGTCAACTCCCTGCTGGAACAAAGATGGACGACGGTTGCCGAGGACGAGTACGAGCGCGAGCGTGTCGTTGTCGGTAATCCGGTCGAACTCGAGGCGGGTCTTGCGGCGCGGTTGCCCGACGCTCGAGCGGGATCGGGCGCGGCGGTGGCGTTGCTCGACGAGATCAAGCGGGCCGACCCGGGCGAGCCGTTCTGGCGCGGCGTGCGATCAGTCGAACCTGAGCCAGCCGGCGTCCGGGTTGATTTCAACGAGCCGGCCGACCCGGCGTTGCGCGACGTCGGGCCGGTCCGGGTGGCGTGCCATCTGCACGACCCGCGCTTCGCCCCTCTTGCGACGCCGCTGGAAACGCCTTAGCTTGCGTCACGCAACCGCAAAGAGCTCGCTTCCGTAGCGATGAAAAGTGGGAGAACATCAATGCACGTCACGCTGTTCGGCTTCGTTCTTTTCCTCCACATCTTGACCGCGATCGTGGCGTTCATGATGGCGGCGATCGTGCATGCCGGATTACCAGCGATGGCACGTGCCCGTGACGTGCGCGAGATGCGTTCGTGGGCCGCGATCCTGCACCGGCTCGAACCCCTGTTTCCCATCGCAGCGCTGATCCTGCTCCTCCTCGGCGCGTGGCTGGTACATCTGTCAAACGGTGAGATTCACTGGGGCGACGGCTGGCTTCTCACGAGCTTGATCGCCCTCATCGTTGTCGAGGGGGTTGCCGGTGCGAAGCTCGCACCTAAGGCGAAGGCGGCGGTGAAGGCCGTCGAAGAAGCCGCCGACGGGCCGGTTCCCGACTCACTGCGGCGGACTGCCGGTCTTGAGCCCTGGATCTGGTACCCCTCACACGTGGCGACGTTCGGATTCGCGGCCGTGGTGTTCTTGATGGCAGCCAAGCCAGCGGCAGCGTGGGCGGTCGTCGTCGTGATCGTCGGTGCGTTGATCGGGGTCGCGGTGGCGAGGTTGCAGCTGCGCGCGCTGTCGGCTCCGATCGCGGTTACGGAGGCATCGCGTCCAGCCGAGGCGGTCCAGTAGCGCGAGGGTGGCCCGTGGCGCACCTGGGCCGATCAACGCTCGTCGTCGGATGCGCGGGGCTGTGCTTAGTCACGGGCGTGCTCGCCGGTTGCACCACCGCGCGAGTGTCGAAGCCCGTCGTCGGGCCTTCGGTTGCCGCGACACCTTCACCAACAGAGACAGCGACGCCGTCTGCGCCGACATCAACTGCAGCGACGGCGCCAGCGTCGTCGATGGTGTCCGTCCCGGCGATGCCGGCCAGCTCAGCGGCGGGGGCAGGTGAGGGCAACGCTGATCCAACCGGCCGCCTGGTGCCGCTGCCCATCTCGTTGGTGCCCGAACCCGCGTCGTCCTTCGTCATCGGAGCGCACGCCGCGATCGCGGTGAGCGGCGGTTCTGCGCAACAGATCGGGGTCGACCTCGCTGACATGCTGCGCCCTGCGACGGGATTCGCCTTGCCCGTGGTGACCCGCTCGGGCAGCGCGGGCGACATCACACTTGGGTTGGCTGCGAACGATCCGACTCTGGGTGCCGAGGGCTACACCCTCGTCGTTTCTCATACCGGCGTGAGAATCGAAGCCAACCAGCCCGCCGGCCTGTTCGATGGGATCCAGACGCTGCGGCAACTCCTGTCATCGCAGATACAGGCATCGTCGGCGCAGGCAGGCCCGTGGGTCGTACCCGGGGTGCGCATCAGCGACTATCCGCGTTACGCCTACCGCGGCGCGATGCTCGACCTGGCGCGGCACTTCTTCCCGGTTGCGACCGTGGAGAAATACATCGATGAGCTGGCGATGTACAAGATCAATGTCTTGCATCTGCATCTATCCGACGACCAGGGATGGCGGCTCGCGATCGACGGTTGGCCCGCGCTTACCACGGTGGGTTCGAAGACCGCGGTAGGCGGCGGCTCCGGCGGGTTTTACACGACGAGCGACTACACCGCGATCGTGAAATATGCCCAGGCGCATTTCATTGCGGTGGTGCCGGAGATCGACATGCCCGGCCATGTCGGAGCCGCGCTGTCGTCGTATGCATCGCTGAATTGCGATGGCGTTGCGCCGCCGATCAACACGACGGAAACGGTCGGTCATACGTCGTTGTGCGTCGGAAAGCCAGCTGTAGATCAGTTTTTGACCGCCGTCGTGGGTGAACTGGCGAGGCTGACTCCCGGGCCATACATCCACATCGGCGGCGACGAGGCGGCCAGCACATCGGCGTCCGATTACGCGTTTTTCATGACCCAGGCCGCGCAGGTCGTCAAGGCAGACGGCAAGACCCCGATGGGGTGGGAAGACTTCGCGACCGCGGCTCTCCCGACCGGATCGATCGCCCAGTACTGGGATTTCCGCAATGGCGGCGCGTTGGCGCGACAAGCCGTTGCTCAGGGCGCGCAGCTGGTGATGTCGCCTGCCGACCACACGTACCTCGACCAGAAGTACACCCCGGCCACCTCTTTGGGTCTGCAGTGGGCGGGCACTCACGAGGTGCAAGACGCATACAACTGGGACCCGGCAACGGAAGTGCCGGGTCTCGCCGCAGATGTGATCGGCGTGGAGGGTCCGTTGTGGACCGAGACGCTCACATCCCTGAAGGACCTGCAATACATGGCGTGGCCGCGGATGGCCGAACTCGCCGAAGTGGGGTGGACGCCGCAAGTGCAGCGGAACTGGTCAACGTTCGCACCTCGGCTCGCTGCGCAAGGCGCTGCATGGAAGCTGCTCGGCATCAACTACTACGCGTCGCCGCTCGTGCCGTGGCCCGAGAACGCCGCGGGTTAGTCGCTACCAGGGAGGCGGCCGACGAGTCCGGGGAACGGCACTGGCGCCGTCCGCCATTGCGCTTCACGGATCGCCGCGGCCTGCAACTCAAGAGCCGCGTCGTGCTGCAGTTGGCCACTAGCGACGGCGACGACGTCGGCGTACGCCGCTGCGGTCGACTCCTCGATGGCGGCAAGGAGGTTGCGCGCGCTGGGGTTGTCGACGACCGGGTTCGGCAGTTGGTACACCGGCGCGGCTGGCGCTGGCGTGGCACCGAGGCCGGCCAGCCATTGCGTCACTGTCTGCACCTGCGCGCGATGCGCGTCGTACGCCGTGCGCGCCGCATTCTTGGCTTGGCCTGTTGCGAGTCTCGCGCCCGCAACGGCATAGCCGTACACCGCAGCGTTTTCTGCCGCCGCCGCCGCCAGCAGGGCAGTGACGACGGGGCTGTCGCTCACGTGGCCACCGAGAGCAACGCGGCGTGTGCCGCTTCGCAGCCGCCGATCGAGGCGATCAACCGGGCGAGCGAACCGCTCGTCGTCGCGACATCGCCAAGCCTTGCTGCCGCTGCAGTTCGTTCGAGGTCGGCGAGGTCGTGCAGGATCGCGGTGGATGCTGGCGGGCTCGACAGCGGCGGGCCTGCAGCAGCACTGCCGGACGGCGGGCTGCTCGCCGGGGCCGTGTCCGATGGGGTAGTCGACGGTGCGGCTCCCGGAACCAGGCCCTGCAGATGCGCCGCA
>DATCFU010000041.1:0-9845 GCA_036509315.1 Acidothermaceae bacterium
TCCCTCGATCTTGTAGTTGGCCTCGATCCATTCGCGCAGTTTCAGCAGGTCGTCATCGCTGACGTCCTTGACGCGCAAGTCGGGGCTGACACCGGTGTTGGTCAGCGTTTCGGTCGCACGGGTGCGGCCGATCCCGAAGATATAGGTGAGCGCGATCTCGAGCCGCTTGTCGCGGGGGAGGTCGACGCCGACGAGACGTGCCATACGGGGGCGTACTCCTAGCTGTTCGCGGAGGTCCTCCAAGTCACGTCCCAAGCTGCCCAGCCTGGGCCCCGGCCTCCGACCGGGGGTACGACGCCCAATATCGGACGCCGGTTGTGACCTGCGTTTGGTGCTACTTCTCTAGCTCGGGGCCCTGGCTCTTTACGTGCGCGCCAAGGCCTCGCTCACTACGTTCGCTCAACCTTGCCGCTGCTTGTGCCTCAGGTTTTCGCAGATGACCATGACGCGGCCGTGGCGACGAATCACCTTGCACTTGTCACAGATCTTCTTGACGCTCGGTTTGACCTTCATGACGTCTCTTCTACTTGTAGCGGTAAACGATGCGACCGCGGGTCAGGTCGTACGGGCTGAGTTCGACGACGACTCGGTCACCAGGCAGGATGCGGATGTAGTGCATGCGCATCTTGCCGCTGATGTGCGCGAGTACCTTGTGACCGTTGGCGAGCTCGACCCTGAACATGGCGTTCGGGAGCGGTTCGACAACTTGGCCCTCGATCTCGATGGCCCCGTCTTTCTTCGCCATATCCTCCGCGTTCCGTCGTACTTACCTGAGTTGCCTTACACACGCATGTCGGCACACGTCAGCCCTGCTCCCGAGGCGGGTAACTGCCGAGGAGGCGAAATTGACGCGAACCGACTGCGAAGTCTACGCGACGAACCGCGTGAACGCGAAACCGAGGCCCGCGCTCCCCTAGAGAGTATAGGGGTTTGCGTAGATAATACTAAAGTCCGAATAACTTCCTATACTGCTGCGGTGGATCCGGTCCGAAATCCCTACAGCCCCGGCGCCGGCACGCGGCCGCCAGCCTTGGTAGGTCGCGATCATGAGATCGACGCAATGGACGTCGTGTTGCAGCGGCTCCGTCTCGGTCGTGACGGTCGCAGCCAACTTCTTACGGGGCTGCGCGGCGTCGGCAAGACGGTCATGCTCAACGAGTTCGAGCAGCTAGCCAGCGGCCGAGGCTACTTCCACGAGCACATCGAGGTCACCGACGAAGGCGACCTGGCGCCTCGACTCGCTGCTGCCTTTCGACGCGTCCTGTTGTCAATGGAAGCCAGGCGACGCATCGGGGAGCGGGTGCGCCGTGCGTTGGGCGTGCTTAAGGCCTTCAGCATCCAACTGCCGGGCGGCTCTGAGTTGAGTATCGACGTCGACGCGGTATACGGCCCGGCCGACTCAGGGGATCTGGCGACCGACCTCGCTGGCCTGTTCGTCGAGATCGGGGAGGTCGCACGCGACCACGACGCCGGCGTCCTGATCACCATCGATGAGCTGCACTACGTCAATCTGCAGACCCTCGAAGCCTTGGTCATGGGACTGCACCGAGCGAACCAACTCAGACTGCCCATCACCATCGCCGGTGCCGGACTGCCCTCGCTGGCCGCGCTGACCGGCGAGGCCAAGTCGTACGCGGAGCGTATGTTCATCTTCCCCGTCATCGGCTCCCTTCCCGAGGAGGAAGCCCGCGAGGCTCTGGTGGTACCGGCAGCGGACGAAAAGGTGCAGTGGCACGACGCCGCACTCGAAGCAGTGCTGCGCGAGACACAGGGCTACCCCTACTTCCTGCAGGAGTTCGGCAAGCAGGCATGGGACGCGGCCGAAGGGCCCGCGGTCATCACCGCAGAAGATGTGGAACGTTGCATCCCGGTTGCCACCGCCGAGTTGGACGATGGCTTCTTTCGCGTCAGAACGGGCCGAACGAGTGACCCCGAACGCGCGTACCTGCGCGCGATGGCCGAACTCGGGCCCGGTCCGGTGCGCTCAGGTGAGGTCGCCGCACTGCTCAACAGGAAGACGACGGCGCTCGGGCCTACGAGGGAGGGCCTGATCCGCAAAGCACTCTGTTACTCACCACGCTGGGGCGAGATCGACTTCACGGTCCCCCTCTTCGGAGCGTTCATGAGGCGCTGGATCCCAGACCCCGGACGCCTTCGCTAGGAGCCGTCCTGGCCAGTCAGGTCCTTGTCTTCCATCTCCCACGCATGGTCGAGGGTGTGGAAGGCCGAGTGCCGTATGAGGTACGGCAGCGTCCAGGTCCGCATGCGCTTGATCTCGCCGGCGTTGTACGCGCGCATCGCCGCGACGTAGGTCTTCCGGTGCTCCCGCAGCCCCTCGGGCGTCATCGCCGCGTACTCCGGTATTCGCAGTCCCAGCCTGCGCGCGAAGTATTCGCTCTCGTTGCGAATGGTGTGGCGGATGATCGTGTCGCGGTCACGGCCTCCCCCGCGCGGGCCGCTCCGCATCTCCGGCGAAACACGCGAAGCCACGTCATCGAAGAACGCCCAGCAAGCCCGCAACAGAGTGATAGCGCGTTCGAGCTCCGCGTCAGTCATCGGCCCCTGCTCTGCCGAAGCCGGCGAGAAGGAGATGCCCCAGAAGTCGGTCGAACCGGTGCCGACCTTGTCCTCGACGATCTTCAGCGGCCCAGCGGCGTCGAACTCCCGCGCCATCTTGGCGAGACGCGCGACCGGTCGGTAACGCGCTCGATACGACTCGAGCGTCTCGATCGCCAGATCGGCGCTCTTGCTGCCTCGACTCCAGCCTGGCCAGTCGAGGCTGAAGGCCACCGACCGCTTCCCCTTCGGTCCGCGTTCGATCACGGTCCGGATGGCCATAGCTTCCCCTAATAGCTTGGTTAGCGAGGTATAGCGGCTTCGCTATAAACCGGCCGCAACCCCACCGGAGATCAACGCCAACCGCTCCGCTCCCAGATCCGGCGCGGTGAGCACTTGCGGGCCGTTCGCCGTGACGGCGAACGTGTGTTCAAAGTGTGCAGCCCAACTGTGGTCGACCGTGACTACGGTCCAGTCGTCGTCCAGTGTGACGAGATGGCGCTTGCCCATCATGATCATCGGCTCGACGGCGAGGGTGAGGCCGGCCTGCAGGGTGAGGCCACGACCGCGACGGCCGAGGTTGGGGACGTGCGGCTCCTGATGCATCGCTGTCCCGATGCCGTGGCCGCCGTACTCCTCGACGATCCCGTAGCTGCCTTCGGAGCGCACGTACGACTCGACGGCGTGCCCGATGTCTCCGAGGTGGCCACCGGCAACCCCAGCCGCGATCCCCCGCCACATCGACTCTTCGCAAACGTCGAGCATTGTCTGGATCGCCGGATCGATGGTGCCGACAGCGGCCGTGAACGCGGCGTCGCCGTGCCAGCCGTCGACGATCGCGCCGCAGTCGATCGAGATGATGTCGCCGTCCCGCAGCACATGACAGCGATCGGGGACACCATGAACGACCTCGTCGTTGATCGACGCGCAGATCGACGCGGGGTACGGAACCTGGCCGCCGGCACCGCCGCGGTAACCCTTGAAGTTCGAGGTCGCGCCGGCGTCGCGGATGACGCGCTCAGCGATCGCGTCGAGATCAGCCGTCGACACGCCTGGTGCGATGGCGGCACGCATCGCCTCGAGGGCTGCGCTGACGACAAGACCCGCGACACGCATCTTGGCGACTTCTGCATCGGTCTTGATGTGGATCATCGTTCTCCATCCCCCCGCACGGTTGCGCCTTCCACGTCAGTCACTCCAGTGCCGCAGCGACGCGACGGCACGCGCGGTGACGTCTTCGACCGGGCCCGTCGCGTCGATGCCTTCCAGTAGCCCACGGCCGGCGTAGTAGCCGACGAGCGGCGCGGTCTGGTCGGCGTACACCTCGAGCCGGTGCCGGATCGTCTCCTCGCGATCGTCGTCGCGTTGGAACAGCTTTCCACTGCAATGGTCGCAGATTCCGGGGACAGCGGGGGGGTCGAAGAGCTCGTGCCAGACGTGCGCGCACTCCTGGCACGTCCGCCGACCGGAGAGCCGCCGCACCACCTCGTCGTCGTCGACCACCAGTTCGAGCACGACCGAGAGGGGGCTCCCCATCTGCGCCAGCAGGGCGTCGAACACCTCCGCCTGCACCTCGTTGCGCGGAAAGCCGTCGAGCAGGAAGCCGTCGCGGGCGTCGCCCTCGTCGAGCCTTTCCTTCACCATCGCGATTGTCACTTCGTCTGGGACCAAGTCCCCGGCGTCCATGTAGCGCTTGGCTTCATGTCCTAGCGCCGTGCCTTGGGTGACGTGCATGCGAAAGATGTCACCCGTCGAGATCTTCGGCACCGACAGATGGGAAGCGATGAACTGAGCCTGGGTCCCCTTGCCTGCGCCCGGCGGACCCACCAGGACCAGTCTCACTACCGGAGGAAGCCCTCGTAGTTGCGCAGCATCAGCTGGCTCTCGATCTGCTTCACCGTGTCGAGACCGACGCCGACGATGATCAGAACCGAGGTGCCACCAAACGGGAACTGCTGCGAACTTCCGATGATCGATAGCGCAGCCTCAGGGATGACTGCGACGACCGCCAAGTACGTCGCGCCCGGCACCGTGATGCGGGACAGGATGTAGGCCAGGTATTCGGCCGTCGGTCGGCCGGGTCTGATGCCCGGAATGAATCCGCCGTACTTCTTCATATTCTCGGCGACTTCGTCGGGGTTGAACGTGATCGCGACGTAGAAGAACGTGAAGAAGATGATCAGGGCTGCGTACAGCAGCAAGTACGTGAGGTGCCCGTTCGGAGATAAGTAGTTCGTGACGAACTGGGTGAAGCCGAGGTTGCCGCTCCACACCCTGGTCAGGAGCGAAGGGATATACAGCAGGGACGACGCAAAGATGACCGGGATGACACCAGCCTGGTTCACCTTCAGTGGCAGGTACGTCGACGTGCCGCCATACATTCGCCGGCCGATCATCCGTTTCGCGTACTGCACCGGGATGCGTCGTTGCGCCTGCTCGACGAACACGATGGCCGCGATGATGACGGCGCCGACCACGATCACCATCAAGAACGTGAAAAGGCCCTTGGTCTGCCGGATGCTGTTGAGCTCGGACGGGAATCGCGCGGCGATCTGCGTGAAGATCAAGATCGACATGCCGTTGCCGATGCCGCGATCGGTGATGAGCTCGCCGAGCCACATGATGATTGCGGTGCCTGCGGTCATCGTCAGGACGATGGTCAGGATCACCGGCCAGCCGTCGTTCGGAATGATAGGCGTCGTACAACCAGTGAAGATCTGGCCAGGTGTGCGAGCCAGCGCCACGAATGCGGAGGACTGAAGGATCGCCAAGCCGATCGTCAGGTACCGCGTGTACTGCGTCAGCTTCGCCTGACCGGACTGACCCTCTTGCTTCAACCGCTCGAGCCGCGGAATCACCACGACGAGCAGCTGAATGATGATGCTCGAGGTGATGTAGGGCATGATGCCCAGCGCCAGAATCGACAGCTTCAGCAACGCGCCACCGCTGAACAAGTTGATCAGGGTGTAGACGTTCGCGCTATTGCCGCCGGTGACCTCGACGAGACATGCGTGGATGTTCTTCTCCGACACCCCCGGTGCCGGAATCGCACTGCCCAAGCGGAACAACAGCACGATGAAGAGCACGAACAACATCTTTTTGCGCAGGTCGGGCGTGCGGAACGCCTGCCCGAAGGCCCTGAGTAGGGCGTAGTTCACGATTCCTCCTGCGCACCAACACTTCTGTCAAACATTGCCGTTGAACTCTGCCGCAAATCCAGTCATCGGCGCCCGCTCCGTGACTGTAACGCACGAGTCGTCCTACAGTTTCGTGGCGCTGCCGCCGGCCGCCTCGATCTTCTCCTTCGCAGACGCCGAGAAACCGTGGGCGCTGACCTGCAGCTTCACGCCGATCTCGCCGTCGCCGAGCACCTTGACCAGCTCGCCCTTGCGGACCGCACCCTTGGCGACCAGGTCTTCTGGAGTCACCGCACCGCCCTTGGGGTAGTGGGCGGCGATCCATTCGAGGTTCACGACTTGGTATTCGACACGAAAACGGTTGGTAAAGCCCTTCAACTTGGGCAGCCGCATGTACAACGGCATCTGGCCGCCCTCGAAGCGTGCAGGTACCTGGTACCTGGCCTTGGTGCCCTTGGTGCCACGACCGGCGGTCTTGCCCTTGGACGCCTCGCCTCGACCGACGCGGGTCTTCGGCTTGTGCGAGCCAGGTGCGGGCCGCAAGTGATGAATCTTCAGCACCGAACTCGCGCGCTCTGTGGTCGTCTCTTCAGCTTTCGTCGTCTCAGCCATCGTCAGTCCACCTCCTCAACGGCTACCAGGTGCGAAACGGTCCTGATCATGCCGCGGATCTCAGGACGGTCTTCCTTGACTACGGTGTCGCGCATCCGCTTGAGACCGAGCGTGCGCAACGTGTTGCGCTGATTGCTCGTGCCGCCGATCTCGGATTTGGTCTGGGTCACCTTTAGCCGGCCCATCTCAGGCACCCATCCCCGCCGCGCGCGCACGCAACAAGGCGGCAGGTGCGACGTCTTCGAGCGGCAAGCCGCGGCGAGCCGCAACTTCCTCGGGCCGCATGAGGCCCTTCAGTGCGGCGACGGTCGCGTGCACGACGTTGATCGCGTTGTCGGAGCCGAGTGACTTCGACAACACGTCGTGAATGCCCGCGCACTCGAGCACCGCGCGCACCGGTCCGCCGGCGATGACGCCGGTACCGGGGCTAGCCGGGCGCAACAGCACAACGCCGGCCGCAGCCTCGCCAGTGATTGGGTGCGGAATCGTGTGCTGGATGCGGGGGACCTTGAAGAAACTCTTCTTGGCCTCCTCGACACCCTTCGCGATCGCCGCGGGAACTTCCTTGGCCTTGCCGTACCCGATGCCGACGCTGCCGTCGCCGTCGCCGACGACCACAAGTGCGGTGAAACTGAAGCGCCGACCGCCCTTGACGACTTTCGCGACGCGGTTGATCGCAACGACGCGCTCGATGTACTGGGTCTTCTCGGCTGCGCCATCGGGACGGCGGTTGTCTCGGCGGTCGCGGCGATCGCCACCACCGCTACCGGTGCCGGTCCCGCCGGGTCCACCCGCAGCGCCGGCACCAGTGCCGCTACCGCTTCCTGGTCCACGACGCTGAGGTCCTGGCATTAGACGTTCCTCATCTCAGTGTTCACGCAGTTCGTAGGCATGCAGTTCAGGGATAGCGTCACAGCGTCAGACCGCCTTCGCGGGCGCCATCGGCGATAGCCGCGACGCGTCCGTGGTACTGGTATCCGCCGCGGTCGAAGACAACCGGGCCGACGCCTACGGCCGCGGCCCGCTTGGCAACGAGCTCACCGACCTTGCGCGCCTTGGCCGTCTTGTCGCCCGCAGTCGCACGAACGTCTGCTTCCATGGTCGACGCCGAAGCGAGAGTACGGCCAGTCACGTCGTCGACGATCTGCGCGAACACGTGTCGGCTCGAACGGTTGACGACAAGGCGCGGACGCTCCGCGGTGCCGGTGACGCGCTTGCGCACCCGGAAGTGGCGGCGCTGACGCAGGGCCGACTTGGTAGATCCGCGCGCCTTGCGGCGACTGATCAATCCAACAGGCATGACTACTTACCAGCCTTTCCGACCTTGCGACGCACGACTTCACCTTGGTAGCGGACGCCCTTGCCCTTGTAGGGCTCCGGCTTGCGCAGCTTGCGGATGTTGGCTGCGACCTCACCGACCTGCTGCTTGTCGATGCCGCGCACGACAAACCGCGTCGGCGCCTGCACCTCGAAGGTGATCCCCTCGGGTGCGGGAATGTTGACCGGGTGCGAGAAGCCGAGCGCGAACTCGAGGTCCGAGCCTTTTGCCTGCACGCGGTAACCGGTGCCGACGATCTCGAGGGTCCTGGAGAACCCGTCGGTCACTCCGGTCACCATGTTGGCGACCAAGGTGCGACTGAGGCCGTGGCGTTCCTTGCTGCGCTTCTCGTCGTCGGGGCGCGTGACGAGCAGCGAACCGTCGTCCGCCTTCTCGATGACGATCGGATCGGCGAGCGTGAGCGTCAAGGTGCCTTTCGGGCCCTTGACCGTGACCAGACGGTCAGTGATATCGACGTCGACCCCGCTGGGAACAGGGATCGGAAGTCTTCCGATTCGGGACATGAGTTCGTCTCTTCCTGTTACCAGACGTAGGCGAGGACTTCCCCGCCTACCCCACGCTTCGCGCACTGCTTGTCGGTCAGCAGTCCGCCGGATGTCGAGATGATGGCAATGCCGAGTCCTCCGAGGACGCGCGGCAAGTTGGTGCCTTTGGCGTAGACGCGCAGTCCGGGCTTGCTCACTCGCCGGACGCCGGCGATCGAGCGCTCACGGTTAGGGCCGTACTTCAACTCGACGACCAAGTTCTTGGCCGCGGCGTGGCCCTCGACGTCCTCGACGTGCCAGCCGGCGATGTAGCCCTGCTCTTTGAGGATGTCGGCAACGTGCGTCTTGATCTTCGAGTAAGGAATCGGCACGTTGTCGTGGTACGCGTGGTTCGCATTGCGCACTCGCGTCAACATGTCCGCGATCGGGTCGGTCATCATGATGTGGCCACATGGCCTTTCTCGCCGTGGTTTCGCCTCGCCAACAATCAGCGACCTGCGGCGTAGTGGGGTTTACCAGCTGCTCTTGGTGATGCCAGGCAACTCGCCGCGATGTGCCATCTCGCGAAGGCAGATGCGGCAGATGCCGAACTTCTTGTACACCGAGTGCGAGCGGCCGCACCGGTTGCAACGGGTGTAGCCGCGCACCTTGAACTTCGGCTTCGCGGCCGCCTTGATCTTCAGAGCGTTCTTCGCCATGCGGTCAGTTCTCCTTGAAGGGGAAGCCGAGCAGGCGAAGCAACGCGCGCCCCTCGTCGTCGGTGTTCGCCGTCGTGACCACCGTGATGTCCATGCCACGGAAGCGATCGATCCTGTCTTGGTCGATCTCGTGGAACATGACCTGCTCAGTGAGACCGAACGTGTAGTTGCCGTGGCCGTCGAACTGGCGCGGCGACAAGCCGCGGAAGTCGCGAATACGCGGCAAGGCGAGTGCGAGCAGCCGGTCGAGGAACTCCCACATCCGGTCGTTTCGCAAGGTGACGTGGCAACCGATCGCCATGTTCTCGCGCAACTTGAACTGGGCGATCGACTTCTTCGACCTGGTGACCTGCGGCTTTTGACCGGTGATCGTGGTCAAGTCGCGGACCGCTCCGTCGATCAGCTTCGCGTCGCGAGCCGCCTCGCCGACACCCATGTTCACAACGACCTTGGTCAGGCCAGGAATCTGCATGACGTTGGAGTAACCGAACTGCTCGCGCAACTGGGCCGAGATCTCGTCGCGGTAGCGCTGCTTGAGACGCGGCGCGGTACGCGGGCTCGGTTCGGCTGCAGTTGGCGTCTCGGTCGTGGTCGTTGTCATGCCGTCGCCACCGTGATCTCTTTGCCGCACTTCTTGCAGATGCGGACCGGGATGGTCTTGCCGGTGTCCTCGTTGAGAACCTGGCGGCGCTCGATGCGAGTCGCGCGGTCGCACTCGGGGCACACGACCATGACGTTGCTCACGTGCACGGGTGCCTCTTGGGTGACGATGCCGCCGGTCTTCGCGCCACGAGTTGTCGTGGTGATCTTGGTGTGCTTGCGAATGCGGTTGACACCCTCGACCAGGACACGCTCGCGCCCGGGGTCGGTCTCGATGACCTTGCCCTTGAAGCCGCGGTCCTTGCCCGAGATCACCTGGACGGTGTCTCCCTTTCGAACCTTCAGACCTGCCATGACTTACAGCACCTCCGGAGCCAGCGAGATGATCCGCATGAACTTCTTCTCGCGCAGTTCACGG
>DATCFU010000042.1:0-8947 GCA_036509315.1 Acidothermaceae bacterium
CGCACTGCGCTACGCCGACCCGGTTCTCTCACCCGATGGCCGCGAGGTGTGGTGCGTGCGCGAGCAACACACGAACCCGTCGTCACCCACTGACGGCATTACCCGCGCGATCGTCGGCATCCCGCTCGACGGATCGGCAGCGGACGACGCGACCTTGGTGCGCGTCATCGCTTCGGGAAGCCAATTCCTCGCGTTCCCCACACCTTCACCGGACGGCGAGAAGCTGGCGTGGGTCGCGTGGAACCACCCGAACATGCCATGGGACACGACCGAGCTGCGCGTCGGAGAACTGACAGCCGGCGTCGTGACCTCGTGGCGCGGTGTCCTCGGCGCGCACGACGAATCCGTCCTTGAACCCACTTGGGCCGACGCCGATCACCTCTACGCGATCAGCGACCGCTCGGGCTGGTGGAACCTCTATCTCGTCGACGCCACCGGCACCGCCGAACCGCGGGCGCTTGCGCGGCGTGATGAAGAGTTCGCCGGCCCGCTGTGGCAGCTGGGCTTCCGGCACTACGGCGTGCTCGACGACGGGAAGCTCGTTGTTCTGCACGGCGACGCCGACGAGAAGCTCGGCATTCTCGATCCCGCGACCGGTGTGATCGACGACTTCGAGTTGCCCTTCACCCATTGGCAACCGTCGATCTCGCAACGAGGGCGCTACCTGGCAGGCATCGCCGGCAGTCCAGTTGTGCCGAACGCCGTTGTGAGGGTCGACCTGCAGATCGGCGAGCACGTGGTTCTGCGACGGGCGGCTGACGACTTGCCTGCAGACGACTACCTGCCGCGCCCTTACACGGCGACCTTCGAGGGTACCGGCGGCCGTGATGTGCATGCGCATGTCTCCGCGCCGCGCAACCCTGATGCGCAGGCACCGGTCGGCGAGCTGCCCCCCTTCATCGTTTTCGTGCACGGCGGGCCGACGTCGTCATCGCCGCCGCTGCTCAATCTCGAGCATGCCTACTTCACCAGTCGCGGCATCGGGGTGATCGATGTCGACTACGGCGGATCGTCCGGGTACGGCCGGGAGTATCGCGAGCGGTTGCGCGGCCAGTGGGGCATCGTCGACGTCGAAGATTGCGTGGCCGCGGTACAGGCGCTGGCAAAGGCAGGCGAGGCGGACGGCGAGCGGCTGGCCATTCGCGGCGGCAGCGCGGGTGGTTGGACGACCCTTGCCGCCCTGACCAGCACCGACGCGTTCGCGGCGGGCACCTCGTACTACGGTGTCGCAGAATTGCTTCGCTTCGCGAAAGACACGCACGACTTCGAGTCGCGCTACCTCGACGGCCTTGTCGGGCCGCTGCCCGAGGCGCACGATCTCTACGTCGAGCGCGCACCGCTGTCGCATGTCGACGAGGTCTCGTGCCCAGTGCTGCTGCTCCAAGGCCTCGACGATCAGATCGTGCCGCCTTCGCAGGCCGAGTTGTTCCGCGACGCCTTGGTAGCAAAGGGAATTCGCCACGCCTATCTCGCGTTTGAGGGCGAGCAACACGGCTTTCGCAAAGCCGAAAACGTCATCACCAGCCTCGAGGCTGAACTGTCGTTCTACGGTCAGGTGTTCGGGTTCAACCCGCCAGGAGTGCCAGTACTCGAACTGTCGTGACATCGTCGGATCGCGGGAAACGGCCAGTCGCCTATGCGTCACGCAACTGCAACACAAGCGTGCCAAGAACGAGCGCGCCCGCAGCCCACAACCCGACGACGCCGAGGCCAGCCCACGGACTGAGCGGCAAGCTGTGCACGCCGACCGTCGTTTGAATCCCTAGTCCGGCGTTCATCGGTGCAACCTGTTCGAGGTGCCGGTGCCAGTGCGGGTTGCTGACCATGACGAGCGCGATCGGAAACGCGAACAACAGCCCGAGTACGAGCCCGATGCCGGCCGCCGAGTCACGTACCGCAGTGGAAATGCCCAGGCTGAGCAGCGCAATCAGCACTAGATAGAGCACCGAACCCGAGGCAGCGCGCAGCATTCCGGCATTCGACAATGCAAGCGACGGAAATCCGTTGGCTGGTGTGAACCCTTTGCCGGGAAGCACGAGTTGACCGAGCACGGCCGATCCGACAACCCCACCGACGCCTGCTACCAGTGCCCAGCCGGCGGCAACTACCGCCTTCGCGGTCAGCACCTCAACGCGGTTGGGCATCGCCGTCAGGGTGGTGCGGATCATGCCAGTGCCGTATTCGGCGCTCATGATCGTCACCGCGCAAACGGCAACGAGCACTTGGCCTACGTAGACGCCGGCGAGGCTAATCTTCGCGGGGTCCTGGCTGCAGGCTGACGAGCTACAGACCGCGCCGGCATCGGCAACGGCGCCGAGCCCGATCGTCATGCCGATCGCTGCCAGTAACAACCAAAACGTGCCCGCAGCCGTTCGAAACTTGGTCCACTCGGCGTGCAGCGTGAGGATCATGCATCTCGCTTGCGTAGCAGTACGAACGCAACACCGAGCGCGAGTGCCGTCCAGGCGATCAGAACGCCGAATCCCTCCCACGGCGACAACGGGTAGTAGCCGGCGGAAGCGATGTACACCCCATTGACTTGCGGGTACTGATGCAACGTCTGCTGGACGGCGAATCCAGCGGCCGGTGTCACGCGCAACATCCATTGCAGCGCCCCGATCGACGACACGCCGAGGATGTACGGCAAGACGGTGAGGGCGATCACCGCCGCCACGGCCGTCGCACTGCGGCGCACGATCGTGCCGATTGCGACGGCAAGTACCGCAGCGATTGCCAGCACAGCGGCGGTCCCGACCAACACGCGCATCTCAGTGAGTGCACTGGCCGGCGAGATGTACGTGCCGTTGTTGCGTCGCTGTCGGTCGACGAACCACATGCTGAACGCCGAGGCGGCCAAGCCTAGTACGAACACAACGCATGCGAGGACGACCGCCTTTGCGGCCAGCACCCGACCGCGACGCGGGCTCGCGGTGAAGGTTGTACGAATCAGGCCGCGACGGTATTCGGAGGTGATAAACAGCGCGCCGATCACGACCATCGCCATGAGTCCGACGAATGCGCCGGCGAGGCCGCCGCTGACCGTGTTGTTATCTCCACCGCTCGAGGCCAGCGGTCCGATGTCTCCCGAACCGCTTACGGTGAATGTGCCGCCGGATTGCGTGAACGGCGGCACATTGCCAAGGCCGTTGTCCCCGACTTGGGCGCCCTGCCAACTCCCCGGCGGCTGGCCGCCCGGCAGGCTGACGTCGTCGAAGGTGGCCGTCGCCAGCGCAGGACCGCCCTGCGTCGATGTGCCGACAATTTCTTCCGTGGTGACATCGTTGTCCGGTGACGTGACGAACAGTCCCACTGGCACCGACGCCGGTAATCCGCTGAGCTTGGCGACGCCGATCTTCGTCCAGTTCTGCCCGTCGGCCGACTCGTAGCCGGTCAGCGTGTCTCCCGATCGCGACAATCGGAGCCACTGCGGTGACGTCTTGGAGACTGTCGTAGCGCTACCGGCGATGTCCTTGGTGAAGTTGTACTGCATGCGCACGCCGTGGGTTGCGGTCGCCATGACGGCCGCGTAGGGCGAGCCCTGGGTGGTGTTGGCTTTCACGATCAGGCCGGCCTTCGCCCATGGAATGACCACCGGTTGCGACGACGATGCATCGCCGCCACCACCTGGCGCCCGCTCGATGAGCGACGTGACGCGGACCGTGATGCTGCCGTCGCCGTCCAGTTGCTCGTGTACGAAGGAGAAGCTGTCGGATACCGGCTCGCCGTCTGGGCCTAGCGTCGGGGTGCCCGAACCACATCCACCGCCGCCGCTCGCAGCGCCGCTCGCAGGCCCGGTCGAGGCGCCGCTCGAGGCGCCGCCCGCAGGGCTGCAGGATCCGGTGCTGCCGGCAGCCGAGAGATACCCGATCCCTACGATCAGAAGTGCGCCGACAACGAGTCCAGCGACCCAGCCACGCACGGTGCGAAGCTTGGTGAACTCGGCCAGCACCAGCTGGAGGAAATTGTCCCGCGTGACCGTCGCGCCCGACCGGTAGGGCGTCATCGTGCTGCTCATCGGGCGCCCTCCGTCGGGTCAACGGCCCGGTATTCGACGGACTCTCTCGTGAGGTCCATGTACGCCTCTTCGAGGCTGGCCCGATGCGCGGACACCTCAGAAAACGGCACGTTGTTTTCATTGAGAAGCCGAATGATCTGTTCGGTCACGAGGCCCGAGATCGTCAGGGTGTCGGTGTCAATCGTGGCGACGGTTGCACCGGCGCTGGCAAGTACTGTCGTCGCTTCCGCACGAGCTGTCGTGCGCAACGTGACCAGGCCCGCAGATGCCTGGCCGATCAACTCAGCAACGCTGGTGTCGGCAACCAGCCGCCCGCGACCGATCACCACGAGATGCGTGGCGGCGCCTTCCAGCTCGCTCATCAGATGGCTGGACACAAGCACCGCCCGGCCCTCCGCTGCCAGCGAGCGCAAGAACCCGCGGACCCACACGATGCCTTCTGGGTCGAGGCCGTTGAACGGTTCGTCGAGCATCAGCACGGCCGGATCGCCGAGCATGGCCGCAGCGATGCCGAGCCGCTGACGCATGCCGAGCGAATAGCCACCGGCCTTGCGCCGGGCGGCCTTCTCAAAGCCGGCCTGAGCGATGACCTCATCGACTCGGCGGCTCGACAAGCCCTGCGAGTGCGCCAACCACAGCAGATGGTTGCGTCCGGTGCGGCTGGGCTGGAGCGCCGCAGCGTCCAGCAGGCAGCCGAGCTGGCGGAGCGGGTGTGGCCAGCTTCGGTACGGTCGCCCCCCGACAGTGGCGGTGCCCTCGTCAACCGCGTCGAGGCCGAGGATGGCCCGCATGGTGGTGGACTTGCCAGCACCGTTGGGACCGACGAAGCCCGTCACCTGACCAGGGCTCACAGTGAACGAGACGCCGTCGAGGGCGACGACTGGCCCGAATCGCTTGTACAGGCCGTTGACCGCGATAGTGGCTTCCATGGCACGAAGGCTAGGTACCGACGACCGTCGCGGTCGTCACCCTGGCGAGCCATCTTCGCCGTCCCTCACAGGGGGGACGGCGCTGTCACCCACGAGAGGGACGCGTGAGCGGCTGCATGTCGCGAGACTCGATGGTGTGAAAGCGAGCGGTGCCGCGTTAGCAGTTCTCGCGGCGACCGAGTCGATCACGCGGGCTGCTGCGGACCACGCGTCCGCAGAACTCGATCTCGTGCTCTGCCTGCTCGCCCTCACCACCACGGTTCCGCTGATCATCTTGCGAGCTCCCGCCGCCGCAGTGATCATCTCCGTGGCAAGTGTTCTCTCTGTGGTGCCCTTTCACACCCTGACGATCGCCGGCGCACTCGCCCTGCTTGTCGCTACTTACCGGCTCAGCCGCGGCGACATAAGGCTCCCCGCGGTACTGATCTTCGTGCCGTTCGTCGTGCTGGGATTCGCCGATCCGGGCCACGGCGAGCGCCGAGTCCTGACGATCCTGCTGGCGGCACTGATCCCGGCAGCAGCGTGGGCCGGCGCAGCGACACAGTCGCGAAGTGCAGCGCATGCCCACACTGCTGCGCAAGCGCTGATCGCAGGAACGTCATTCGAATATGCGGCCCGCGGCGAGCGCGCGCGCATCGCTCGCGAGCTTCACGACGTTGTCGCCCACCACATCTCGATGGTCGCCGTGCAAGCGGAAACCGCGCGACTGACGACGCCAGGTATGCCCGCTGCGGGCGCGCAACGACTGTCGGCAATTGGTGACACCGCGCGCACGGCTTTGACCGAGATGCGCCGATTGCTCGGCGTTCTGCGCGAAGATGCGGACACTGACCCGGCGGCGTCTCGGCGTCCGCAACCAGGCCTTGCGCAACTGAACGAGTTGCTCGACGCCGCCCGCGATGCATCAGGGTCAGGCACCCGGCTCATCGTGCACGGGTCTCCAGTCGCGCTCGATCCAGGTGTCGAACTCGCGGCCTTCCGCATCGCCCAAGAAGCACTAACAAATGCACGGCGGCACGCCCCGGGCGCGGCGGTCGACGTCGAGTTGCGTTACGCCGACGAGGTGTTGTGCGTGCGCGTGCGCGACAACGGCCCTGGTCCGCCACTCGAGACGCCTGAGGGCGCACACGGCCTCCTTGGCATGGGTGAACGCGCTGCCGCAGTTGGCGGCCGATTGAGTTTCGGCCCCGCGATCGGCGGCGGATTCCTGGTAGAGGCGACACTGCCCGCGACAGCTGCGGCGACCCGATGACTGCCGGGCCTGAGCACGTACGGATCGTTGTCGCGGACGACCACGAAGTCGTGCGCGCCGGCTTCGCCGAGCTACTCGACACCAGGCCCGATTTCACTGTGGTCGGCACTGCGAACGACGGCGCGGAAGCGGTCCGGTTGTGTGAGGAGTTGCGGCCCGACGTCGTCTTGATGGATGTGCGCATGCCCGGCATGGACGGCATCGAGGCAACCCGACGCCTCGCGGACTCAGGTCAGCTCCGCCCACGGGTGATCATCTTGACCACGTTCGACCTCGACGAATACGTCTACGAAGCACTGCGCGCCGGTGCAAGCGGGTTCTTGCTCAAGGACGTCACCGCCGAGCGGCTCTTCGACGCAGTCCGGGTCGTGGCGGACGGCGAGGCACTGCTCGCGCCCGGCATCACGCGCCGCCTCATCGGCGAGTTCGCCGCGCAACGTCGCGAAGCGAACGTCGACACAGCTGTCGCGCTGGGGATCGCAGGCCTTGAAATGCTCACGCCACGCGAGACCGAAGTGTTACGACTCGTCGCCGAGGGACTTTCCAACGCCGAGATCGCGGCCAGGCTTGTCGTCAACGAGGAAACCGTCAAGACCCACGTGAGTCGTGTGCTGCGCAAACTCGGGCTGCGTGACCGCACTCAAGCGGTCGTCACGGCGTACGAGTCGGGCCTCGTCATACCGCACACGCAACGGTAAGGGCCCACTTCACTATTGGCGCCGTTGCCCAGACCTGGCTCAAGAAACCGACGCAATCAACTTGTCGAACGTCGTGTTCATATCGGCATCAATGACTTGCCGCGCCGGGTCGGCGTCGTACCAGTCGACGATCTGCCTCGCACCCGTCGCGAACGGGATCGCGGCGACGTAGTCAGGGACGAGCGACTTCACCTTGGCGTTGTCGAAGATCACCGAGTTGGCCCGGTCACCGAGCAACGAAGCGCCGAGTTCGGGATCGAACGCCGCGATCGTGTCTGACGCGATGTGCAGCAGGACCGGCTCGACACCCGCCGCTGCGGCCATCAGGTGATAGATCTGGTTCCAGGTCAGCCACTCGTCCGACGTGATCTGGAAGCTGTCACCGATCGCTTGCGGGTGGCCAAGCAGCCCGACGAACGCCTTCGCAAAGTCGTCGTGGTGTGTCATGACCCAGAGCGAAGTGCCGTCACCCTGGACGACGACGGGTAGCCCTCGGCGCATCCGGTCGATGTCGGTCCAGCCGCCCATGCACGGAACGAGCGTCTCGTCGTACGTGTGTGACGGACGCACGATGGTCGCCGGGAAGCCGCTGGACCGATAGGCACTGACTAGCAGATCTTCGCAGGCGATCTTGTCGCGCGAGTATTGCCAATAGGGGTTGCGCAGCGGCGTCGATTCGACGATCGGCAGCCGGCCCACCGGCTTCTGATACGCCGACGCCGAACTGATGAACACGTACTGGCCAGTGCGGCTGGCAAAGACGTCGATGTCGGCCTGCACGTGCTGCGGTGTGAACGCGATGAAGTCGGCGACGACGTCGAACGTCTCGGTGCCCACTGCAGCGCGCACCGATGCTGGGTCGCGGACGTCAGCTTGAACGACACGCACGCCGTCAGGCAGAGCGCGGCTGGTCGTCGTCCCGCGATTGAGGACCGTCAGGTCGATGCCGATCTCGACCGCGCGCCTCGAACAGGCCGAACTGATGATGCCGGTGCCACCGATGAACAAGACCTTCAGTGCGGCCACACTGTCTCCGTCTCTAGTGGGCGAGCTCGGTGGCGCGCGACTCGCGGACCACGGTCACCCGGATCTGCCCGGGATAGGTCAGCTCTTCCTCGATCTGCTTGGCGATGTCGCGCGCGATGACCTGGGCTTGGATGTCGTCAACCTGATCAGGCAGCACCATCACACGAACCTCGCGACCGGCCTGCATCGCGAACACCTTCTCGACGCCCTCGTAGGAGGTCGCGATCTCTTCGAGCCGTTCAAGCCGCTGAACGTAGGCCTCCAGTGACTCCCGACGCGCACCGGGCCGACTGCCGCTGATCGCGTCGGCGGCCTGGGTGAGTACTGCCTCGATCGTGCGGACCTCGACCTCGTTGTGGTGCGCCTCGATGGCGTGCACGACGTCCTCGTTCTCGCCGTACTTGCGGGCGACTTCGGCGCCGATGATCGCGTGACTGCCCTGGACCTCGTGCGTGAGGGCCTTGCCGATGTCGTGCAGCAGCGCACACCGTTTGAGGAGTGCTTGGTCGAGCCGCAATTCGCTGGCCATGATGCCGGCAAGGTGGGCCGACTCGATGAGGTGCTTGAGGACGTTCTGGCCGTAGGAGGTTCGGTAGCGCAGCTGGCCGAGCAAGGCGACGAGCTCGGGATGGATCGAGGTGATGCCGACTTCGACGAGCGCGTCCTCTCCTGCGCGGGCACACAGCTGTTCGACCTCCGCAACGCTGCGCTCGTAGATCTCCTCGATCCGATGCGGGTGGATACGGCCGTCGAGAACGAGCTTCTCCAGCGTGATGCGGCCCACTTCGCGCCGTACCGGATCAAAGCAGGAGAGCAGCACGGCCTCGGGGGTGTCGTCGATGATCAGGTTGACCCCCGTCACCGTCTCGAACGCCCGGATGTTGCGGCCCTCGCGGCCGATGATGCGGCCTTTCATGTCATCGCTCGGCAGATGCAGAACCAGGCCAAGCGCGAAGCAGCAATCGTCGTCCGCGATATCGAACGCGCCGCCACCGAGGACGGCGACCGGCGAGCGCGCAACATCGTG
>DATCFU010000043.1:0-3181 GCA_036509315.1 Acidothermaceae bacterium
GCGGTGGGCCACGTTCAGGATGTGCATCAGAGCGGAATGTTGGTAGGCGAGAAGATCCATGTTCTTCATCTACATCGAGCAGCCTGGCCTTGCAACGTCGACAACTCCTGTCGAGGCATCGCTGTCTTACCTGACTTAGGCCATGATCAGCGGCTGAGTGGCACTGCGGGTCGCTGACGTGCGGGTTCGTGTTTTCGGTGGCCTGTTTTTGCACACTAATCGGGCTCGTAGGCTCTCGGTTTGTGGCGTATGTGCGCACCGTGAAGACCGCGTCGGGGGCGACGGCGGTGCAGATCGTGTACTCCACCAAGCGTGGTTCGCGTGACATCGAGCATGTCGGGTCTGCTCATGATGACGGTGAACTTGAGGCGTTGAAAGCGGCCGCAAGGCAACGGCTGGCGGCCGGCCAAACGGAGCTGGACCTGGGGTTGGGTGTGGTCGGGGGTTCGGGTCCGCTGCCGATCACCTCGTCGCGGATGGGGCACTTGTGGGACGGCTTGTGCCGTGCCTACAACACGTTGGGCTTCGACGCGGCGACCGGCGGCGACCAGGTGTTCCACGACCTGGTGCTCGCGCGGATCATCGAACCGACGTCGAAGTTGGATTCGCTGCGGGTGCTGGCTGAGGTCGGTGTCGCGGGGCCGCCGTATCGGAGCCTGACCCGGCGGTTGCCGCGCTACCCGACTTGGCTCAATTTAGTCCCTCTCCGGCCCTGGCGGGCCGGCCCGTTCCGGGCTGAAAATCGGGGTCCGGGTGCCCGTTGACGTCGTCGCACTATGGCTCGTTGGAGGCCGGAATTTAGTCGGGCGCCGGGGATCGTGCTTGTGGGCCGTTCCGTGGTGCTTCGAGCCCGAGGACCAGATTCGATTTTCCCCAGCGGTCCCCACGGGTACCCGGGCCTGTGGTTCCTTCGATGGCGGGAGGTGGCTGAGATGGACGGGGTAGCCGATGACGATGTGATCATCGACAGGGTCGCGGCGATCGATGTGGGGAAGGCGGAAGTGGTGTGCTGTGCGCGCACACCAGCGCCGCCGGACGGACGTGGCCGTCGGGGTCGGGTGCAGGAGGTGCGTAAGTCCTCGACGATGACACGATCGTTGATCGAGTTGGGCGATTGGCTGGCATCGCTGGGGGTGACGCGGGTGGTGATGGAGGCCACCAGTGACTACTGGAAGCCGGTGTTCTACGTATTGGAGGCGGCCGGGTTTGAGACCTGGCTTGTCAACGCCCGCGACGTCAAGCATCTGCCGGGGCGGCCGAAGACAGACACCTTGGACGCGGTGTGGTTATGCAAGGTCGCCGAACGCCAGATGCTTCGCGCCAGCTTCGTCGCACCGCCGCCGATCCGGAGGCTGCGAGATTTGACCCGCTACCGCGTCGACCTGGTCGCTGATCGGCGCCGGGTCAAGCAGCGGGTGGAGAAGCTGCTCGAAGATGCCGGGATCAAACTGTCCGTCGTCGCCTCCGACATCTTTGGTGTGTCCGGCCGGTCGATGATGCAGGCGCTGGTTGCCGGCGAGCGGGATCCAGGGGTGTTGGCGCAGTTGGCGCTGCGGAGTTTGCGGACGAAGATCCCGGACCTGCAGGAAGCCTTCACCGGCCGATTCGACGAGCACCACGCGTTCCTGCTGGGCGGCATGCTGCGCCAGGTTGACACCCTGGACGCCGACATCGCCGCAGTCGAGGTGCGTATCGAGGAGCTGGTCAACCCTTTCGCTGATCAGGTTGCGCGGCTGACCGCGATCCCGGGAATCGGTGTCACTGCCGCGCGGGCGATCATCGCCGAGATCGGTGTCGACATGAGCCGGTTCCCCACCGCGGCGCACCTGGCATCGTGGGCGCGGTTCGCTCCCGGTGTGAACTCCTCGGCCGGCAAAACCAAGGGCAGCGGTGCGACCGGGCACGGCAACAAGTATCTCGCCGGAGTTCTGGGGGAAGCGGCGATCAGCGCATCGCGGACCAAGACGTTCCTCGGTGAGCGCTACCGGCGCATCGCCCGACGCCGCGGCAAACAGCGGGCCCTGGTCGCAGTCGGACGATCCATCCTGATCATCATCTGGCACCTGCTGTCCGAATCCGACGCCGTGTTCCACGACCTGGGCCCAGACCACTACACGAACCACATCGGATCCCAACGCGCGATACGCAACCACATCCGCGGACTGAACGCCCTTGGCTACACCGTCACCCTCAACCCCGCCGCATAACCCCGCTACGGGGACGTATTTTCGGACCAGTGTGCAGTCGCGTTCAGTTGATGAGCGCGAGTGCGTTGCGTAGGTCGGTCGGGAGTGGGTCTTCGGCGGTGAGAGTCTGTGTGCCGGCGCGGATTTGGATGGTGCGGTATCGGCGTGCGGTCCGGACGAGTTTCTTTATGCTCCAGCCGGTTTGGCTCTCGATGTGGCGGCTGATGGCGAGCGCGGCGAACACGACGGCTAGGTGCGCTTCGATGGAGTCGCGTTTGTGGTGGTAGATCGGTCGGGCTTGCAGGTCGTGTTTGGACATGCGGAAACTCTTCTCGATGTGGAACAGCTGGTGGTAGGCGCCGATCACGAAGTCGGGGGTCGGGTTGTCGATGTTGGTGATGTAGCCCTTCAGGCCTGCCAGCGCGCGGGCTTTGGCTTCCAGTTCGCGGTTGATCGTCTTGTGTGCGCCGGTGATGGTGATGAACCGGTTGCGTTTGACCGGGATCTTCCCCGCGACGGCCTTCTCGGCTTTGCTGACTTGCTCGTCGATGCCGCGCAGCGTCCGTCGGGCCCGGTCATGTTTGTGCTGGTAGTAGATGACCTGATCTGCTCGGGTCTCGTTGCCGGCTGGCCAGGGTTGGGTGAACACCTGCCCGTCGGCGATCTGCGCGCCGGGGTTGTGCTTGGCCCAGTCGGTGACGACCCAGGGGATGTCAGGGATCTTCATGCCGAGGATGAACGACAACCCAGCGGCCTCGATCGCGACCCGGTTGGCGTGCGACACCATCCCGGCGTCGGCCACCACAGTCACATCGCGCAGCTGGTGCGCGCGTATGAACCCTTGGATCGTCGGAAGCATCGTGGCGGTCTCGGCTTTGTTGCCCTCAAACGCCTGCAGCGCGAGGGGGAACCCGGTGGCGTCGGTGAGCAACCCGATGGTGATCTGCGGCTCCAACCGGCGTTCCTTGGAAAACCCCGGCTCCCGAAACCCGTCA
>DATCFU010000044.1:0-10403 GCA_036509315.1 Acidothermaceae bacterium
CGAACTATCCAGGGCATCATGAGTCCGAGCCGCTTGATACCCCCTGGGGTAACATACGCGCTCTCGATTAGGCCGATACCTGGGAGGAATATTCATGGAAATGGATGAGGTCGCGATGAAAGATGTCGTGCACAGGCTGCGCCGCGCGCGCGGGCAGATCGACGGCATCATCGCGATGATCGAGGACGGTCGATCCTGTCGGGACGTCGTCACCCAGGTCGCCGCGGCCTCGCGAGCCCTCGACCGGGCCGGCTTCAAAATCGTCGCACTCGGCTTGCAGCAGTGTCTGGCCGGTACTGCGGACGGCGAGCAGTTGACCACTGACGAGATGGAGAAGCTCTTCCTCTCGCTCGCCTAACCACCTCGCAACCAGGAAGCCGTGATGGACGCCGAGTACTGGAACCAACGCTACGACCAGACCGAGCTCGTCTGGTCGGCTGGACCTAACGTGTGGGTCGAGCAGGTCGCCTCCGGCCTTGCACCTGGCGCCGCGCTCGACCTCGGCGCAGGTGAGGGCCGCAATTCCTTGTGGCTAGCCGAAAACGGCTGGCATGTGACTGCGGTCGACTTCTCCAGCGTCGCGATCGAGAGGGCCCGTGAGCTCGCACGCGAACGACTGCGCGATGCCGCAGACCGCTTCAAAGGTCTGTGCGCAGACCTGCTCACCTACCAGCCGCCGCCCCAATCCAGCGATCTGGTGATGCTTATCTACCTGCAGATGCCACCCGAGCAACGACGCAAGGTCATCGAGACGGCGGCCACCGCCGTGCGTGCGGGTGGTTTGCTGCTCGTGGTCGCGCACGACAGCGACAATCTCGTGCGCGGCTACGGAGGACCTCAAGATCCGAGCCTGCTGTATTCCGTTGGCGACATCACCGCCGACCTCACCACATCGGGCTTAACGATCGAGAGGGCCGAACAAGTCGTCCGGGTCGTCACCACCGATGCCGGACCGCGGCACGCACTGGATGCCCTCGTCGTCGCGAACCGGCCCGTTCAAAACTGAACGGGTTTTCCGATCATCGCCTCAAGAAAGTAGCGACATCATGTGTCGACGTATCACCTGTAAGAAGTGCGGCAAACCCACCTACGCCGGCTGCGGCCAACACGTCGAACAAGTCCTGGCGGGAATCCCGAAGACTCAGCGGTGCACCGGCCAACACGCAAACAACGACTCGGCCGGAAGGTCGCTCCTGTCCCGCCTCTTCCAGCGCTGAAACCATCGATTAGCGGTGGGACACAGACGGGATGAAGCGTGGAGTGCCTGCGGCATAGGACGGGTACGCACTGAATCGTCGAGCTAATACCTGCTCTTCCAGCGTGCTCTTGCCGTAGAAGAGGAGCATGAGCAGCACGCTCAACGCGACCTGACGGCGGTCACCAGAGGCAGCAGTTCGTGCCCAAGACATGGCCAGTACACCGGTGTAGATCGGGTGACGCACATAGCGATAGAGCCCGTCCGTGCGCAGTTCGGCATGGGGGTTGGGCAGTGGACTAGCAGTCAGGCCGCGCCCAAGTGACGAGCCTGCGGCCCCGATCACTGCGACGCCAGCCATAGCGACCGCGCCGGTGACGAGCTTGACCGCGGCCGGGGTCGGCCAGTCGTGGCGACGCTTGAGCAGTACCTGAGCCGTTAGCAGTGCCACCTGGGCAGCCACTGCTGCCGCAGCGACCTGACGCTCCCTTCTTTCGCGGTGGTCGCCTGAGGTCTCGCCCCCAAGCACCTCGGCTCGACGATGCCCAGGGAACACGCCGTTCATCTACACTAACGCCGCGGGTGGCGAGATCATCTTCACCTAGAAGCCGCCTCTCGAACTGCTGAGGTACGAGGTGTCAGTCATCAACCGGAGCCGGTGTCGCACATCATCCGGTTCAAGCCACGCGAAAATTTCGACTAGAGCCGGCGAGGGGAATTGAACCCCTAACCTCCCGATTACAAGTCGGGTGCGCTGCCAGATTGCGCCACACCGGCGGGACTGCCTGTCGATCCTATGCCGCGCATGTGAGAGTAGAGACGTGCGCTTGCTCTTCGCCACCACAGCCGACCCCGCCGAACTCCTGTCGCTGCCGTGGTCGACCCCTCTCGACCAGTGGCCCGCGGACCGGCTGGTCTCGCTGCCGCGCGGCATCTCGCGCCACGTCGTCCGCTTCGTCCGGGTGTCCGGCACGGTCTACGCGATCAAGGAGCTCCCGCAACAGGTTGCTGAGCGCGAGTACCGATTGCTCAATGAACTCGGCAAACGAGAGGTCCCAGTCGTGCGCGCCCGCGGTGTCGTGAGTGAACGAGCCACCGAGGACGGCGAGCCGCTCGACGCGGCGTTGGTCACCAAACACCTTCGCTACTCACTGCCCTACCGCGCACTGTTCTCACGCCGCCTCGACCCCGAGCTCGCCGACAAGTTGCTCGACGCGCTCGCACAGCTACTCGTGCGTCTGCATCTCGTTGGGTTCGCGTGGAAAGACTGCTCGCTATCGAACACGCTGTTCCGACGCGACGCCGGTGCATTTGCGGCGTATCTCGTCGACGCCGAAACCGGCGAGCTGCACACCACGCTCTCCGACGGGCAACGTGCCCAGGACCTCGACATTGCGGCAGTCAACATCGCCGGCGAACTCTTCGACCTCGAGGCAGCATCGCTACTTGCAGAAAGCGTCGAAGCGACCGACGTCGCCGACAGTGTCATCTCGCGTTACGAGTCTTTGTGGACGGAACTCACTCGCACCGAGTACGTCGACCCCAATGAATGGTGGCGCATCGAACACCGCTTGCAACGCCTGAACGATCTCGGCTACGACGTCGGCGAATTGCAACTCATCGATGAACCCGGCGGCTCACGTTTGAAGCTACAGACGCAAGTCGTCGAGGCCGGTCATCATCAGCGTCGGTTGGAGCAGCTGACCGGTCTGACTGTCGAGGAGAACCAGGCACGACGACTGTTGAACGACCTCGACAGCTTCCGTGCAATCGCGGTGATGCCAGGCACCGACGTCGACGAAGAAACTGTTGCGCGGCACTGGCTTACCGACGTGTTCGAGCCTGTACTCGAGCAGATTCCACCAGAGCTACGCGGCCGCCTCGAACCGGCTGAGATTTTCCACGAAGTACTTGTGCATCGGTGGTTCCTGTCCGAAGCGGCCGGGCACGACGTCGGTATGGACGCCGCGACAAAGTCGTACGTCGAAAACGTGCTCAAATTCCGGCCGGATGAACGCGCGGTGCTCGGTGCCGCACTGCGCGCCAGCACCGACTAACACCTACCGACCAAACGACTAACGAACCCCACGGCGACGCGCGACTTCATACAACGCAACACCGGCAGCGACCGACGCGTTCAATGACTCGGTCGCCGATGCGATCGGAATGCGCACGACGACGTCACACCGCTCTTGCACCAAGCGCGAAAGTCCCTTGCCCTCCGAGCCGACAACAAGAACAAGAGGCTCTGTCGCAGCTTCCAAATCCATCAGATCGAGCGAGCCCTTACCTGCAAGCCCGACCACAAGCAGACCGCGCTCGGCATACGCCGTCAGCGCCCGCGTCAGGTTTGTCGCGCGTGCTACATGCACTCGCGCGGCCGCACCCGCCGATGCTTTCCACGCACCCGCCGTCATGCCGGCCGATCGCCGTTCGGGCACCAGCACACCGTGTCCGCCGAACGCGCCGACCGAACGCACGACTGCTCCGAGATTGCGCGGATCAGTCACGCCGTCCAATGCAACAAGCAAGGGGACGCCGGAGGAGAACGCACGATCGAGCAACTCGTCCGGATGTAAGTAATCGAACGGCGGCACCTGCAAGACAAGTCCCTGATGCACCGCACCCTGCGCGTAACGATCGAGTTCCATCCGCTCTGCATCAAGCAGCGGAATGCGCAAGTCGTTCGCCAGTTTGATGGCCTCGCGCACTCGCTCATCGAGCTCGATGCCAGTGGCGACGTACAACGCACTCGCCGGGATGCTCGCGCGCAATGCTTCGACTACCGGGTTGCGGCCGGCGACAACCTCTGGCGCATTCGGGTCGGGCCGAGTACTTCGGGTCGGACGGCGGGTGGTGGTCGGCCGTCCGCCCGCTGCGGGTCGTGCCGCGGACGAACGGCCAGCGGCAGGACGACCACCTGAAGCAGGACGACCGGCGCGACCAACCGGAGCGGCAGCCGCATCCGCGCGACGTGCCTGCCGAGCCGCCGCATGACCTTTGCGTTCTGAGGCAGGCGGCGTGGGTCCGCGACCCTCAAGCCCCTTGCGCTTCTGACCGCCTGAGCCGACCGATGCGCCCTTGCGATGCGAGCCCGGTTTGGCGCCGCGGCCGCCTTGGCCTCCGCGCTTTCCACCCGCCATGACGTTAATCCCTCCGCAGTTGCCAGCGGGCTCCCGCGGCGGTGTCTTCAACGATGATGCCTGCTCGGGCCAGTTGATCGCGAATTGCGTCGGCCGCCGCGTAGTCCTTTCGCTCGCGCGCGGCGGTGCGCTGCTCGATCGCGAGCGCCACCAATGCATCGATCGCGCCGCGCATATCGCCGGCGCCCCCAGCGATAGAACCGTCACCGATTGGGTCAAGCCCAAGCACTGACAGCATCGCGACGACATGCCGCAGATGCGCACCGACGCGCAGCTTGTCGCCGTCCGCTAGAGCAGCGTTGCCTTCGCGAACGGTGTTGTGCAGCACCGCCAAACCCTGCGGTACGCCGAAGTCGTCATTCATCGCATCGACGAAGGCGGGAGGGAACGAGGCCAACGTCAAGGGGGAGGGAATTCCCACGCCTGCAAGCTCAACCGCCCTAGTGACGAAGCCTTCGACCCGGCGATATGCGGTGGCCGCTTCGTCGAGTGATGCCGCGGTGAAGTCGACACTCGATCGGTAATGCGGCGCGGCCAGGTAGTAGCGCAGCTCTGCCGGGCGTACCTGCTCGAGCAAGTTCTCGACCGACAACGTGTTGCCGAGTGACTTGCTCATTTTGTCGCCGCCGAGAGTCACGAGGCCGTTGTGCATCCAGAAGTTAGCGAACCTGTCGCCCACCGACCGCGACTGCGCTTGCTCGTTCTCGTGGTGCGGGAACACCAGCTCGAGGCCGCCGCCGTGAATGTCGAAGCGCGATCCCAGATATTTGGTGGCCATCGCCGAGCATTCGAGATGCCAACCAGGTCGACCGTTGCCCCACGGCGTCTCCCAGTACGGCTCCCCGGGCTTTGCCCGCTTCCACAGCGCGAAGTCGACCGGGTCGCGTTTCGAATCGACGTCCGACTCGCCCTGTTGGAGGTTGCGTGGATCCTGGCCAGAAAGTGCGCCATACGCGGGAAATGACTGCACCGAGAAATATACGTCACCATCGACCGCGTAGGCGTGCCCTGACTCGATGAGCCGGCGCATCAGCACGATCATCTCGGGCACGTGCCCCGTCGCGCGGGGCTCGACCGTCGGCGGCAGGCATCCGATAGCGGCGTATGCGTCGGCGAACATCCGCTGATGCCGTTCGGAGATCTCCCACCACGGCACACCAGACGTCGCCGCAACAGCCAGGATCTTGTCGTCAATGTCCGTCACGTTGCGGCACAACGTGACGCGATACCCGCTCGCAGAAAGCCATCGAGACGCGACGTCGAAAGCAACCGCCGATCGGACATGACCGATGTGCGGCGGTGCCTGCACAGTCGCGCCGCACAGGTAGAGCGAGACGCGACCGGGCTCGATCGATTCGAACTCGCGCGTCTGGCGGCTGGCGGTGTCGTAAAGGCGCAACGTCACGTGGCAAGACTAGGGCGAGCCGCGCGCGGATAGATCAATGCGGTGGCCATCGCGGCCAGTCCCTCGCCGCGACCGGTGAAGCCGAGGCGGTCGGTCGTCGTCGCCGACAGCGAGACCACGCCGCCAACGGCCGTCGAAAGCACATCTTGGGCAACGTCCCGACGCGGGCCTAGGCGAGGCACGTTACCGATCAACTGGACTGCGACGTTGCCGACCTCATAGCCGCGTTCGCGCACCCGCCGCACGGTCTCGCCGAGTAGTGCCGCACCGGATGCGCCTGCCCATGCTGGGTCATCGGTGCCGAACTGCGTGCCGAGATCGCCGAGCGCGGCCGCCGACAGCAGTGCGTTGCAGCACGCATGGGCGACGACGTCGGCGTCCGAGTGACCGGCGAGGCCGGTTTCGCCGGGCCAGTGCAAACCTGCGAGCCACATAGGACGACCGACCTCGAAAGCGTGGACGTCGGTACCGAGGCCGACACGCGGCATTCCGGCCCAACCGCTGCCGGTCTCAGCTGACACCGTGACCTCGCCGTTCGCGCAGTACCGCTTCGGCGATCAGCAGATCGATCGGGCGGGTGATCTTGAATGCGTCGGCGGACCCGGCGATCACCACAACGGGGAGTCCGAGTCGCTCGACCAGACCGGCATCGTCAGTCGCGGCGTCCTCCGCCGCCGCGTGTGCCTTCGTCAGCACCGCGCGATCGAACCCCTGGGGCGTTTGAATGCAGCGCAGGTCGCTTCGCGACACCGTCTCGAGCACCTGCTCGGCCGGCTGCCCCTCGCCGTCCGCCCCCGTCTCCGTGAGCGCCACGCGCTTGACCGTGTCGGTCATCGCGAGGCCCGGGACCACAGCGCCGTGACCGGCCAGCACCGCGCTCGCAACCGCGTCGACGAGCTCACTCGGCGCGAGGGGTCGGGCTGCGTCGTGGACCAGCACGACGTCGACCTCTGGTGGCAGCGCCTCGAGCGCCCGCCCCACCGAATCTTGCCGTTGCTCACCACCGGCCACGACCAGCACGGGCGACCCGAGGTCGTGCGAAGCCAGCAACGCCTCGACTTCGGCGACGCCGCCCGGAGGCGCGGCGACAACGACCAGCTCGATAAGATGCGCGCGAGCTAGTGCCTGCACGGCATAAACGAACATCGGGACGCCGTCGAGCGTGCGTAGCGCCTTGGGCTGACCTGGACCGAGCCGCTCGCCGCGACCGGCCGCCGGCACGATAGCCGCGACGGTCACAACGCTCGACCGAGCGGATGGCTCGGCGGGCCAGGTCGGGCCGCCTCCACCCGCAACGGATCGCCATCGTGCGGGGCGGAAGTGGTTCCGTTGGGACCCTGCGAAGTGGCCACCGGCTGGCCGAAGACCATCCGGCCGTTTGCGGTTGTCAGCACGCTCGTGACATGAATCGCGATCTCATCACCGATGTGATCACGAGAACGCTCGGCCACGACCATCGTGCCGTCGTCGAGGTACCCGACGGCCTGGCCAGCCTCCTTGCCAGGACGCAGTAGGTGGACGATGACGTCGTCCCCGGCGGACACCGGCGGACGCAGCGCGAGTGCGAGCCCGTGCAAGTTCATGACGTGGACACCGGCCAGCGACGCGGCCTTCGCCAGGTTGGTGTCGAGCGTCAGCAACGGGACTCCGCGATCGAGGCAGATCCGGACGAGTTTGGCGTCGACCTCTGGCACCGCCGGGAGATCTTCGTCGAGTACCTCGAGGTTGACCCCCGGCTCACGCTTCAACGCTTCGAGATTCTGCAGTCCGCGGCGTCCCTTCGAGCGCCGCAGGTCGTCGCCCGCATCGGCCAGACCTTGGAGCTCAGCGAGCACCGGGCTCGAAACGAGGAACGTGCCATCGAGGAAGCCGGCACGCACGACGTCGAGGATCCGCCCGTCGATGGCCACCGACGTGTCGACGACGCGAGGAAGGTTCGAGGTCGACTGATGCCGAGGGCCCATACCCGCACGACCGGCAAACATCGAGAGCATTTCCTCGCGACGATTGCTGCCGAGGCGATACCCGAGGTAACCGATCACGAGGACGACGAATCCGAACAACGGAAACGCGAGAAATGGCTGCAGCAACAGGAATATCCACCATGCGACGCCCGCTCCGACGAGCACGCCGATGACCCCACCGAATGAGCCCGCGACGAGTTCTTCGGCAGACGTCTGGCGCAGGGTGTGTTCGGTGCGGCCGACCGCAGTCACAGTCGTGCGACCAAGCACCCCTCCCAGGACGTATCCCAGGCCCGAGCCGATGATGATGCCGACCATGACGCCGTTCAGCGGACCCAGTGCGAAGGCGCCCGAGCTGAAGCGCTTGGAGACCTCGTAGCCGAGCCCGGCGAAGAAGACGACGACGAGCAGGCGCAGCACGTCGACGACGCCACTAGGCGCGCGCTTCTTGATGGTCATGACCCTCCAGGGGTGGCCGGATGCCCGGCGCTACCCATGTTAGGAGGCGAGGACCTCGTCAAGGATCGCTTCGGCCTTGTCCTCGTTCGTGCCTTCGGCGAGGGCCAGTTCGCTCACCAGGATTTGCCGCGCCTTTGCGAGCATCCGCTTTTCGCCCGCAGACAGCCCGCGCTCGCGATCGCGGCGCCACAAGTCGCGAACAACCTCCGCCACCTTGTTGACGTCGCCAGACGCCAGCTTCTCGAGATTGGCCTTGTACCGGCGCGACCAGTTAGTGGGCTCTTCGGTGTGGGGCGCGCGAAGCACCTCGAACACCCGATCAAGGCCCTCTTGGCCCACGACGTCGCGGACACCGACAAACTCGGCGTTGTCGGCGGGAACCCGAACCGTGAGATCACCCTGAGCTACTTTAAGGACGAGGTAAATACGCTCCTCGCCATTGATCACACGACTCTCGATGGCTTCGATCAGCGCAGCCCCGTGGTGGGGGTAAACAACCGTCTCGCCGACGTTGAACGACATGAGGCACTAGTCCCTTCAGCTGACCCCATGCTACCACGCGAAACGGGCCCACGGGAACGTCGGTCTGCGCATCTGCGCAGGTCAGAGCCATGGTGACAGCCACAGCAAGATCAACAACCGCCGATTCAGGTCTTGACAAAACCGGGGTAGTTGTGCGCCGCAGAGGCTTTTCACCGGACCCCGACGGGCTCTCCACTAGGCCCTGGCGGGCTGTTCCCAACCTTTATCCACGCCCCATCTGCACACGGCCGGGCCGCGTGCTCATACTGGGTCCGTGGAGCCGGGTGTGGGCGGCAGCAGCAGCGAAGACAAACCGGGCGGAATACCGGCCGGCGCACACATCGTCGTCCCCGATGATGCCCGCGAGCTCGCCCGCGACATCGCCGCTTGGCGTCGCGAGGAGAGGTGGAAGCGTCGCCGCCGGGTCTTCGAGCGGATGTTGGGTGGCCGATCCAGTTCGACCCGCGCCCTGTCGGCGCCGATCATCATCACGCTCATGATTGCGGCCGCGTTGCTCGGCGCGACGCTCATTTTCCCCGGCCGTACCCCGGAGCATCCACCGACCGCGCCGGTGCCCCTCGTACTTGCCGCGCCGAGTGCGGCGCCGGGCACCGTCGGTGGTCTCGTCCCGGACGACGCGCTCATCGGGCAGACCGGCACGACCACCGCCCGCGCGCTGCGACCCGCGCTGTTGGCGGTAGCGCAGCATGAGTGCGCTTGCGGCGCCGCACTGACGCACCTCGCGGCGGAAGCAGCCGACAACGGGCTGACGATCTACCTCATCGGAAGCCAGCAGCAACAGCCAGAGTTGAACGCGCTCGCTGGTGACACGAGCGTCGCGGTGCGGGTTATGGCCGACAAGGATTCGGCAATCACGACCGCGTTCGCCAAAGGCACGCTGACGGTCGTGGCCGTTCACGCCGACGGGGTCATCGAACAGATCGTGAACGACTACACCCGCACGACATCGCTCGAGACAGTCCTCCCCGAGCTCAAGCAACCGGCACACGCCGGGGCGTGACGACCTGTCCTTCGGGGCTCGTTAGGCTACGGCGCAGACCGGCAGCCGAAGGGGACAGGTCGTGAGCAGCACCCAGGTCAGCACGAGGGTCCAGAGCATGACTCGCCGCCGCGTGCGCACGGCCCTCGTGATCGGAGTGTGCGCGCCGATCCTCGCCGCCTGTTCCGCCACCGGGTTCGGCTCACCGGTGCGCCATGCCGTGGCGAACTTGCAGGCAGCTACCGCAAAGATCGGCTCGAACCTCGAAGTCCAGGGTGTGATTATCGCGCTGCCGAACGGGGTCATCTCTCCCAAAGGCGGCCTCGCCTACCTGCAGTTCGACGCGATCAACTTCGCTACCCAGCCCGACGCACTCATCGACGTGTCGGTCGTGCCGGCGACGCCAGCCGGCATGAGTGCTACCGCATCGGCTACACCAGCTGCCGAACAGCTGCAGGCTGCCACAGGTGCATCCATCCCTGCCGCCACGGGAAGCGGTCCAGGAACCACGCGCATCAGCGTTTTGCTTCGCAACCTCACGGCACCCCTTCAACAGGGTGAATCGGTGATGGTAAGCCTGACGTTCGGGAACAGCGGCTCGGTTACGGGACTGCTAGTGCCTGTACAGAGCTCGGCAGTCGTCGGCACGTTCCTGCCGACCGCACCTCCGCCTCCGCCGTCCTCGCCGGTCGCCTCACCTGTTGCATCGCCGGCT
>DATCFU010000045.1:0-25404 GCA_036509315.1 Acidothermaceae bacterium
ACGACGCTCCGCGAAGAAGCCGGCCGGCCGGGCCGGGCTGCGATCTGCGTGCTCAGCCTCGGTTGCCTTGCCATCGCAGCTCTGAGTCCACTTGAGGTGCGGATGATCTCCGCCGGGCTTGGGCCGCTGATCGGGCCTGACGTGACGAACGGTGCGCGGAAGGGGCCGTGGGTTCTGCAACCAGTGTTCGCGGACTTCTCGATCCTGTCGCCGAGTTGGTTGTGGGTCATGTTGCCTGCATTGCTGGCCTTCGCCATCGCCGTCGGCGTCGTTGCATCGCGGGGCGGTCTACTCCGCGTTCGTCGCGTGCCCGCCTGGAGATCGGCAACCGCCGGCGTCACAGGGCATGACCGCTACACCGCCTTCGGATATGCCAACCCGACACGCAAGCTGCTCGCCAACGTCTTGTTGACTCGAACCGAACTGCGGACCGTCGAGCAGGAGACCGGAGGCCACGTCGGCCACGAGACGGACGGCGCCGCCGGCGCTGAACTCGGGTACACCTCAGACGTCGTCGAAATGGTCGGGGCGTTCGTCTACCGACCGCTAATACGTGGCGGGCTAGTGATCGTCAGGATGGTGAGGAAGCTGCAGTCCGGCCGGCTCGACGCTTACATCGCGTACATGCTCATCGCGCTCCTCGCCGTCCTCGCGGTGGTGACGGCGCTGGCGTGATGACGGGTGGAAGGCAGCTGGTCGAGCATGCCGTCGGCGGGCTAACAGAGCGTTAGGTGATGACCGCAGGTTCGCGTGGATCCCGGCCGAGCGGGCCGTAGACCTCAAGCCTTTCGAGGGTGACGAGTCGTCCGTGAATGCAGTCGTCGTTGGAGTGCACGAAATCGCGAAGTTTGCTCTCGTCGTCGACGATGACGACCGCGACGGGGAGGTGATCTGAGATGTCGAGAATCCGGGTGGTGTGCACGTCGCCTGACCGGCCAAATCCCTCGACGCCGCGCAGCACCGTTGCGCCAGAAAGCCCGGCGTCGTGAGCCCGATGGACGATCACGTCGCACAGCGCCTTGTGCTGATATCTCGCGCTCTCGCAGACGTAGACCGTCAGCCGAGAGGGTCGTTCGAAGGTGGCCATAGCTCCCCTTCCGCCGGTCGTGGTCGAGCGCGGCACGATCATCTGATGCTAGTCGCCCCGGCAGCTTGCGCAACGCGTCGAGAGACGCCCTTCACGCGGCAGTATTCGCGCTGGAGTCGAAAGTTTGAGCGCTCCCTCCGCCAGCGGCGTATCGATTTAGCCCCAGACGTCTTGCGCCGTCTCGACCACCAGCTGCAGCTTGGCGACCTCCTCGTCATAAGTGAGGGCATTGCCCTCGACGGTCGATGAGAACCCGCACTGCGGAGACAGGCAAATCTGCTCGAGCGGCACGTATTGGCTCGCTTCGTCGATGCGGCGCTTCAGGTCATCCTTGCTCTCCAACGCGCCGCGCTTGGTCGTTACCAGCCCGAGGACAACCATCTTGCCGGGCGGTACGAAACGCAGCGGCGAAAAGTCGCCCGACCGCGGGTCGTCGTACTCGAGGAAGAACCCGTCGACGCCGAGCTGCCCGAACAGCGCTTCGGCCACGAAGTCGTAGCCGCCCGACGCTGTCCACGACGACCGGTAGTTGCCGCGGCACATGTGGGTCGTGACGCGCATGTCCGCGGGCTTGTGTTCGAGCACCGCATTGATGTTGCGGATGTATCGCTCATGCAGATGCTCGGAATCCGCACCCGCAGCAGCCATCATCGCCCGCTGTCGAGGATCGTTGAGGTAGGCGAGGCTGGTGTCATCGAGCTGCAAATAGGTGACCCCGAGCTCGCCCAGCCGCCGTACCTCTTCAGCGTAGGCCGCAACCAGGTCGGCCCAGAACGTCTCGATGTCGGGGTAGACGCTGCGATCGATGGCCGCCGGACCACCGCGATAGTGCACCATGCTGGGCGACGGAATCGTGAGCTTCGGCGTGGCCGTCGTGACCTGTTGCTTCAGGAACGAGAACGCATCCGCGAAGATGGTGCGGTCAAGCCGAACGCGGTCGTGCACCGTGAGCGCGGCCGACTCGAAGTCGAGATTGCCAGCCTCGTTCTCGAAATGCACGGTGATCTTTTCGTCCGTACGCGAGATGCCACCGAGTGAGTAGATGAAGTCCATGTGCCACGAGGTTCGCCGGAACTCTCCGTCTGTTGCCGATTGCAGGCCCACGCTCTCTTGCATTGCTACGACGTCACGGATGGCGTCGTCCTCGAGCGCCCGCAGCTCGTCGTCGCCTACGCGACAGGCCGCATGCTCCTCGCGGGCCTGCAGCAAATTCTTCGGCCGTAGCAAGCTGCCGACATGGTCGGCGCGAAACGGTGGCTGGTCGCGCATCGTGCTCCTCCTCTTACCGAATCGCCTGCTCAGTCCCTTGATCGGCAATACCGATGACTAGTAACCAGGCTGCCGTAATCATGGCGCATCGCTGGGTCAGTTGCGATCGCTAGGGTGACCTCGCGATAGTGATGCCGATGCCCGCCTGGAGGGCGCATGTCCGCCCTTCGAGGTAGTGACCGGACGCCGGTCACAGTCGCCTTCGCGGCCTTTGTTCTCGTCGGCGTGAACGCGGGCGCTACCGGCGTCCTGTTACCCGCGCAGATCAGCGACTACGCAGTGAGCAAGACAGCCATTGGCGCCACGTTCTTCACCGGATCAGTCGGCTTCGTGCTGGCGAGCCTGCTGGCTGGCCCGATGGTCCACCGCCTGGGCATGCGGGTGGCGCTGGTCGTCGGCGCGACCCTGACCGCTGCGGTCGGCTTCTACATTGCTACCCGACCGCCGTTTGTCGCGTTCGTGCTGGTGGCCATCGTCACCGGCTTCGGGGCGGGGGTCGCCGAATCAGGCTTCCAGGCCTACGTCGTGGCGCTTCCGAACTCGACCGCACTAACCAACCGCCTGCACGCATTCTTCGGCGTTGGCGCCCTCTTGGGTCCGCTGCTTGCCACGTGGATCCTCGGATTCGCATCCTGGAGAACCGTGTGGTTCGTTCTCGCAGCGGCGGAGGTGCCATTTGTGGTCGCGATTTGGGCGACCTATCCACGGCACGAGCCGGCGGCCACCGCGGCTCACAACTCGGAGCAATACCACCGAGGACTCCTGTCCTCCGCGCTGCGAGAACGAACCGTCTTACTCGGCGCAGCACTACTCGCTGTCTACGTCGGGCTTGAGATCAGCATGGGCAACTGGGGGTTCAGTTACCTGGTTCAAGCACGCGGCGAACATCGCGTCCTTGCCGGCTACGTCGTCAGCGGCTACTGGCTGGGTCTCACCCTGGGCCGATTCCTCATCAGCCCGTTCGCAACCAGGATCGGCGCCAGTGCCGCCAATATGGCGTTCGGCTGCCTGACTGGCGTCACCGTCGTCGCCGCGCTGACCTGGGCGCTGCCAGGTGCAGCAAGCATCCCTGGGTTCGTCCTCCTCGGCTTCTTCCTCGGCCCGATCTTTCCGACCGCGATGGCGATGGTGCCCAACGTGACCCCGGCGCGACTCGTGCCCACAGCCATCGGCGTCATGAACGCAGGATCAGTGGTCGGCGGGTCTGTGTTGCCCTGGTTGGCAGGAACGCTCGGGCAAGGAACCAGGGCGTCGACGTTGTTACCGTTCGCTCTCGTGCTGGCAGTCGCGACGATGGCTATCTGGTGGCTGATAGTGACGCCCCGCCGTCAACACCCCGGCTACAGCGCAGCGGCGTAGACCGCTGCGACGAGCACCGACCACCCTGCGATTCCGGTCACCGCAACCCCAGCAACTCGATCCTTGCGTGCAAGTAGCAGCAGCTGCCCGACCACGATCGCCTCGTTTGCGGCTCGGACGAATTCGACGTCCTGATTCCACGCCACACTCAGGCCGAGCAGTGCGGCGAACACCCACCCGAGCCGAAGCTCCGGGGGCGCAGCGGATCGCAGCAACCCGCTAGCCACCACGATCAGCAGCCCGAGCAGCAGGAAGCGTTCGACCAGCCAGATCCCGTCGAGGATTCCTTGATGCGATAACCCGATGTCGCTGGCGTTGAAGAAGAACGACCGCACTGGCCGCAACAGACCGAACCCAAGCTGCCCATTGCCCGACAACGTCGGGAGTTTCTTTGCGCCCCAGACTTCTTTCACGTGGAGCTGCCAACTGATTTCGATCGCGGCAGGCACGCACAGCGCAAGGATCTGCATCGCATTCGTGCGCCGGATGCCTCGGCCACCGCCACGCAGGAATTGCACGAGACACCACACGCCCATGCCAAGCAACACGATGAGCACTGTTTCCCGGCAGAGAACGGCAGCGCTGAAAGCAAGAGACGCAACCCATCGCCGTCCCCTCGTCCATGACAGCAACCCGACGATCAATGCTGCAGTCGCGAGCGGCTCTGTGAGATCACGCGCCAGCGCCATTACCAACGCCGGCGACGCCGCGACCGCGACGCCCCACCAGGTCGAACGGCCGTACTGACGCGCCCATGTCGCTCCGGCCCAGCCGACTGCGACGACTGCAAGAACATTCACAAGGACAAGGGCGAGGGACGTCGGGGCGCGGAACACTTCACGGACCACCCAGGCCGTTGCCGCTAAACCGACGCGCTGCTGGCGGTACGGCGGGTTGTCCAGGGTGATGTGGAAGGCCGTCACCTGGTGGGTCAGCGGATTGAGTGCGAGCCGGTAGTAGAACTGCCCGTCGTAGCCGTTGGTGCCGGTGTGGACCGGCAGATCGGAACTGGCGCCGGGGTGCACGAAGACATTGCTCGCGAGGGCGAACGAGCCGAGGTGGCCGCCGTGGCTGATGTCGCGCGCCGCGACGAAAAGGACGGCGAGCGCGCCGACAACCGCGGCAACCATCCCGGGTGACGGGTCCGCGTTGGGTCGACGGTCGAAGGCTCTGATGGTTCGGACGCTACCGGTCGTCGGCCGCGGTTCGGCCCAGATGCGTCAGGAACGCGTCAGGGTTTCGTGGGCCCGCGTCAGGGTTCCATCAAGAAACAGGCCGTCTCCCACGCGCGGAGTTTCACTTTGATCGTTGCCCGCCTGGGCACCGATTCGAGAGGAGGACGCCGTGCTGCCTTTGACGCACGGCCGACCCCGCGCCTTGGTGATCCACCGCCGTCCCATGAGCCCTACGGACCCGCGGCTCCCCGACGCATTCGTCGGCATCGTGGCGTTCGGCGTGACTCTCGGTGTCGCGGTGGCGATCGCGGCCGCCGGCAAGGACGTTCATTGGGGTACCCAGCTCGCTGTCATGGCGATAGCTGTCGGCCTGGTCTGCTGGTGGTGCCGCCCTCTGACGAGCCTGCTCGTCGCGCTCTGCGGGTGGCTGATGCTCAACGGCCTCGTCGTTCATAGGGACGGCCAGCTCGGCTGGGCTGGTCGCGAGGACGTCATTCGGATCGGCGTACTCGCCGCCATCGGATTGGCCATGGCGCTGGCCCGAAACCTCGATGTCGAACGACACCAACTTGCTAGGCGCTCAATTTCTGAACTCCAGGGAGATCACCATGCGTGACCTGTTTTTCATCCTGCTGACGCTTGCGATCTTCGCGGTCTTTGCGCTCATCGCGCGGGGGGCCGAGAAACTGTGAGCGCCGAAAATCTCATCGGGCTGATCCTCGCGATCGGCGTCGCCATCTACCTCGTCATCGCGCTGTTGATGCCGGAGCGCTTCTAATGAACGCGACCCTCGCGGGTATTCTCTTCCTCGTCTCACTTGTCATTGCCTTGGCCTTTTCGTACCGCCCACTAGGCGACTACATGGCGCGGGTGTTTACAAGTAAGGCGCACTGGCGCGCAGAGCGCGTCGTCTACCGAGCAATCGGGGTGAACCCGGACGCCGACCAGAAGTGGTCGACGTACCTGCGGAGCCTGCTGGCCTTCTCGCTCGTGTCCGTCCTTGGTCTCTACCTGATGCTGCGCGCACAGCACCACCTGCCTTTCAGCCTCGGCTACAAGGGTATGGAGCAAGGGCAGTCGTTCAACACCGCCGCGAGCTTCACCACGAACACCAACTGGCAGTCCTACTCGGGTGAATCAACACTTGGCTATACGGCACAGATGGCTGGCCTGGCGGTGCAGAACTTCGCATCGGCAGCCGTGGGCATCTGCGTCGCGATCGCGCTCGTACGTGGATTTGCGCGGTCGCGCACTGATCAGCTGGGCAACTTCTGGGTTGACTTGATTCGCACTATCACCCGCATTCTGCTTCCGATGTCGATCGTCTTCGCGGTGATCCTGATCGCCGGCGGAGCGATCGACAACTTCCACGCCACTCACGTCGTCAACACGATCGCGGGTAACCACCAGTCGATCACCGGGGGACCGATTGCCTCTCAAGAGGCCATCAAGCAGATCGGTACTAACGGCGGCGGTCCGTACAACGCGAACTCTTCGCACCCGTTCGAGAACCCGACCAACTGGACCAACTGGTTCCAGATTTACTTCCTCCTGGTGATCGGGTTCTCGTTGCCGCGCACTTTCGGTCGCATGATCAACGACAAGCGGCAGGGCTTGGCGATTGTCGCCGTCATGGCGGTGTTGTCGATCCTCAGCGTGATCGGTCTCAATGTTGCGCAGGGCATTCACCACGGCAGTGTGCCCACGGCTGTCGGCGCAGCATCGGAAGGTACCGAGACACGGTTCGGTGTGCTCGACTCTGCGACCTTCGCCTCGGCGACGACACTTACATCAACCGGCGCAGTCGACTCGATGCATGACTCTTATACGAGCTTGGGTGGCGCGGTCACGCTCGTCGACATGCAGCTGGGCGAACTTGCTCCTGGCGGCACCGGCAGCGGACTGTACGGCATCCTCGTGCTCGCGATCATCACCGTGTTCGTGGGCGGCTTGATGGTCGGGCGAACACCGGAGTATCTCGGCAAGAAGATTGCCGCGCGCGAGATGAAATTCTCATCTCTGTACTTCCTGACTACGCCCGCGTTCGTGCTTATCGGCACGGCGATAGCTATGGCTTTACCCGGTGAACGCGCGGCGATGGAGAACACCGGCGCCCACGGCCTTTCAGAGGTGCTGTACGCGTTCACCTCGACTGCCAACAACAACGGCTCCGCGTTTGCCGGCATCGGTGTGAACACGAACTGGTACAACACCGTGCTCGGCATCGTGATGCTCGGTGCTCGCTTCATTCCGATGATCTTCGTCCTCGGGTTAGCCGCGTCACTGGCTAGGCAACAGCCCGTTCCTGTGTCCGAGGGCACGTTGCCCACCCATCGGCCGTTGTTTATCGGCATGGTTGTCGGCGTGGTGCTGATCGTTGTTGCTCTCACCTACTTGCCTGCACTTGCTCTAGGCCCGTTCGCGGAAGGTCTGCACTGATGACGTCGACTGCACTCACTCCATCGATCCCGACGCCGTCATTGACGAATCGGGTGCAGGGCGGCTTGCTCGATCCACACCAACTGTGGCGCTCGGCGCCAGACGCGTTCCGCAAGCTCAACCCGGCAACGCTCTGCAAGAACCCGGTCATGTTCATCGTCGAAATCGGCTCGGTGTTCACCACCTGGCTGGCGATTCGCGACCACACCGCGTTTGCCATCATCACCACCGTCTGGCTGTGGCTCACCGTGTTGTTCGCCAACCTTGCCGAGGCGGTGGCAGAAGGCCGCGGCAAGGCGCAAGCGGAGACACTGCGGCGCGCCCGAACCACCACGATGGCCCGCCGCGTCAGCGGCTGGAAGCCCGGCATGACAGTCGATGCGCGCAGCATCCAGGAGGTCGTTGCGAGCCAGCTTCAGCAAGGCGACTTCGTCGTGGTCGAAGCTGGCGAGGCGATCCCCGGCGACGGCGATGTCGTCGAAGGCATTGCGAGTGTCGACGAGTCGGCCATTACCGGTGAGTCGGCGCCGGTGATCCGCGAGTCTGGCGGTGACCGGTCGTCGGTCACCGGCGGCACGAAGGTTCTGTCTGACCGCATCGTCGTGGTGATCACCCAAAAGCCAGGCGAGAGTTTCATCGACCGGATGATCGCGCTTGTCGAAGGCGCCAGCCGGCAGAAGACGCCGAACGAGATTGCGCTGAACATCCTGCTCGCGTCACTCACGATCATCTTCGTGCTGGCGGTCGCGACCCTGCAGCCGCTCGCCATCTTCTCCAAGGCCCAGCAGCCCGGTGTGCTCAATACGAGCGCGCTGACGAATAACGGCGTCACCGGCATCGTGCTCGTTTCACTGTTGGTCTGCCTGATCCCAACGACGATCGGCGCGTTGCTCTCGGCCATCGGCATTGCCGGCATGGACCGCCTCGTCCAGCGCAATGTGCTCGCGATGTCGGGCCGGGCCGTCGAGGCCGCGGGCGATGTGAACACACTGCTGCTCGACAAGACCGGAACGATCACGCTCGGCAACCGGCAGGCGTCGGAGTTCTTGCCGATGCCAGGTGTGAGCGAGGCCGATCTCGCCGATGCGGCTCAGCTGTCGAGTCTGACTGACGAGACGCCCGAGGGCCGCTCTGTCGTCGTCCTCGCAAAAGAGCGGTATGGGCTGCACGAGCGGCACCCTGGCGAACTGACGCACGCCACCTTCGTCCCGTTCACCGCTCAAACTCGCATGAGTGGCGCCGACCTGGCTGAGGACGGCACGACTCGTCAGGTGCGTAAGGGCGCGGCGAGCTCGGTTGTCGAGTGGATCCGCGCGGCGGGTGGCTCGATCCCGTCAGAGCTCGGACCGCTCGTCGATGGCATCTCCGCGGCCGGCGGCACTCCGCTCGTCGTCGCGGTCAACGATCGCCAAGGCGCTCGCGCGCTCGGCGTGATTCACCTGAAGGACGTCGTCAAGCAGGGCATGCGCGAGCGGTTCGATGAACTGCGCGCGATGGGGATTCGCACGGTCATGATTACCGGCGACAACCCGCTCACTGCGAGGGCGATTGCCGAGGAGGCTGGTGTCGACGACTTCCTCGCGGAGGCCACGCCAGAAGACAAGATGGCGCTCATCAAGAAGGAGCAAGCCGGCGGCAAGCTCGTCGCAATGACCGGGGACGGCACCAACGACGCACCTGCGCTCGCCCAAGCCGACGTCGGTGTCGCTATGAACACCGGCACGTCGGCGGCCAAAGAGGCCGGCAACATGGTCGACCTCGACTCCAACCCGACCAAGCTCATCGAGATCGTCGAAATCGGCAAGCAGTTGCTCATTACTCGCGGTGCGCTGACGACGTTCTCGATCGCGAACGACATCGCGAAGTTCTTTGCGATCATTCCGGCGATGTTTGCGGCCGTCTACCCAGGCCTCGACAAGCTCAACATCATGCGACTGCACTCACCGCAATCGGCAATCTTGTCGGCCGTCATCTTCAACGCGCTCATCATCGTTGCCCTGATCCCGTTGGCGCTGCGAGGCGTGCGTTACCGCCCGAGCAGTGCGACCGCGATGCTCCGTCGCAACCTGTACGTCTATGGCCTGGGCGGGATCGTGCTGCCGTTCCTCGGCATCAAAGTTATCGACCTGATTATCCAGTTCCTGCCCGGAATCCGGTGAGCCAGATGTTCAACAACCTCCCAGGATCGATCCGCCAGCATCTCGCGGCGCTGCGCGCGCTGGTGGTGCTCACAGTTGTCACCGGTTTGGCCTACCCGCTGGTGATCCTCGTCGTCGCCCAGTTGCCCGGGCTGAAGAGTCACGCAGACGGCTCACTGGTCAAGGCCAACGGAGCCGTTGTCGGGTCGTCGCTGCTCGGACAGAGCTTTACCGATGGCTTGGGCAACCCGATCACGAAGTACTTCCAAACCAGGCCCTCGGACGCCGGCGCCGGCTACGACCCGACTGCCAGCGGTGGCAGCAACCTCGGGCCGGAGAGCATCATCGACACGCTGGCCGACCCGAGCAACAGTAAGGGACCTGGGGAGCCTGGTAAACCCAGCCTGCTGTCGCAGGTCTGCGCGCAAAGTGAAGCCGTTGGCCAGCTCGAAGGAGTCGACGGCCAGCGGCCGTACTGCACGAGCGACGGTGTCGGCGCGGTGCTCGCTGTCATTCATGACAGCGGCCTGACCGGCCCGATCAAGAGCGTGGTGTCGGTCAACCAGGAATGCCCGGCGAAGCCCTTCATCTCTACCTACGACGGTGTCGCCGTAACGTGCGCGACATTCGGCGTCGACTATCGCGTGGGCAAGATCGTGCTCGTTCGCGGGCCGGGCAAGGGTACCGACAATCCAGTCCCCCCTGATGCTGTCACCCACAGCGCGAGTGGCCTCGACCCCGACATTTCCGTCGCCTACGCGAATCTGCAGGCGCCGCGTGTCGCCAAGGCGCGTGGCCTCGGCCTCGACCAAGTGCACAAGCTGATCAGCAAGTACACGGTCGGCAGGACCTGGGGCTTCATGGGCAACCCCGGCGTCGATGTCCTGCAGCTCAATATCGCGCTGGACAAGCTTGGGGCGACGTAAGCCGGAACGAATTATTCTTGAGTTTGGAGGTGGCGTCGATGTCAGGTGCGCGGGGAACGTTGCGCATCTACCTCGGCGCGGCCCCGGGCGTTGGAAAGACGTACGCGATGCTCGGCGAGGGCCACCGCCGAGCCGAGCGCGGCACCGACGTCGTCGTCGGTTTCGTCGAGACCCACGGACGACAGCACACCGCCGAAGCGATCGGTGACCTCGAAGTTATTCCGCGGCGGACCATTAACTATCGCGGCAGCGACTTCACCGAGATGGACGTCGACGCAATCCTTGCTCGGCATCCCAAGGTCGTCCTTGTCGACGAGCTGGCACACACCAACGTGCCCGGTTCACGAAACGAAAAGCGATGGCAGGACGTCGAGGAGTTGCTCGCCGCTGGAATCACCGTGTTGTCGACGGTGAACATCCAGCATCTGGAGTCACTCAACGACGTGGTCGAGAAGATCACCGGCGTTCCCCAACGCGAGACCATCCCCGACTCGATCGTCCGGTCCGCCGACCAGGTTGATGTCGTCGACCTCTCACCGGAGGCGTTGCGTCGGCGCATGGCGCACGGCAACATCTATGGCCCTGACAAGGTCGATGCCGCACTTGGACATTACTTCCGCATCGGCAACCTCACCGCCCTGCGCGAGCTCGCGCTGCTGTGGGTGGCCGACAAGGTCGACGACGCACTGCAGCATTACCGGCACGAGCACCAGATCGCCGAGACGTGGGAAACGCGAGAACGCGTGCTCGTCGCCATCACGGGTGGGCCCGAGGGCGAGACGCTGATCCGCCGAGCGGCGCGCATCGCCGCGCGTAGCGGCGCCGATCTTCTCGCGTTGCATGTCGCGCCGTCTGACGGTCTGACCGGGGCCAACCCCGCGATGCTCGCCGCGCAGCGATTGCTGGTTGAATCGCTCGGCGGCACGTATCACCAGGTCGTCGGCGACGACATCTCCGCGACCCTCATCGAGTTCGCTCATGCCGAGAACGTGACCCAACTCGTGCTGGGTGCGTCACGTCGATCTCGGCTCGGGGCGTTGCTCAACGGCGGTGTGGGCATTGGATCGACCACGACGCGGATGTCGGGAGATCTCGACGTCCACACCGTGATGCACGATCAGGCCGGACGTCGGCACGTAGGGCCGTCATTGCCTCGCGGTCTCACCGCGCGCCGTCGTCTCGCGGGTGCCGTGCTTGGCGCCGTCCTGCTGCCGCTGTTGACGCTGGTGCTCGCTAATACTCGGAGCAACTTCAACCTGTCGAGCGATCTGCTGACCTATCTGGTTGCCGTCGTGGCGGTTGCACTCGTGGGTGGGTTGTATGCCGCACTCGCAACGGCCGTCGTCTCGAGCTTGCTGATCAACTACTACTTCACGCCGCCGCTGTACAAGTGGACAATCGCCGAGCACAACAACATCGTGGCCATCGCCGCGTTTGTGATTGTGGCCGCGACCGTGAGCCTCGTCGTCGAGTTGGCCGCGCGCCGCACAACGCAAGCCGCGAGAGCCACGGCTGAGTCAGAGACGTTGGCGACCCTCGCGGGCAGCGTTCTGCGAGGCCAGACCAGTGTGTCCGCCCTCCTAGAGCAAGTGCGCGAGACCCTCCAGCTCACCTCGGTTTCCTTGCTGGAACGGGATCCCGCAAGCGACTTCGTCGACCATTCGTGGACTGTGGTGGAGTCCGTTGGAGTACGGCCGTGTACGACGCCAGCCGAGGCGGACACCGAAGTCCCGGTTGGCGATCGGTTCGCGCTGGCCGTGCGCGGTCGTGCTCTTGCGGCGTCCGACCTTCGTGTCCTCGGGGCGTTCGCGGCACAGGCCGTCACCGCGGTCGAGCAGCAACGCTTGACTGCGGTCGCCGACGCCGCCCGGCCGCTTGAAGAGGCGGACCGGATGCGCACCGCGCTGCTCAACGCTGTCAGCCATGACCTGCGGACGCCGCTGGCCTCTGCCAAGGCGGCTGTCACTGGCCTGCGTAGTGCTGACGTGGCATGGACCGATAGCGAACGCGCCGAGTTGCTCGCTACGGCTGACGAGTCTCTCGACCGGTTGCACCGGCTGGTCGACAACCTTCTCGACATGAGTCGCATCCAAGCTGGTGCGCTCTCGATTAGGCGGCAGCCGGTGGCGCTGCACGAAACCGTGCCGATTGCCCTCGACAGTCTTGGGCCGGCGGCGCGCGACATCGAGCTCGACATTCCGGATTCGCTTCCTGAGGTCGAGACCGACCCGGCCCTGCTCGAACGGGTCGTCGCGAACTTGACCGCCAATGCGCTGCGTTACTCGCCGCCTGGAATACCGCCTCGGGTTTCGGCCAGCACGCACGCGGATTTTGTCGAGCTGCGCATTTCCGACCGGGGCCCCGGCATTTCGGAAGTTCAACGTGAGCGGATGTTCACCCCGTTCCAACGGCTAGGTGACACCGACAACACGACTGGGGTTGGTCTGGGCCTCGCACTGTCGTTGGGGCTCATGCAAGCGCTTGGGCACACCTTGACGCCGGAGGAAACTCCTGGCGGCGGTCTGACGATGGTGCTGGGCATGCGGGTCAGCACCGCACACACCGACGAAGTACCCGTCGACACGACTGCAGCGCCCGTCATTGCGCCAACGACCGAACCCGCCGCGGTTCCCGTCCCCGAGGGTCGACGACAGTGACGGCGACGACTGCGGTGAGTGCGGCGACCAGGGTCCTTGTCGTTGATGATGAGCCGCAAATCCTGCGCGCCCTGAGCATCACGCTGCGAGCTCGGTCGTACGACGTGGTGGTCGCGACGACTGGCAAGCAGGCGCTCGCGGCCGCCGCGCACTCCTCACCCGACATCGTCGTTCTCGACCTCGGGCTGCCCGATCTCGACGGCCTCGACGTGATCCGTGGGCTGCGCGGCTGGAGCAAGGTCCCGATAGTTGTCTTGTCGGGTCGTAGCCAGGGGGTTTCGAAAGTCGACGCGCTCGATGCAGGTGCCGATGACTACGTCACGAAGCCATTCAACGTCGATGAGTTACTCGCGCGGTTGCGAGCTGTGACCCGGCGCTCGCCGACGGGCAGCGAGGAGGTCCGCGCCGTTATTGGCGACGTCAAGCTCGAACTACCCGGACGTCGGATAAGCGCGCGGCTGGCGAATAGTAGTCCACCGGATTTCCGGTTGACGCCGACGGAATGGCAGCTGCTCGAAGTCTTGATCAGGAACCCTGGGCGACTCGTCACTCAGCGTGAGATGTTGCGGTCGATCGATCGTGCTGACATCGGCGACCAGAGCCACTATTTGCGCCAGTTCATGAACCAACTGCGGCGCAAGCTCGAGCCCGACCCCGCGCGGCCGCGGTATCTGATGACCGAGCCGGGCATGGGCTACCGCTTCCAGCCGTAGGTCGCGCGTTACATGCGGGTGTTGGCTTGACTCCGGCTCGAGTCGGCGATACCTGAAGGAACCGTCGAATGCGCAGCGAGCGCGGCAATCGCCGCCAGGTTCGCCAGTTTCGCGATCTCGGCCGGTCGAAACCGCGGCCCAGTAGGCCGGACGGCGAGCAGTGCCATCGGGGAGTCGCCCACGGGCGCGGCAGCAAGTTGAGGGTCACCGCCCCAGTCGTGGGGAAGCCACGCCGAGTCGGCGTCGACAACGCCTGCGTTTGCTAATGGGAACCACGGCAGCGCCGACCAGCGAACCCAGGGTGCGCCGGCACTTGCCTGCGTGATGGCGACGCCGCTGTTGACGTGATCGATGATGACCACCCACCTGGCGCGCAACACTGCTGGCGCGATCCGAGTGATGGCAGCCAATGCCCGCGATGCTGTTGACCCGAGCCCATCGACGATATCGAGCCCGTCTCTTAGCTGGTCGCCCTCAGTGAACGGCTGCCAGGACTCGATGGCGATTGCTGGCAGCGTGTTGAGTCGGGCCAGAATCGTGTCTGCGGATCTGGCGTCTGGAGTTTCGACGAGCACGTCGTCAGTTGCTGCTGCGCGACCCCGCTCCACGACGTCCACCGCGGTGATGTCACCACCGGCCTCGCCGATCGTGCTCGCGAGCGCACCGAGGGCTCCAGGCCGATCGGGAACGCTGACGCGCAGGAGATACAGCATGACGGCGGCTCCGATCTCCGAGAACTCCCTCTATGGTTGCGCCCGACTGTGTCGTGGCCGCTGCGGGGATATGACGTTGCTGTTTCGCGGCCGTCTCATGGCAATGCTGTCCGCCGGTACGTGCATGATGGCCGGTGACACGAAAGGTGCGGAGGACACGTGAAATTCTTGCACAACCACGTCGGCTACTCGCAAACCGACGCGAAGCTCGCGTTGCTGCAAACCGATGCCGCGTTCAGTGGCGGGCGTTTCAGCATTTTCCGCGTAGCTGTCGCTGAGCCCGTGCTGACGGGCGAGCTGCGGAGCCGTGGCGGCGTCATGAAGTGGCGTGACTGGCGCTACTGGGAGGCCGAGTTCTCGGCAGTGCACGAGCCCGGGCAATATTTTCTGTCGCTCGACGATGCTGCCCCGCCGCTGGTGAGCGCAACCTTCACAATTGCCACGACCATCCTTGACGGTCAGGTCGTGTCCGACCTTGTGCATTACCTCAAGTCGGTCCGCTGCACGGGTGTCTTCGACATCGCCGACAGCTCTTGCCCGGTGATCGACAGCACCGACCGCGTCGACGTCCATGGTGGTTGGTATGACGCCTCAGGTGACACCTCGAAGTACCTGTCTCACCTGTCATACGCGAACTTTCTCAATCCCCAGCAGATACCGCAGGTCGCGTGGAACCTGATCGAGGCTCGCGCGCGCCTGAACGAGGCCGACCTCTGGATGGACGACCGCCTGGCCGACGAAGCACTGCACGGCGTCGACTTCTTGGTGCGCATGCAGAATCCGGCCGGCTACTTCTACATGACGGTGTTCGATCGATGGAGCAAGGACGTCGACCAGCGGATGATCTGCAGCTACGCGACGCAGGAGGGGCACCGCTTCAACACCTATCAGTCGGGTTACCGGCAAGGTGGTGGCGCCACGATTGCGGCACTCGCTCGGGCGAGCACGTTGCCCCGTGACGGCGAGTTCGCTCGATCGCGTTATCTCGAATCGGCAGAGCTTGGATTCGCGCACCTTCAGGAGCACAACGCCGAGTATCTCGATGACGGCACCGAAAACATGATCGACGATTACTGCGCGTTGCTCGCAGCCGTCGAACTCTTCGCTGTCACGGGCAACTCGACGTACGGCGACGCCGCGCACCGGCGCGCCGCGAAGCTCGTCGACCGCCAACACGCCGACGGCTGGTTCTGGATGGACGATGCAAAGACCCGCAGCTATGTCCACGCCGCTGAGGCAGGCATGCCATACGCAGCGTTGCTGCGGTACGTCGAGGTATTCGCAGCAGCTGGTGCCGGGTCGCAGGGGTCGCAGCTAGATGCGGCGCGGCTCGCGGTTCGCCGCGGCTTGACGCACGAACTCGAGGTCAGCGCGATCGGCGACGGCAACCCGTTCGGCTATCCGCGCCAGTACGTACTTGTGCCTGGCGTACAGGATCGCGTGCAATTCTTCATGGCGCACAAGAATGAGAGCGGCTACTGGTGGCAAGGCGAGAACGCGCGGCTGGGGTCGCTGGCGTGCGCCGCCCGATGGGGTTCACACGTCTTCGCGGACGACGCTGCGTTCAGCGCGGCCCTGTGGCGCTACGCCCAAGCGGCACTCGACTGGATCTTCGGCCTCAATCCGTTTGATGCGTGTCTGATGCGGGGCCACGGGCACAACAATCCGCGCTACGACCTCGACAAGTGGAATGCACCGGGCGGTGTCTGCAACGGCATCACGGCTGGCGAGTTCGACGAGGACGACATCGACTTCAAGCAGGCTGAAGAGACCGATCCGTCGCAGTCGTGGCGCTGGACGGAGCAGTGGATCCCGCACGGCGCCTGGCTCCTGGCGGCCCTTGCCCACAAGTAGCCGGTCCTGTCTGGAGCCGGTCCAGAACTTGACTCATTCCAGATCGGTGGAGTTAGCTAGGCCATGTGCCCCAGCCGATCACTGCTTCGACGGCGATGCTGCGTGACTACGGGCTGAGGGTGACCGCGGCCCGTCTCGCTGTGCTTTCAGCCGTCGCCAGCCAGCCGCACGCGCCGGCGGACGAGATCGCCACGGCTGCCCGCGAGCATCTCGGAGCGCTGTCGACCGCCGCGGTCTATGAGGTGCTTAACGCATTCACCGAGGTCGGCTTGGTCAGGCGCATCGAGCCCGCTGGCTCGCCGGCGCGCTACGAGACCCGCACCGCCGACAACCATCACCACGCCGTCTGTCGGCGCTGCGGCGTGGTGAGCGACATCGACTGCGCTGTAGGCCATGCACCGTGCCTCGAGCCGAGCAACGCGAACGGCTTCGTCATTGAGCAAGCCGAGGTGACGTGGTGGGGAATCTGCGCCAACTGCAACGACAGCACTAGCTCCTGACTACCGTTACCGATCTTGGAGGGATCTTTGATGTCTGACCAGCACCCTGATGCCGTCGTCCGCGAAATGAACGAGCCGGAGGACGCAGAGCGGCAGTGCCCAGTGGCGTCACAGCGCCGCGCGTATCCCTCCGAGGGTGGAAGCAACCGTGACTGGTGGCCCAACCAGCTAAACCTGAAGATCCTGCGTAAGCACTCCGACGTCGCCAATCCGATGGACGACGACTTCGACTACGCCGCCGCCTTCAAGACCGTCGACCTAGACGCTGTTCGTGCCGACATCGAGCACGTCATGACGACGTCACAGGATTGGTGGCCCGCGGACTTCGGCCACTACGGGCCGTTCTTCATCCGGATGGCATGGCACAGCGCGGGCACCTACCGCACCCATGACGGGCGTGGCGGGGCCGGAGCCGGGATGCAGCGCTTCGCACCGCTGAACAGCTGGCCAGACAACGGCAACCTCGACAAGGCCCGCCGGTTGCTCTGGCCAGTGAAGAAGAAGTACGGGCGTGCACTGTCGTGGGCCGACCTGATGGTCTTTGCCGGCAACTGCGCGCTCGAGTCGATGGGCTTCAAGACCTTCGGCTTCGCCGGCGGTCGCGCCGACGTTTGGGAGCCGGACGAGGACGTGTATTGGGGTCCCGAAGAGACCTGGCTCGGCGACGACCGTTACACCGGCGACCGCGAACTCGAAAGCCCGCTGGCCGCCGTCCAGATGGGTTTGATTTATGTGAACCCCGAGGGGCCGAACGCACAGCCCGACGCGATGGCATCGGCTCGCGACATCCGCGAGACGTTTCGCCGGATGGCGATGAACGACGAGGAGACCGTCGCACTAATCGCTGGCGGCCACACCTTCGGTAAGACGCACGGCGCGGCTGACCCCGGCCAGTACGTCGGCCCGGAGCCCGAAGGCGCTCCGCTCGAAGAGATGGGCCTCGGTTGGAAGCAGAGCTATGGCAGCGGCAAGGGGCGCGACGTGATCACCAGCGGGCTCGAGGTTACGTGGACGCCGACACCGACGAGGTGGGACAACGGCTTCTTCGAAATCCTGTTCGGCTACGAGTGGGAGCAGAGCTTGAGCCCTGCCGGCGCCCACCAATGGCAGCCGAAGGACGGTGGCGGCGCGAACACCGTGCCCGACCCCGAAGACGGCTTGCTGGTGCGACCGCCGACGATGCTCACAACGGACCTCGCGCTTCGAGTCGACCCGGTCTACGAGCAGATTTCGCGGCGATTCTTGCAAAATCCCGACCAGTTTGCGGACGCATTCGCGCGGGCCTGGTTCAAGCTGACCCACCGCGACATGGGTCCAATCCAGCGCTACCTTGGCCCTCTGGTGCCCCAGGAGACGCTGATTTGGCAGGACCCGATTCCGGCCGTCACGCATGAGCTTGTCTCCGCTGAGGACACTGCCGCGCTCAAGGCGCAGCTTCTAGCGTCGGGGCTGTCGGTTGCCCAGCTCGTTTCCACGGCTTGGGCATCGGCCTCAACGTTTCGCGGCAGCGACAAGCGCGGTGGGGCTAACGGAGCCCGCATCCGCCTCGAGCCGCAAAGCGGTTGGGATGTCAACAACCCCACGGAACTAGCGACGGTGCTGCGCACGCTCGAGGGAATCCAGCGGAGCTTCAACGCTAGCGGGAAGTACGTTTCACTCGCCGACCTGATCGTGCTCGGCGGGTGTGCCGCTGTTGAGCAGGCGGCTAAGAATGCGGGCTTCGACGTTTCGGTTCCGTTCACTCCAGGGCGCGAGGATGCATCGCAGGAGCAGACGGACGTCGAGTCCTTCGCCGCGCTCGAGCCGACCGCCGACGGATTCCGGAACTACCTCGGGAAGGGTCAGCGGCTACCGGCCGAATACCTCCTCATCGACCGCGCGAATCTGCTCAATCTCAGCGCACCTGAACTGACCGTTCTCATCGGCGGCCTGCGGGTGTTGGGTGCGAACTACGACAACTCAAAGCTGGGCGTGCTGACGACGGCACTAGAGTCGCTCACCAACGACTTCTTCGTGTATCTGCTCGATCTCGGCACCACGTGGAAGCCGACGTCGCCCGATGCGACGACCTTCGAAGGACGCGATGCAAGCGGTGCTATGAAGTGGACGGGGAGCCGTGTTGACCTCGTCTTTGGCTCTAACTCCGAGTTGCGGGCCGTTGCTGAGGTCTATGCAAGCGACGACGCGCAGGAGAAGTTCGTACGCGACTTCGTTGCCGCGTGGGACAAGGTCATGAACCTCGATCGGTTCGACATCAGCTGATTCCGAACCTGATCTCGACGTCTCACGCGCGATGATGTGCGGATGCCACTGCGAAAGCCACGACGACTTCGTGACGTGCACCCGACCAGGCGGGGATTGATCCTCGCCTGGTTCTCGTTCGCGGTGACGTTCGGCGTGCTGCGTGCGATCACCTGGTCGATTCACGCGCACCTCGGCCACTTCGCCAACGTCACGGCAGGGTCGGTGCACTTGCATCACTACCTGTGGGGCATCTTGCTGGTCACCGTCGTGGCGTTTCTCGGCCTCGTCGAACGGTCGCCGAGGTGGCGCACGGTAATGGGCCTGATGTTCGGGATCGGGCTCGCGCTGATCGTTGACGAGCTCGCGCTACTGATCGACCTCAAGGACGTCTACTGGTCAGGAGCCGGTGGTGTGAGTATCGCGGTCGCGCTGGTGTTGATCGCGGTGGCCGGCGGGCTGCTTGCCCTGACCCGCGCGCCAAGTGTGCACGACGAGATCACGCACTCCACCGTCGCTCGCTGAGCGCCACCCCCGGCCGTCCCGCTGACCGTCACCCCCCGCCGTCCCGTCGAGTTCTGGCTCGTCGCGCTAGGCGAACCGTCACTGCAACGGGTGCGCCCACCTATTGAGGGGCCCCGACACCCCCTTACGTGATCAACCGACAGGCGGCGAAAGCGCTAGCCGACGACGCGCACTGCTCCGGAGTAGTACCCGTGACCGGCGATCGATGCGATGCGGACGACGTCCCCGGTGTGCGGTGCGTTGATCATCAGACCGTTGCCGATGTAGATGCCGACGTGGTGATGGTCGCGGTAGAAGAACACCAGGTCGCCGGGCTTCAACTGGCTTTCCGGAATGTGGCGGTAGTCGTTGTACAACGTCCCCGTGTAGTGGGTCGTGCTAATGCCGGCCTGCCGGTACGCCCACTGCACGAGCCCTGAGCAGTCGAAGCGAGTTGGTCCGGTCGCACCGAAGACATAGCGGTCGCCAAGCCGCGTTATCGCAGCCGTCACCGCCCGCTGGGCGACGCTCGAACCGCCCGAACTCTGTGGCAGCGCCACTGTCTTGATCAGCGTCTTGTTCGCGGCCTCGGCTGCCGCAGCAGTTGCGGCCCGGGCTGCAGCGGTTCGGGAAGCAGCCGATCGCGCTGCAGCGGCCTGCGCGGCCTGCGCCTTGTTGAACGCGGCCAGCGCGATCTGCGCCTTGGCCTGATCGGCGGCGTCTTTGGCCTTCTGCGCCGCGATGAGTTGCGCGCGTTGCGCGGCGGTCAACGTGGCGAGAACTTGCTTGCTCTGAGCTAGCGCTGCGTTGATCTGAGCCTGCTTTTGCGCCAGGTCTGCGGATAGTTTCGCAGCTGTTGCGGTCGCTTGGCTGGCCGCGGCCGACGACTGCTGATAGACCTGATCGGCCGTTTGCGCCGCCGCCAGGAGGCTGGATTGCGACGTGCTCAACTGCTGCAGCATCGAGACCCGAGTCATCGCCTGCGACGGGTCGGTGGTGTTCAAGATGATCGCCAGGCCCTGGCTGAGGCCGCCTGACTCGTACGACTCCGCGGCTAGCGCACCGACCTTGCCTTGTTCGGTCACGACGTCGCTGTGCGCCCGACCGGCCGCTGCGGTGGCAGCACTTGCGGTCTGCAACGCCTGCGTCAGCCTCTCCTGCGCTCCGTTGTACTGCTCGGAGGCGATCTCTGCCTGGTTATTTAGTGCGTCGAGTTGAGCCTCCGCCTGCGCGACCGTCGTGGGCTGCGCGGCCTGGCCGGCGACGGCGGGCAACAGTGCGGCGGCAACAAGGGCTGCACCGGCGGCCGACATGATCGTGACGAGGGGCCGCAGGGCTCGGCGCGGCGAGGGTCCAAGTGCCACCAGGGTGCCGCGACGGCGCGCCAAAGCGAACAAGCCCTCCTCCCGGCCGCCGACCGAGTTAGCTGACGGGTTCGGGCCAGAGGAACGCCCTACCGCCTCAGCGTCAGCTGAGCCGGATTCACCCCAGGGGAAGGTGGTGGTTCCCCGGTTCCCCCGGAGGGGATTAGGCGGCGACCCACTCGCCGCAGCGAGGCTCCGTTGCAGGTCACGAGCGGATCACGGAGCAAGATAGCGAAGGGGTCCTTACTACACAACGCTGACCCACCACTTTGCCGCATATAGTTAAGAACGAGTGGCGTGGGCGTTCTCGGCAGCGAACTTCGCAGCGCAGTGATCGGAGCAGAAGTAGACGGTCTGCGATCCGAGCTGCAGCCGCGCCGGCGCGAGTGCTTTCTCAACCTGCATGCCGCAGACGGGGTCTTTTGCGTAGCGGTCAACGGCACCGTCGCCGGAGCCGGTGGCACCCGCCGTCCGTGTTCTGTAAAGCCAATACAGGACGCCGAAGCTGATCGCCGCGAGCGCGTTGAGCACCGTTGTGTAGTTCGCCCCTGCATGGGTGAGGGGCACGATGTGGGTGCCGACCTTCGGCAGCAGGTGCACGGATCTCACGAGGTACTCGGTGGCCAGTGACGCGGTGCTCATGGCGAACCAGAAGGCCGCGAGCAGCCGCAGCGTGATCGCGGTTCCGAAGTACTTGCGGTAGATGAAGAGCAGCGGCAGCGTGATGAGGTCGGCGAAAATAAAGGAGGTCACGCCACCAAAGCTGATTCCTCCGCGCCACAGTGCGGCCGCGATCGGCACATTGCCGATCGAACACACGAAGCTGATGACTGCCAGAAACGGCCCCAGCACGACGTTTTGCAGGCTCGACCAGAACCCGTGACCAGTCACGAAGAGCGAACGCCAGAACCAGGTCGGCACGAGTGCAGACGCGAATCCGCCAATGACGAATCCGGCGACGATTTCCCTTCGAAGCATCGTCAAGTCGCTGATCGTGTAGCCCGACGCGTCTGACCAGCCGGCCCGCGTGCGTACGCGTTGCTTCCACGACGGCCCATCCCACACCTCGGCGTCGTCGACGTCGCGCGAGAGCGCAGCACGCGCATCGTCGGTCCACCGTCGCGGAATCACCCGCGGCAAAACGAGGCCGAGCAAGGCGATCATGATGGCGCCGCCGATGAACTCGGCCGCAGCGAACTGCCAGCCCAGCAACAGCCAAATGACGATGCCGAGCTCGACCACCAGATTGGTCGACGCGATCATGAAGATCATGGATGCCGTGAAGTCGGCCCCACGGGCGAACAGGCTCTTGGCCAACGCGCTAGCGGCATACGAGCACGACGAACTCACCGCGCCGAGGAAGCTCGCCTTCGCCAGCGTTCTCGGCCTGTGGTCACCGAGTGCAGCCTGCATTTGCGCCCGAGAAACGAATGCCTGCACAGCGCCGGACAACGCGAATCCGAGCACGAGAGCCCAGAAGGTGTCGAAGAACATCCACCAGCCTTCGGCAATCCCGTGCGCGAAGCCATCCAGCACCATGCCGACCACAATGCCAGGGTTGGCCGCGTTTGTTCCGACTAGGTAGTGGTGTTCCGCCTAGGCTTCGAACTAGCAACGCCGTGGCACGAGAGCAGTCTGCCTAGCGAGGGGGCGCGATGATCAAATATCTCGGCTCCAAGCGGCTGCTCGCCTCCGTGCTGGGCGACATCGCAACCGCGGCGGGCGCGCGCACGGCCCTCGACCTTTTCACCGGGACGACGAGGGTTGCTCAGGAGTTCAAGCGACGCGGTATCGAAGTCACAGCTGTCGACTCCGCAACGTACGCCGAGGTGCTTGCGCAGTGTTACGTGGCCACCGACGCCACCGCGGTCGACAAAGACCGGCTCGTGCAGGCCCTTGACGAACTCAACGCGTTGCCGGGTGTAGCCGGCTACTTCACCGAAACGTTCTGCATCGCGGCGCGGTATTTCCAGCCGAAGAACGGGGCGCGCGTCGATGCGATGCGTGACGCGATCGAGGCCCGTTACTCGGGCGACGCGCTGTATCCGGTGCTCCTTACCGCTCTCATGCTCGCGGCCGATCGCGTCGACTCGACAACCGGGTTGCAGATGGCCTATCTCAAACAGTGGGCCGCGCGGGCGCACAACGACATCGAACTACGAGCACCGGAGCTGCTTACCGGGCCCGGTGTGGCGATGCGCGGTGACGCGATGTCGCTCATCGACGTCGTCCCGTACGTCGACCTGGCTTATCTCGATCCGCCCTACAACCAGCACCGCTACTTCACGAACTACCACGTCTGGGAGACGTTGGTGCGCTGGGACGCTCCCGAGCATTACGGCATCGCGTGCAAGCGGATCGATGCGCGGGACGACGACACGCATTCGCCGTTCAACGGCAAGGCGTCGATGCCGGCGGCCCTGCGCTCCGTTATCTCGCGAACGAGGGCCGACGTCGTGGTGGTGTCGTACAACGACGAGTCGTGGGTAACACCGGCAGACATCGGGCAGTGGCTAAAAGATGCAGGCCACGCGGACGTCGCGATGCTGGCGTTCGATTCGAAACGCTACGTCGGTGCGCAAATCGGCATCCACAATCCGGCCGGCCAGAGGGTCGGCGCTGTATCGCATCTGCGCAACACCGAACACATCTTCGTTGCGGGAGCCGCCGAACGTGTAGCGGCGGCAGTTCGGTCCGTCGGCGCGTGACGCCGTAGGTTCGGCCGTCGCACGCTAAGTTTCGCGGTCGTCACGCTGGCGCTTGGTGTGATCGGCCAGGAATCGCTCGAGCTCCGCGCCGAGCTCGTCAGCCGACGGCAAGTCACCTGATCCGGTGGCGAGCAGATCGCTGCCCCGGCCTCGCAGGAACGCGTCGTATTGCTGCTCGAGCGCACCGACCAGGGCCATCGCCTCCGGTGAATCGGCGACCTGCTTGTCGATCTCCAACTTCGCGGCTGTTCCGGCCACATGCAACTCATCGGTGGGCAGCACGAGGCCGCCAGCGAGGGCGATGGCGCCAACCAGTCGCTCGGCTGCGTCAGGGAATTCGGTCTGCGCTAGGTAGTGCGGGATGTGCGCGGCGAAGCCGATCGCGTCAAGGCCACGCTCGGTCAAACGGAACTCGAGCAGGTGACCCGCGCTGGCCGGCACCTGCACGCGCTGCACCCACGGCTCGTTGTCGGGAATCAGCTCCTGGCGCGATGCGTGTGACGTGATGCCGACTGGCCTGGTGTGCGGCACGGCCATCGGGATGGCATTGAGACCGATGGTCAATCGGACGCCGAAGTGCTCGATCAGCCCGATGACGGCCGCGATGTAGCGCTCCCACTGCACGTCCGGCTCGGGGCCGGTCAGCAGCAGAAAGCGCTCGCCAGCGGCGTCCGTCATGGCGTAGAGGAGCAGCTCAGGTGCTGCGTAGCTCTCCCAGTGGTCGGCGTCGAAGATCATGGGTGGCCGGCGGGCCCGGTAGTCGTGCAGTTGGTCGACGTCGAACCGGCCGACGACCTCGTGGGTCAGGTTGGCCAGCAGGTGCTCGTGGGTGAGCCGGACCGCTTCACCGGCATCGACGAACCCGTCGAGGGCGTGGATCAGGACCGGCCGCTCGAGCAGCGGGACGTGCTCCTCGAGCGTGTAGAGCGCGCGCGGATCGAGCACGGTCGCGATCCCTCCCATCCCTGCCAGGCGCTATCCGGTGAATGTCCATTGTCTCGCACTCTCGCAATGTTTTGAGGCGCTGTTTGGCCCGTTGGCCAGGTTGTCGTCAGGTTTGACCCGTATCGTGGGGCGTGACTAGAGTCCCCGCCGACCTGATGAGGGCCCTGCGTGCCAGTCCCAACCCCCTATCCCCATCTGAACTTTCTCCAGGCGATCACGATCGGCGTGCTGCAGGGTGTGACGGAGCTTTTCCCGGTCTCCAGCCTGGGCCACTCGGTGTTGGTCCCTGCCCTGGTCGGCGGGTCGTGGAAGGCTCTGGTCACCCAGCAGGACCAAGCTGAATCGCCATATCTCGCGTTTATCGTCGGACTGCATGTCGCGACCGCACTTGCGTTGTTGCTGTTCTTCTGGCGTGACTGGGTGCGGATCATCGGCGGATTCGTCAGCTCGATCCGCCACCGCAGGCTGGAAACCGTCCACGAGCGGATGGCGTGGCTCATCGTCATCGCCACGATCCCGGCGGGCATCATCGGCCTCGCGCTCGAACACACGTTCCGCACGCTGTTCGCCAAACCCGAGGCGGCAGCCATCTTCTTGACCGTGAACGGCGGCATCCTTTTCGCCGGCGAATACCTGCGCCGCCGGGCCGTGGCGCGCAGTGCCGCCGCCGTCCGGGCCGGCGAACCTGCCCCACTGCCGGACGGGCAGCCACCGGCGGTCGCGGATCTCGAGCATGATCCGGCCAACGACATCGAGATCACCCGACGGTTCAGCTTCCGAGATGCCACGATTGTCGGCGTCTTCCAGAGCGC
>DATCFU010000046.1:0-10897 GCA_036509315.1 Acidothermaceae bacterium
GGCGCCGGCGCCTCAGGCCAAGACCTGCGCCGACTACGCGCAGTACACAAGTGACGCCACCAAGGGCAAGACGGTGACGATGTTCGGCTCGATCCTGCCGCCGGAGTCAGACTCGCTCAACAAGTCATGGGCGCAGTTCGAGAGCTGCACCGGCATCAAGATCTCCTACGAAGGCTCCAACGACTTCGAGTCGCAGCTGCCCGTGCGTGTTCAGGGTGGTACCGCACCTGACCTGGCGATCATCCCGCAGCCTGGTTTGCTGCAGCAGATGGTCGCGCTCGGCGCCGTCAAGGCTCCGCCGGCCGGCGTTACTGCCAACGAAGACAAGTACTGGAACGCGGCCTGGAAGTCGTATGGCTCCGTCAACGGCACGTTCTACGCAGCACCCCAGAGCGCGAACATGAAGTCGCTCGTGTGGTACTCGCCGTCGGCAATGTCCAAGGCGGGCTACACGATCCCGACGACGTGGGACCAGCTCGCATCGCTTTCCGACAAGATCGCGGCCACCGGCACCAAGCCGTGGTGCGGCGGCATCGGATCAGGTACGGCGACCGGCTGGCCGGCCACCGACTGGCTCGAGGAGACCGTCCTTAGTTCAGACGGCGGCCAGGTCTACGACGACTGGGTCAGCCACAAGATCACCTTCGAAGACCCGAAGATCGAAGCTGCAATGACCGAAGTCGCCAACTGGATGCAGAACCCGAAGTGGGTCAACGGCGGATACGGCGACGTTAAGACGATCGCGACCACGACGTTCCAGGACGCCGGGAAGCCGATCCTCACCGGTCAGTGCTGGTTCTTGCAGCAGGCATCGTTCTACGAGGCACAGTGGCCGAAGGGCACCACGGTTTCCCCGACCGGTCAGGTGTGGGCCTTCTACCTGCCCCCGCGTAGCACGAGCGTTCCGACCCCGGTCGAAGGTGGCGGCGAGTTCACCGCTGCGTTCTCCTCCGACGCGGCGACCCAGGCAGTGCAGACGTACCTGTCGTCACCGCAGTGGGCCGACAGCCGGATCCAGGTTGCACCAGGCTGGGTTTCCGCGAACAGCGGAGTCGACCAGAGCCTGTACAGCGACGGCATCGACAAGTTGTCCGCGCAGTACCTCACGAACGCGAACGCGACCTTCCGGTTTGACGCATCTGACTTGATGCCGTCTGCCGTTGGTTCGGGCGCCGAGTGGACGCAGATGACGGCATGGTTCGGCACCGGTGCCTCGATCGCCAGTGTGGCGAAGGCCATCGACGCCGCGTGGCCAGCGTCGTAGCGCCGCTGGAGAGATTGTCCCGCTGAGACGGGGACGCCGTGGCCCGGAAGGAGTAACCTCCGGGCCACGGCTTTCTCGGAAGGACGTGCATTACCTGCTCCAGCACGACGAGTTTCACCACTACCCGGCAGATGAATGGGAGTGAGCGTGTCGGCATCACATGCGTTGCTCACGGCGTCGACGTTTTCGGATTCAGTAGACAAGCTCGGCCAAGTCATCTCGGCAGTCGTCGTCTTCTTCGCGGCGCTGCTACTCATCTTTTTCCTTGCCGGCCGCGCGACCGGTCGGTTCCAGCGCCCGTTGACGGTCGCGATCTTCGTCGGCCCGGCTATCGTGCTGCTGCTCATTGGGCTCGTCATTCCGTCGTTCCGGACTTTGTATTTGAGCCTGCATGGCGCACAGGCGTTACACGCCCCGTATGTCGGCTTCAAGAACTACGGGTTCGCGTTCACCGATCCGGCGACGCAGAGCGTCTTGCTCAACACGCTCCTTTGGATCATCGTCGCGCCCATCGTCGCAACTGGGCTCGGCTTGACGATCGCGATCGTCGTCGACCGGATGAAGAATCAGTCGCTGGTCAAGTCGCTGATTTTCATGCCGATGGCGATTTCGTTCGTCGGGGCCAGCATCATCTGGAAGTACGTCTACGACTACAAGCAAAGCTCGCAGCCGCAAGACGGCTTGCTGAGCCAAGTCGTCATATTCCTAGGCTGGAAACATCCGCCCAACTGGCTACTGACTCATCCGCTGAATAACTTCCTGCTGATGGTGATTCTCATTTGGATCGAGGTCGGCTTCGCGATGGTCGTCCTCTCGGCGGCGATCAAGGCTGTCCCCGACGAGATCATCGAAGCAGCGCGGGTCGATGGTGCGCACGGTTTCGGGCTGTTCAGCAAGATTCAGATCCCGATGATCCGAGCCACGCTGGTCGTCGTTCTGACCACGATCATGATCGCGACGCTGAAGATCTTCGACATCGTGCAGACCACGACCGGCGGTAACTTCGGCACCAACGTGCTCGCAAATGCCATGTATCAAAACGCCTTCGTCACGGACAACACGGGTCGTGGTGCCGCGCTGGCCCTCATCCTGTTCCTCGGCGTGCTTCCGCTGGTGGGTTACAACGTCATACAGCTCAAGAGAGAGCGAGCCAACCGATGAGCGCCGAAACCGTCGAAGCCAAGCGCGTTCCGAGCACCGGCGCTGCTGCTGCGAAGGACATCCGGACGGCGTTCAGCAGCAAGTGGGCGTCGATCTTCATCATCGCGTTCACTGTGGTCTGGACAGTGCCGACGGTCGGCCTGCTGGTGACGTCGCTTCGACCAGCCAAGTACGTGGCCAACTCAGGCTGGTGGACCGTCATCGAGCATCCGCATTTCACGTTGTCGAACTACAACACCGTGTTGTTCGGTAAGGGCGCGACAACCGCGATTTTCCCCTACGTGATGAATTCGATTGCGATCACCATTCCGGCAACCCTCATTACACTCGCGATCGCGACGATGGCGGCGTATGGGCTCGCGTGGGTGAAGTTCAAGGGCAGCGACACAGTTTTCTTTATTATCTTTGCCTTGCAGGTCGTGCCGCTCCAGATGTCGCTCATCCCGCTGTTGCGCTTCTACAACGTGGGCGTGCACATCGGGAGTTTCCCGATCTTCCCGGCCCTGCACCTCGGCGGGAAGTACTACCCGGTCTGGATCTCGCACACCATGTTCGGGTTGCCGCTCGCAGTGTTCCTGCTGCACAACTTCATCAGTCAGCTGCCAGAAGACATGATGGAGGCGGCGCGCGTCGACGGCGCAAACCACTTCCGGATCTTCCGTCAGATCGTGCTGCCGCTGTCGACGCCCGCAATCGCGGCGTTCGCCATCTTCCAGTTCCTGTGGGTGTGGAACGACCTGCTCGTCGCGCTGACCTTTGCGGGAGGCACGCCCAAGGTTCTGCCTCTCACGGGTCGACTCGAACAACTGGTCGGGCAATACGGCGCGAACTGGCAGTTGCTGACCGCGGGAGCGTTCATCGCGCTGATCATTCCGCTCATCGTGTTCTTCTCACTGCAGCGTTACTTCGTACGTGGACTGCTTGCTGGCTCCGTCAAGGGTTAGCTGGTTCAAGGGTTAGGTAGCGACCGAGGGACAGCCCTACCGGGGTTGTCCCTCGGTACAATTACGGGGCGGCTAATACGGCGGCGCTTGGTGTACGACCCAGTTGCCGCAGCTCGCCAATGCCGAGGATCGCCAGCGCAACCCACACTAGGGCGAAGCCGGCCAGCTCCGAGCCCGACAGTGCTTCATGCCGCAAGAAGATTCCGATCAGAAACTGCAGCACGGGAGTGATGTATTGCAGCATCCCCATCACGCTCAGAGGCACCCGACGCGCAGCCGCCGCGAAGAACAGCAGTGGGACGCCTGTCACGACCCCTGACGATATGAGCAGCAGGTCCATGCCAACTGAGACGTGTCCGAACGATCCGTATCCCTGGGCGTTCGCAAACAGGAGATACGCGATTGCCGGTAGTGCCATGACCGACGTTTCGACGGCGAGGCTCTCCAGCGCTGGTGTGCGGGCGATCTTCTTGACCAGGCCGTAGCCGCCGAAGCTCGCGGCGAGCGTGAGCCCGATCCACGGCACTTGCCCGTACCCGACGGCGATGACTAGCACCGCCGCGACACCGACGATCACGGCAATCCACTGCGTTCGTTGCAAGTGTTCCTTGAGGACAAGCACGCCCAGTCCGATGTTGACCAGCGGCGTGATGAAGTAACCCAGCGACGACTCGATGACGTGGCCGGCATTGACTGCCCAGATGTAGACGCCCCAGTTGACGCTGATCAGCAGCCCGGCGAGCACCAGCAACGCGACGCGCTCGAGGTCATGTCGAAGCTCACCGACAAATGCCCATCGCCGCCGAGCAGCCAGCAGCGCGCCGATGAACACCAGTGACCACAGCATGCGATGGGCGAGGATCTGTATCGCCGGTGTTGGGTCAAGCAGCGGCCAGTACAACGGGAACAGGCCCCAGATGGTGTATGCGACAAGGCCGAAGACAAACCCTCGTCGCGTATCCGGCATAGGACCAACCGTAGCTGGAGCGCCTGCCGCAGGCCCACCGAGATTCGGGTTAGTCCTGTACTCCAGTATTCGCAGGTGCGGATGCGACTGACTGGATAGGCCCACCGCCGGTGCCTGGCGTGCCGCGGCTGGCCTGCGCCAAGTGGGTAGCCGACTTGGCGGCCAGCTCTTCGGCCTCAGTCAAGGCGAGCGACCGACTCAGGCCGTAGACATAGATGCCAGAGAAGTAATCGCCGTCGAACTGGTACACGACCGCCTGCCACGGAAGATTCAACTGTCCCGTTGGGTCGGTGACGTGGTAGCTCAGAATGATCTGCCGCGCTACGAGCTCGTTGTCTGCGCCGGCGCGCTGGACCTGATCGTTGATGTAGCCGTCGGTCGTCGACGATGGCGGGCATGTCGCGACTGCTTTCTGAAGCTCGGCCCACGCTCGAGCGGTGCCGCCCTTTTGGTAACGCACGAACTCGTTGCCCGCAGGCAGCGCGTCATTGCCGGTGTACTCCACTTGCACCCGCGTCATCCGCAGCGCCTCGCTGGTGTACGTGAAGTTGCACCAATCCAGAGTCGCTTGGTTCGTGGTGTTACGGCCACCATCGATGAGGAACATCATCGAACTTGCGCCGACCTCAGCAGGTGCAAGCAGGTACTGATCCAGCGGCCCTGACGCGACGCTCGGTGCAGCGCCCGAGGGGGACGACAATGGCGGGGACGACGGCGGTGCTGACGATGGTGATGATGAGTGCGTGGACAGCGAGGGCTGCGGCGCCGCCGACGTCGCCGATGCGGGTAGTGAGCTCGCTGCTGGCGCGGCTGCCGCGGCCGACCGTCCCGAGCGATGGTGGGTATCAAACACCAACGCACCAACGCCGGAAGCCGCCAGCACCACGATGACGACGACGACGGAAACCCAGATCAGCGTTCGCGACCTTCGGGGCGCTACCGGATATTCAGGAGTGCCGAACGGGCCGCCGCCAGGCGATCCCGGAGCCGCCCAAGGATTCGCCGGCCCACCGTACGGTCCTCCGTACTGACCAGCACGGGACTCGTCGTCGGTCATGGACTGCCCCGTTGCCTCGTGTCAGTTCGCGGCAGGCGGCGCGGCGCTTGCTTCTGTGATAGTCCACGTGTCGCCGCCGGCCAATAGCGCGGCGAGGTCGCCGGCGCCGTTTTTCGCGACTGCCTGGTCGAGTTGGGCTGTCATGAGGTCGTCGTAGACGGGCCGCTGCACATCGCGAAATACGCCGATCGGTGTCATCGACAAATTGGGTCTGGTGACACGCGACAACGCGAATGCGAGCGACGGGTCGTCGTCGTGTGAATCGTGCACAAGGACGTCAGGAGAGTTGCCGTCGCAGACTTCAAGCGAGCCGGACGCCGATCGGCGCAGGCCGCGCAAGTCGGCCTCGGTGCCGAACGTGATCGGTTTGCCGTGCTCGAGCCGGATCAGGTAGTCGTCGCGAGTTTCCGGCGCTTTGAGAACTTCGAACGCGTCGTCGTTGAAGATGTTGCAGTTCTGGTAGATCTCGACGAGCGATGTGCCGCGGTGCTCCGTCGCCGCACGCAGCACTGCGGTGAGGTGCTTGCGGTCGGAGTCGATGGTGCGCGCGACGAACGTCGCTTCGGCGCCCAACGCCAATGACACCGGGTTGAACGGGAAGTCGAGTGAGCCCATCGGCGTCGACTTGGTGATCTTTCCGAGCTCAGAGGTGGGTGAGTACTGGCCCTTTGTCAGGCCATAGATCCGATTGTTGAACAGTAGGATCGTCAAGTTGATGTTGCGGCGCAACGCGTGGATCAGATGGTTGCCACCAATCGACAATGCGTCGCCGTCGCCGGTCACCACGAACACCGCGAGATCTGGACGCGAGACCGCGAGTCCGGTAGCGATCGCTGGCGCCCGGCCGTGGATCGAGTGCATGCCGTAAGTCTCGAGGTAGTAAGGGAATCTCGACGAGCAACCGATACCGGAGACGAACACGACGTTCTCGCGTCGCAGGCCCAGTTCGGGCAAGAACGCTTGCACCGCAGCCAAAATCGCGTAGTCGCCGCAGCCAGGGCACCAGCGAACTTCTTGGTCGGACTTGTATTCCTTCGCGGTCTGCGGACCGTCGGCTACTGGCACGAGATCGAAACTGTGCCGGTGCCCGTTACTCAGGTCGGTAGTCACTTTCCCACCACGCTTGTCGGCGCGCGGTCGCCAATCGTTGCGGCGATGACATCGGCGAGTTCAACGGCCTTGAACGGCATGCCATTGACCTTGTCATACGAGACCGCGTCGATCAGGAACTTCGCCCGGATCAGCAGCGCGAGCTGACCGAGGTTCATCTCGGGGATCAGGACCCGGTCGTAGGCCCGTAGCACTTCGCCGGTGTTTGCCGGGAACGGATTCAGATGGCGAAGGTGAGCCTGGGCGATCTTCAACCCCCGCGCACGAACTTGCCGGCAGGCCGCACCGATCGGCCCGTACGTCGAGCCCCAGCCGAGAACCAAGACGTCGGCCTCACCTGAGGGATCGTCGACCGTGAGCGGCGCGATGTCGCGCGCGATGCCGTCGACCTTGGCCTGGCGCAGTCGCACCATCAGGTCATGGTTCGCGGGATCGTAGGAGATATCGCCTGAGCCGTCGGCCTTTTCGAGACCACCCACGCGATGCTCGAGCCCCGGCGTGCCAGGAATGGCCCACGCTCGCGCGAGGGTCTCCTCGTCACGCAAGTAAGGCCAGAACTCCCGCTCACCCTTGGCGCCGATGTGGTTCGGCTCTGTCGCGAAAGTCACCCGCAGATCGGGCAACAACTCGACGTCCGGCAATAGCCATGGCTCCGACCCGTTCGCCAGGTAACCATCGGAGAGCAAGAACACCGGGGTCCGGTACTTGGTGGCGATGCGGGCCGCCTCGAGTGCTGTCGCGTAGCAATCCGACGGCGTGCTCGGCGCGACGATCGGCACCGGAGCCTCGCCGTTGCGACCGAACATTGCCTGCAGCAGGTCGGCCTGTTCTGTCTTGGTCGGCAGTCCAGTCGACGGACCGCCGCGTTGCACATCGACGATGATCAGCGGCAACTCGAGCATGACCCCGAGCCCGATCGCCTCGCTCTTCAGCGCCACCCCAGGACCAGATGTCGTGGTCACACCGAGGCTGCCGCCGAACGCCGCACCAAGTGCCGCAGTCACGCCGGCGATCTCGTCCTCAGCTTGGAACGTCCGCACCCCGAACGCCTTGTGCTTACTTAGTTCATGCAAGATGTCGGACGCCGGTGTGATCGGGTAGGAGCCAAGGAACAGCGATAGACCAGTCGCCTTCGATGCCGCGACGAGTCCGTAGGACAACGCGAGGTTGCCGGAGATGTTGCGGTAGGTGCCCGCCTTCATCGGTGCAGGTTTGATCTCGTAGGAAACCGAGAACGTCTCGGTCGTCTCGCCGAAGTTGTAGCCGGCCTTGAATGCGGTCACGTTCGCTTTCGCAACAGACGGAGTCTTCGCGAACTTGCGCTCGAGAAACTCCAACGTCGACTCGGTCGGCCGGTTGTACATCCACGACAGCAGACCGAGCGCGAACATGTTCTTCGCGCGTTCGGCTTCCTTCTTCGAGACGTCGATGTCCTTCAGTGCCTCGACGGTCATCGACGTCAGTGGCACCGCGGAAACCCGATACTCAGAAAGCGTGCCGTCCTCCAGCGGGTTGCCGGCGTACCCAATGCGCTGGCACGCACGAAGCGTGAACTCATCGGCGTTCGCGATGATGTCGGCGCCCAGCGGCAGGTCGGCGATATTCGCCTTCAACGCAGCCGGGTTCATCGCGACCAATACGTTCGGTGCGTCACCCGGCGTCATGATGTCGTGGTCCGCGAAATGCAGCTGGAACGACGACACACCAGGCAAGGTGCCGGCCGGAGCCCGGATCTCAGCAGGGAAGTTGGGCAGCGTTGACAGGTCGTTACCGAACGCTGCGGTCTCTGAGGTGAACCGATCACCGGTGAGTTGCATGCCGTCGCCGGAGTCACCGGCGAGGCGGATGATCACCCGGTCGACTTGTTGAACCTGCTTGCGAGAGGCTGGCCGAGACGCCGAAGCGGACGCTGATCGTGCGGGTGACACCGGGTGTCGAACCTCCTTGAGAGCGTCGAACCACTGTGGAACCACTGCAGAAATACAGTGGGAACGCTTTCGACGCGCGGGTTACATGTTACGTCGGTTCGCCGCTGCGCTAATGGTCAGGTACCGCGGCGCGCGGGGCGATTTGGCCGATCACGGCTAGGTCTGGCTCGTCGTTGAGTGCCAGGAACAGCGCGCTGGCCAGCGTGACGACAAATCCAAGAGCCGAGGGGACGACGAAGCCGTCCCTCGTCGAGTCACCGAGCACAAGCAACCCGACGGCTGACGCAGCGAGCGTTTCGACGCCGAACAAGGCAGCCGTGGCGATGGTGACAGGCGTGCGCTGGAGAGAGGCGGCGAAGAACGCCATGCCGGCGACTCCGAAGATCGCCAGGGCGTAAGCCGCCGGGGCGGTGAGGACCGCTCGCACCGAATGGGCATCCGAGAGAATCCGCGAGGCGACCCCGGTGCCCGCGAAACTGACGCCGGAAATCGCGGCCAGGATGCCGCCCGCACGAACACTTGAACGGACGGCTGCCCATCGCAGCACGATCGCGCCGGCCACGACCACCGGTGCCGAGGCGATGACCAACCACCACTGCGCCGAACGCGAGACGGCCGTCGCTTCCTGCGCGATTGCCCCAGAGGCGAGCAGTACGAGTCCAATGCCCAGCCCGCCCAACGCAACGAGGCTGGGTCGCAGCAGTACGGTGCCAAGCACCCGTCGTCCGACCAAAGCTGTCACGCCCACACTCGACGCGGCCGCGCATTGCACGAGGAACAACGGCAGCCAGTGCAACGCCACAACCGTGCAGCCGAAGCCGACGGCATCGAGCGCGACCCCCGCGAGGTAAAGCGGGGAGACGACGAGCCTTCGGATCGAGCCGTCGGCCAATGAATCCGCCGGCTCTTCGGAGGCGTGGCGTGCGGCGAGTCCCTGGAGCACGGACGCGACACCTGTCGTCAATGCGGCGCCCAGGGCTAGGAGCAGCCCGACGATCACGTTGCGCGACGGGTGAAAGTGATGCGGACGAACGTGAAGCGCAGGCCGATGCGCTTCCAGTGCACGGGGCGCCCGGGATGGTCGGGGGAGAACGAGCCGTCGAGGTCGAATCCCGCCTTGTCCGCGTGTTTGATCAGTTCCTCGATCTCTACCGGCGAGAAAATGTGGACAGGCGCGCCGTATGCCGTGTGGCCGGACGTGTCGGGTGGAGCAGCGTCGTAGTCGGTCGAAATCACTAGTACCCCGCCCGGCCGCAAAATCCGAGCGGCCTCTGCAAGGAAATCGGGGATCGGCACGCCGTGCTCGATCACGGACAGGCAGGTCACGGCGTCGAACGACCCGGCTTCGAATCGGGTCGCCGTCGCATCACCGGGCTCGAAGGCCACGCAGCCGTCGTGGCCGTGATGAACAGGACGCCGAAACTCCAGGTTGATGCCGACCAGATCGCGCAGTCCGTAGAGATAGAGCCAGATCAGCAGGGTGGAGTACCGAGCCGCCCCGGCGTCGAGCACTCGACCCGTTGGCCCTACCCGCGAGAGCACCGTTGCGGCCGCGCCCACGGTGTCCCAGTTCTTCGGCAGATCGCGATGCAGGGGGAGTCCGCGCTTGCGTGCCTCGTCGACGGCGTCACGCCAGTCCGCGTCGTCCTGCAAGACGGCGGTCGGCGCGACCTTGGGCAATGCCGAGGGGACCGCGGGCGTCGAGAGCACCCGGGAGTTGCGCCGAACGGTCAGCGCGGCGCGGGTCCAGAGCACTTGTTCGAGCCCGAGCTTGGCGACGCCACGCAGCGGTGCGGTCCCGGTGCGAAGAACTGAGGTCGCCCGCATGAGTCAGCGGTAGTTCGTGAATTGCAGGGCGACGGTCAGTTCCTTGCCCTTGAGGAGCGCAATGACCTCCTGGAGGTCGTCGCGCTTCTTACTGGTGACCCGCAGCTGGTCGCCCTGGATCTGGGCCTGCACACCCTTGGGTCCCTCTTCGCGAATGATCTTCGAGATCTTCTTCGCATCCTCTTGGGCGATGCCCTCTTTGATCGTTCCGGCGAGCCGGAACTCTTTGCCTGACGCCTTGGGTTCGCCGGCCTCGAGCGACTTCAGTGAGATGCCGCGCTTGATCAGCTTCTCCTGAAAGACGTCGAGGACCGCCTTCGCGCGCTCCTCGCTGTTCGCCTTGATCTCGATGCCGTTCTCACCAGACCAGGCGATCGAGGCGCCAACGTCTTTGAAGTCGTAGCGCTGCCCGATCTCCTTGACGGACTGGTTGAGGGCGTTGTCGACCTCTTGCCTGTCGACCTTGCTCACGATGTCGAAGGACGAGTCGGCCATCAGTACCTCCTGGGCTATCCTGTGATCCGCCGTCCTGCCGGACGGTATAGCAAACAACGTCACGGCAGGTTGCCCGAGTGGCCAAAGGGAGCGGTCTGTAAAACCGCCGGCTCAGCCTACGATGGTTCGAACCCATCACCTGCC
>DATCFU010000047.1:0-5106 GCA_036509315.1 Acidothermaceae bacterium
GCTGCTCGCCAGCGCCGTCGTCGCAACGCTGCTCGGCCACAACTCGCCAACCTCCGCGTGGTCGGCGCTCGCGACACTGCCGATCGCGGCGTGGGAGTTCTCGCTAGGCGTCCGGCTCATCGTCAAGGGCTTCAGCCCGTCCCCCATCATCTCGGGCTACGCGCCAGCGGCTGCCGCCGAGAAGGAACTCGTCTCCGCATGATGGAAGAACAGCAATGATCGAAGTCGAGAAACCCTCGGCAAAAGGTGCGGTCACAAGATCACTCGCCGGGTTAGGTGTAGAGCTCGCTCACTTGAGCGAGCGGCACCAGGCCTGACGCCTTGGTCGCGAGCTCTGGGCCGGTCGCGATAAGCGCATCGGCCTGGAGCTTTGCGATTGCCAGGTATTCGGCGTCGCGAATCGTTGGCCAGTTGTGCTCTCGCGCGATCCGCCAGGCGGTGCGGCGTGACACCCGGTCGCCGAGAACCCGAATCTTCAACTCCGTCATCCGCTCGTGAAGCTCGAGAGCAGCCTTGTCGGTGAGTTGGCCCGCGGCGACGCTTTGCAGAAGCAGGTCGAGTGCCTGCGAGCGAATCGAGTTTGGTGCGACCAGCTGGTGACCCGGGTCGATGGGGCGAGCATCCTCAGCAAGCAGCACGAGCGTCGGCGGATCAATCGCGAAGCGCGTCATGACGTCACCGTACGCGGCTCACCGCTCGGCGAGTCGGAGTCGAACAGCGATCAACTTCTCGACCAGCTCGCGAGGCAGCGGTTGGTCGATCGCGAACCGCAACGCCCCGGTGGATTTCTGGTACCCGGCCAACTCGTCAGCTAGCTGAGGAAACACCGAGCCGCTGTGCGGGAGATAGCTCAAGTGGTTCTTGAACGCGGCGAACCCGGCGATCGTCGTGCCGTCGACCTTGAACCCCGGGACCGAGTACGACAAGCACTGCTCGGCATCGGGGACAACGCTCAGAATGTCGCGGCGTAGTTGTTGCAGCGTCGAGTGTTTCGGCTCATCCAGCTGCTCAAGGTATTCGTCGATCTCGGCGGCTGACATCAGCTACCTCCCTGTTCGATGCGCTCCTGCAGCACCACCGTGACACAGTCGCCGGGGTTCTTGTCGATAGCCCTCTGCAGCTCGGCCTTAATCGGCAGCTTGTGACGGCCGTCGCCGAGCGCCATAAACGAACTCTCGAACGGGTGGCCGTCAACGAGCCCCCGCACTTTGACGAGCCCGCGGGTACCGAAGTACTCCGCTGACCCTGGCATCACAACATAGGTCCAGCCGCCCTTCGCGGGACTCTTCTCTAGGGTGGCCGTGAACCGCTTGCTTAGCTTCATCGCTCCTCCTCTTCCAATTGGACGACGAGGGGTGGCGGATTTCATCGCTACAACGGTCCAGATTTCCGAGCCGCTGACCCAGCTAGCTGGATCGTGGCCGTCGGACGTGTCAGACGCAGATTCATGATGCGTCCGGGACGAGGCCGGTCACACGAGTGCGCCGGAGAAGAACAAGGGCGCCATCTTGAAAGCGATGACCGCGGCGGCGCCCGCGAGCGCGACGATCGCCCAGACCGGCAGCCGCCGCAGCAGCGGGACGAGCACGATCAGGCAGGCCTCTGAGCGGTAGATGCTGAGCGCGCCGCCGCCGACGTACGGGATCAGCCAGGCAACGCAGGCGGTACCGAGCAACGCCAGGTCTGTCAGATCCGCTGCGCGTCGAGCTCGAACGAGTGCCGGGATGGTGCCGACGATCGCCACGACGACAAGCAACGTTGCCAGCGCACCCTGTTGGGTGATGCCTCGAAGCGCCGACGAACTCGGATGCAGCAGTTGGTGGTAGCGCGTAGTCAGGAAGACGAGCGGATTGTGCGCGCCGACGCCGTACTCCTCTCGCTCGGAAATGAAATACGCGTTCCACTTGCCGACGCTCAGTTGTGCGTACGCAAGCATGAACCCGAACCCGCCGACAATGGCCGCCGCGCTAGCCAACATGACTGCCCGGCGCTGACGGCCGCGGGCGATGAATGCGCTTACCACCAACGCAGGTACGGCAGCCATCGCGAGCGGATACGCGAGCCCCGCAATCACACCAGCAACACTCGATCGGACGCCGGTTGCTCGCGTCGCGAATGACGTGCGCGTCGCCAGCCAGATGCACACCAACACGGTGAAGGTCACCAGCGAGATCGGGAACAGCGCCGCGAAGTAGACCTGGCCCGGGCACACGGCGGCGAGTGCGAGACAGGCAAGGCCTCTCGACGTCCCGCCCCTTCGTCCTTTGTCTGTACTGAGTACCCACACCATCAGCAGCGTCAGGTACCAGCAGATCCATGCGACGACGAGGGCGGCTGCGAGATAGCCGACGTGGAATGTGGCGACCAGCCGGATGAGGCCGGGGTATCCAGGGAACCACGTCACATTGCCGCACAAGTGAACTGTTGGCGCGATGTTGCAATGCGTCGAGGCGTGGTAGCCGTGTTTGGCGATGCTGAGATATTGGCCGGCGTCCCAATGATTGAACGTTGCTGGGTTGAACATGCTCGTCCAGCCCTTGGGTGCCCGGCTGGCGATTAGGCACCAGCCTGCTAACAGTGCAGCGAAAGGCGGCCCGAACGTTGCGAGCGCGTTCCGCCTTTCCGTGTCAGGTAGGGGTGTCGGCGCGAGTGGCGGCCTGAGTTGAGTGGTCGTCATAGTGATGGGACTCATTGCGAACGGTCGCAGGTTCCGTCTAATTGTCTCGGCTTGACAACGAAATCGCGTCGTTCCCGCTGACGCCGGGACTCCTCAAAGATGCAGGCTTTGGGCGCGCTTGACCCTGCGTTTGTGAGGAGCGGATCTGTTTCTGTGCTGAGTCGCGGTCAGATAAGTGCGTTGGAAAAGAACAGCGGCGCCATGTGGAACGCGACGACCCCGGCGGCGCATACGAGCGCCGCGATCTCCCACAGCGGTAACCGTCGTAGCAGCGGAACAAGCACGATGAGGCACGCCTCCGACCGGTAGATGCTCAGGCCGCCGGCCGCGATGTAGGGGATCAGCCAGGCGCTGAACGCCGTAGTGAGAAGCACGAGATCGGTGAGATCGGCCTTGCGTCGGGCCCGGATGAGCGCTGGGACAGTCACTGCTAGCGCTAATGCCACGAGCAGCGTCGCCAGTGCGCCTTGTTGCGTGGTGATTCGGAACCACGACGAAGGCGGCTGCATGAACTGGCGGTAGCGCCTGTCTAGCAGCGTGAGCGGGTTGTGCGCCTTGACGCCGTACTCGGCTTTCTCGGTGATGAAGTAGGCGTTCCACAAACCGATGCGCAGCTGCGCGTACACGAGCACAAGGCCGAAACCCGCGCCGATCGCGGCGGCACCGGTGACCATCGTGATGCGAGCGTGGCGGCTGCGCGTCATGACTGCCCCGACGACAAGTGCAGGCGCGGCCGCGAGGGCGAGCGGATACGTGAGCCCGGCGACAACACCAACAACACCAGTTCGGACGGCGGTTGCTCGGGTCGCGAGCGATGTTCTCGTCGCCAGCCAGACGCACAACAACAGCGCGAACGTCAGCAATGAGATGGGGAACAACGCTGCGAAGTAGACCTGGCCCGGGAACACGGCGGCGAGTGCGAGACAGGCGACGCGCCTCGCCGTCCCGCCTCGTGTTGCCATGTCTGCACGGTCAGCCCGGTCGGCACCGCGCGCACTGAGCACCCACACCATGAGCAGCGTCAGGTACCAGCAGATCCAGGCGATGATGAGGGCAGCTGCCGGATAGCCGACGTGGGTCGAGGCGAGCACGCGGACAACGCCGGGGTAACCGGGGAACCAGGTGACGTTGCCGCAGTTGGGGAACGCCGGCGTGGTGCGGCATTGCGCGCTGGCCCGGTATCCGTGTTCGGCGATACTCAGGTATTGGTCAGCGTCCCAGTGGTTGAACGTCGCGGGATCGAAGACGCTCGTCCAGCCTTTGGGTGCGCGGCTGGCGATAAGGATCCAGCCGGCGACGAGTGCTCCGAACGGCGGACCGAGTAGGGGGAGCGCTCTTGGCGCGCGAGCTCTGACGGCTTTGCGCGCCGTCATCAACGCGACCGGCGGTCTGAGCTGGATGGCCGTCATGTTGGTGAGTGAGTACCCCGCGCACGCGTGGGCATCCCCGCTCCTCACAAATTCAGCTCGTGCGAGCCGTGAACTTGAATTTGTAAGGAGTCGGGAGGGGTGGGCTGCACCCCCCGCCCTGGTTTGATGGCGTCATGCAGCCGCCCGATACAGCGCCGCTCGGCGAACTCGTGATTGCGGGCGTTCCGCTCGGCAACCCTGGCGATGCGAGTGCGCGGCTGCGGTCGGCGCTCGAGACCGCCGACGTCATCGCTGCAGAGGACACCCGCCGGCTCCGGCGGCTGGCGGCTGACCTCGACGTCCATCTCGGCGGACGGATCGTGTCGTACTTCGAAGCCAACGAAGCCACCCGCACCGGCGAACTCGTCGCGGATCTCGAGGCCGGGTCGCGGGTGCTTCTCGTGACGGACGCCGGGATGCCGTCGATTTCGGATCCCGGGTACCGGTTGGTCGCGGCCGCGCTCACGGCGGACATACCGGTGACGTGCGTGCCCGGACCGTCCGCGGTGACGACCGCGTTGGCGTTGTCAGGGCTGCCGGTCGACCGTTTCTGCTTCGAGGGGTTCCTGCCGCGGCGCAGCGGTGCGCGCGCGGCTCGTTTGACCGAGCTCGCTACGGAGCCGCGCACGATGGTGTTCTTCGAGGCCCCTCACCGGTTGAGCGAGTGCTTGGGAGCGTTGTCAGCTGCTTTCGGGCCGGCGCGGCCGGCCGCGGTGTGCCGCGAGTTGACCAAGACCTATGAGGAGGTGCGCCGCGGGCCCTTGTCGGAGCTTGTTGCGTGGGCCGCCGACGGCGTCCGGGGTGAGATCACGATCGTCGTGGGCGGCGCACCTCTCAATGCCGGTACGTTCGATGCCGCCTCCCTCGCCGACCTGGTGTCCGATGCGCTGGACGCCGGGATGGCGCGCAAAGAGGCGATCGCTGCGGTCGCGTCGCGGACCGGTGCCTCCCGCCGAGACGTGTTTGACGCCCTGGTGGCGCGGAAGAAGGCCTGACGCAAACGGGTGGATACGGCCGATT
>DATCFU010000048.1:0-22290 GCA_036509315.1 Acidothermaceae bacterium
TGCAACAACTGCATGGCGCACTGCGGCTACGAGCCGACCGCCGTGCTCGCGACGATGGGGTCGATCAAGGAGAGCCTGCGCGCGTTGCGCGAGCAGGGCTGATCCAGATCGCGGCGTGGGCTGGTTCCACCGCGCGGCTGATGACCGTGAGCAAGTCGGTGCGCACGGTGTCGAGGTCGACTGCTTCTCTGAGTCGCGCCGAGAACGCAGCGACCGTCAGCTCCGCGTCGTAGCCGGCGCGATTGAAACGGCGATCGATGACGCGCTGCGCCGCTTTGCGGACCGGGCTAAACAGCGCGGCTGCGGCGAGCGTTGACGCCGCAACGGCGACGGGTGATGAGAACGACAGGACGTCGGTCGCGAGCACCACGATCCCGATGTAGACGCCGATAAGCAGGCCGGTGACAACCGTGTAGGACAGCGTGCGGCTGATCAGCCGATCGATGTCGTAGAGCCGATACTTCAAGATGCCTAGCCCCAGGCTTAGCGGGAACGCGCCAAACAAAGCGAGGCAGAGGCCGCTAATCACGTGTGCCACCGCCGACGTGTCGTTGCCCAGGGGAACCGACACCGCGAGGCTCACTACGAGGACTAGCGCGCCGACAGTCGCCCATTTGAGTTGCTGCCGCAAGACGCCCGCGCTCCGGCGAAAGGCCACTGCGAGGTGGACCACCCACGACACCATCAGCGGGAGCAGTATGAGCACCGCCACACCCGACTGAAGGAACGCGGCGAAGCCAGCCGTCTCGGGCGTGCCCACCGGTTGGCCGTTCGTGTCCACCTGCAAATCGTGAAAGCGCACCAGGATGGTGGCGGCGACGCACTGCGAGATCACTACAAGCACGCCGCCAACCACGTACAGACGTAACGTCGCGCGCCAGCGAGGTGACGGCACGACGCCGTCGGGAAAGAACAGCAGCGCGGGCACGCCGACGATCAATCCGAGATCCCAAAACGAGTTCTCAAACCACAGCGCAGTAAAGGACGGCCAGTTGAGCCCGTGGCCGAGCCAGTGGTTGAACGTCACGTAGGCCGCGACGAAGGTGTACATGTTTTCAAATATCGATACGAAGATCAGCAGCCACCCGATGGGGTTGGCCGGCTGCCGACGGGCGACCACCACGCCGACGGCGGCGAACATTGTCGTGGGTACCAAGACGACCGCGGCGTTGCCGGCCTTGTGGTCGGCGATCGAGATGATGAGAGCCGCTGCGGCGAGCACCGCGGCGGCGATGCCCAGCACGGTGGCAGTGGACGGCGACATCAGCCGTCGGGCAGCCCTGCTCACCGGCAGCTCCCTTCGCGCGCGCAGCCGATCGATGAGCAGCAGGCTAGACCGCACGCGTTCCGAGATCGTTACGTGCGCTACTCCGTTGGTGGGTGCACTCGGGGGAGCAAAAGGGTGTCGACGGCAGGCCTGCAGCCAACGATGATGAGGGCATGGTGATCGAACTATGACCGCGCGCCGTGAGGCTTTTGACCCAGCACTCGATCGTGCAGTTGCCCACGCGAAGTCGTGGCTCGAGTCGATGCCGAATCGCCCGGTCCCGCCGCGGCTGTCGGCGGACGAAATCGCGCCGTCGTTCGCCGGCCCTCTACCGGAGGGTCCGACCGACCCCGCGGAGGTCATCGACCTGCTCGCCGCGCTGGCCGAGCCCGGCCTGATGGCGATGCCGAGCGGCCGATTCTTCGGCTGGGTGATCGGTGGCGCACTGCCCGCGGCGCTGGCGGCGGACTGGCTGGTCAGTGCCTGGGATCAGAACGCAACGCTGCGGTACGCGACGCCCGCCGCTGCTGCCGCGGAGGAGGCGGCGGGTGGCTGGCTTCTCGAGCTGCTCGGGTTGCCCGCGGGCGCCGATGTCGGGTTCGTCACCGGCGCGACGATGGCGAGCTTCTCCGGTCTGGCTGCCGCCCGCCATCAGGTGCTCGCGCAAGTGGGCTGGGACGTCAACGTGAAAGGTCTGAATGGGAGCCCGCAGGTTCGGGTGATCGTCGGTGCAGAGGGGCATAGCGCCGTCGATGTGGCGCTGCGCTACCTAGGCCTCGGTGAGCCGACGCGGGTGGCCGCCGACGACCAGGGCCGTATCGAGATCGCTGCCCTCGCCGCGGCACTCGACGGCTGGACTGGTCCCACGATCGTCTGTCTGCAAGCCGGCAACGTGCACTCCGGGGCGTTCGATGACATCGGCGAAGCGGCCCGCGTTGCCCATGCGCACGGCACGCCGGATGTGCGGCCGTGGGTTCACGTCGACGGCGCATTCGGGCTGTGGGCGGCAGCCTCGCCGAACCTTCAGCACCTTGTCCCGGGTCTCGCGGAAGCCGATTCTTGGGCCACCGACGCCCACAAGACCCTGAATGTGCCGTACGACTGTGGCGTTGTGATCGTCGCGCAGCCGGTGGCACTGCGGGCGGCTCTCGGCGTCCGGGCGAGCTATTTGATTTCCGCCGAGGGACCAACCGCGGATCCCGACGAGAAGGCGCCGGAGTTGTCGCGGCGCGCTCGTGGCGTCCCGGTCTGGGCCGCGTTACGGTCACTCGGCCGCGACGGTGTGGCCGATCTGGTCGACGGATTCGTGCGGCACGCGCGAGCGATCGCCGCCGGGCTCGAGACGATCGAGGGCGCGCAGGTCCTCAACGACGTGGTCTTCACCCAGGTCTGCGTTGCGTTCGAAGACGACGAGCGCACCCGTGCGGTTACCGCCCAACTGCTTTCAGACGGGACGGCGTGGATGTCGGGCTCGCGGTGGCGCGGGCGAGACGTGCTTCGAGTGTCGGTCAGCAACTGGTCGACCGACGCGGACGACGTCGAGGCATCCGTCGACGCGGTGCGCAAGGCGGCGGACGCCGTACGCCTGACGAGCGTTGGACGAGCGAATACTCTGTGAGTAGATCGCGATCACGGAGGAGACGACGATGACGTTCGGAGACCCAACTATCCGGCTCGACCCGATTCACGCGGCCTGGAACACAGTCGCGAGTTTCGGCACCTACGAAGAGGCTCAGGAAGCTGTCGATCGGCTGTCCGACTCCGGGTTCCCGGTCGAAAACATCGACATCATCGGCTCGGACCTTCGAACCGTCGAGCGCGTCACCGGCCGCCTCACCAAGCGCAACGCGGCGGCCGCCGGTGCGGCGAGTGGTGCCTGGTTCGGCCTCTTTATCGGCTTGCTCGTGGGCCTGTTCACGACTGGTGCGACGTGGCTCGGCCTGATCCTGGGTGGCTTGCTCATCGGCGCCGTTTGGGGCGCCGTCTTCGGGTTCGTCGGGCACGCGGCAACGGGCGGACGGCGTGACTTCGCCTCGAAGCGGACCCTCACGGCGACCCGCTATGACATCGTGGCCCGTGGCGGCCACGCAGAAGAGGCGCGGGCGGTGCTGGACAAGACCGCGCCTGCAAGCACGCCACCAGCCCCGCAGGGCAGCAAAGCCTAACTTCGCGGCTGCGTCAGCCGATGGGGACGAAAGGTCTCATCGGGACGACATGACGCGAGGTGCGGAAGGTGAGCGAGCTCCCGACGTCCGACCGTCCCGTCCGGGTTGGTGAAGTGTCGGTCGGTGACGAGCTCATGCGGATCGCGTTTCACAACATGCTCGAGTACGCGGCCGAAGCGATCTATTTCAAAGACCTCGACAGCAGATTCGTCGCGGTGAGCCGCGCCCTCGCCACGATGATGGGTCGTGAGCCGCACGAGCTTGTCGGGCTCACCGACTTCGACATCTTTACCGACGAGCACGCAAGCGCCGCCTACGCCGATGAACAGCGAGTGATCGCCACCGGCATCCCTTTGTTGGATAAGGAAGAACGCGAGACCTGGCCCGACCGAGGCGACACTTGGGTGACGAGTAACAAGCGCCCGCTGCGTGACCTCGACGGTCGCATCATCGGTACGTTCGGGATCCGGCACGACATCACCCGCACCGTAAACGCCGAGCGCGAGGCAATGAGCGCGGCGGATGCGCTTGCGCTTGCGCATGCCGATCTAAGCCGCGTCGAAGCGCAACTGCGCACCGTGCTCGACACCTCGGCAGATGCGATCTCCCTTTACGACGCCAACCTGTGCTACCAGTACATGAACGCAGCCGCGATGCGCATGACTCAAGACCACACGGGCGAGGCTCTCGGGCGGACCGATCGTGAGCTTGGTCGCGATGCCGCGTTCCTAGCGATCTGGGAATCCGCGTTGACTGGCGTGCTGGCCACAGGCGTTGGTTGCTCGGTCGATTTCTCGGTGGGCAGCGGCCGTGACCTGCGCTGGTTCGCGTCTCAGCTCGCTCCGCAGCGGGAGTCCGAACACGGGACGCCGATCGGTGTTGTCGCCTCCACCCGTGAGGTCACCGAACTCAAACGCGCGCAGAGCAAGCTGGCTCACCAGGCGGTACACGATCCGTTGACTGGCCTGGCGAACCGCGTGCTGCTCGTCGACAGATTGACCCAGGCTCTGCTTCGCATGGAACGCCAGGCTGGGAAAGTTGCGTTGCTCTTCATCGATCTCGACCACTTCAAGGTCATCAACGATACGCACGGGCATGACACCGGCGATCGTCTGCTCGTCGAGGTGGGGGAGCGGCTCACCGCGATTGCCCGTCGGCTCGACACTGTCGCACGATTCGGTGGCGACGAGTTCGTGCTGCTGTGCGACAGGTTGACTACAGATGCGGACGTACGGGTCGTCGCTGACCGTGTGGTTCGTGCGATTGCCGAGCCATTCTTCAGTCACGGCATCGAGTTGAACATCACGGCAAGCGTCGGCGTGGTGGTCACCGACGATCCCTACGCCGGCGGTGAGAACCTCGTTCGAGACGCGGACGCCGCGATGTACCAGGCCAAGGAGCGCGGCCGCGATCACTATCAGTTCTTCGATGCTGGTCTTCGCGATCGCGCTGTCGCGAAGAACGCGGTCGGATGGGAGCTTGCCAAGGCACTTGAGCGCGGCCAATTCCGGCTCGAGTACCAACCCGTCGTCTCGCTGCGCGATCGGTCCATCGTCGGGATCGAGGCGCTGATCCGCTGGGATCATCCTGAGCGCGGCACGATACCTCCGTCGGAGTTCATCGCGCTCGCAGAGAGCCGCGGTCTGATGGTGCCGATCGGCCACTGGGTGTTGGACGAAGCATGTCGTCAGCTGGTCCAGTGGGCGCCGCTGCGCGATCCTGCCCTGAAACCGCTGGGTGTAGCGGTGAACGTGTCTGGTCGACAACTGCGCGGCGTCGACTTCGTCTCGGCTGTCAGGGTCGCGTTAGAGCGCAACGATCTGGCGCCCAGCCAACTGTGCCTGGAGATCACCGAGACGGCAATGATCGAAGAGACCACCGAGGCGCGGGAAACGTTGGAAGCAGTCGCGGCGCTCGGCGTGCACATCGCGTTGGACGATTTCGGTACTGGCTACTCCTCACTTGCGCACCTGCGACAGTTTCCGGTCGACGTCTTGAAGATCGACCGTAGTTTCGTCGACCGCCTTGAGACGAACGACCGCGAAAGGCAGATCGTGGCGGCGGTTACCGCCATGGCGCATGTCTTGAACATGATCGTGATCGCCGAGGGGATCGAGACGGTCGGCCAGCTCACCCAACTCACCGCTCTTGGCTGCGACAACGCCCAGGGTTACCTGCTCGCGCGGCCGATGCGACCCGAGGCTCTCGAACTGTTGCTCCGGGCCCAGGAGTCGGCGCACGTAGCATCATCTGGTGCCGCCTGATCCGCCGCTGTCTGTGCTCGGGACGACCGCGTTGTCCGTTGCGGCCTGTCGAGCGACCGAGAGCGCCCGAATCGATGCGTGGTTCCACGACGAACTCGCGCAGCACGTACTGGCTGCGGCCATCGCACCACCGGCGGTCTCACGCGGGCTCGTACGTTGGGTGGCTGTTCGCACTCGATTCCTTGACGAACTCGTCGAAGGAGCTGTCGGCGACGGCATCAGGCAGGTCGTCATCGTCGGCGCCGGGCTCGATGCGCGCGCCTACCGACTAGCACTTCCACGCGATCTCACGGTGTTCGAGGTCGACCACGGCGAAGTGCTCGCATTGAAACAGCGACTTCTCGACGAGCTTGAGCTCATCAGCGAGTGCAGGCGTCGGGTGGTTGTCGCCGACCTCGTCACTGACGACTGGCTGGAGTTCCTTACCGGTACAGGGTGGACGCCGACGCAGCCCACCGTCTGGGTGGCGGAAGGGTTGTTGGTCTACCTCAACCACGATGAGCGGACACAACTGCTGGCGCAGCTCTCCTCGGCGTCCGATATTGGCAGTGTTCTCGGGGCGACTCTCAGCACGCGGACGGACAATCTTGCGCACCCGCTGTGGCACCCGGCGACCACCGCCGATCCGCAGCAGTGGTTGGCGCAGTGCGGCTGGCAGGCGACCGTGCAGACGATGGCGGAGGCGAGCGCCGCATTCGGGCGGCCCCTTCCACCGCCGTTCGATACGAGCACCAAAGGCAGGCTAGTGTGCGCCGTTCGCTAGCTAGTTCTCGGGACGAACCTGTCGACGAAGTCGTTTCGGAACTTGCCGGTCGGGTCGAATCGGGCAACGAGGTCGCTGAAGTCTGGCAGCCGCTCGTATCGCGTGCGGACGAGGTCGGGACTCATCGCAAACACCTTTCCCCAATGGGGTCTGGCGTCGAATGGTGCGAGCTGTTGCTCGATCGCAGTCAATGCAGGGATAACCGCGGCCATGTCGCTGATCCAAGTAAAATGCAGTGCGAAGCTGTCGCGACCGTACGCGGGGCTGAGCCACAGATCGTCGGCCGCGATAGCGCGCAGCTCACAAATCTGTAGTGCGGGCGCGATGACGTGCGCGATGCTGCTGATCGCCGTGACTGCAGCAACCGCGGCATCGCGAGGTATGAAGTACTCCGACTGCAACTCATCGCCGCTGCTCGGTGTGAAGTTGAGCCGAAAGTGCGGCAACCGCTCATGCCACGGACCCGGGACGCCGCCTTGCTCGGTACATGCGGCTGGATCGACACCAGGCACCGGATGGCGTGGACCGTCGGCGACGGGCGCGTCAAGCCATTGCTTGTGGCCCCAGACCTGCCACGGCTGGGCATCGATGCGGTGTTTCATCCAGACCTGGTTCATTACCGGGCGTCGCCAATCGGTGAACACACTGACGCTGTAGTCCGCCGACATTGTCGCCTCGAGATTCGCAGTGAACTGCGCGAAGGACAAGCCGTCGTACACATATTGCGCGACGGCGAAACTCGGTTCGATCGCGAGCGTCACGGAGGTCACGACGCCGAGCATGCCAAGTGCCACCACCGAGCCGTTGAAGTCGCCGTCACCGAACTCAATCGTCACGACGTCACCGCTGGCCGTCACGAGCTCGAGGGCCCTGACGGCGGTGGCGAGATTGCCGTTGGTCCCACCGGAGCCGTGGGTGCCAGTTGCGGTCGCTCCGGCGATGCAGATGTGCGGCAGCGAACCGAGGTTGTGCAGCGCGTAGCCGGCCTGATGCAGCGGCGGCGCAAGCTCTCCATACCGGACGCCGCCCCCGACCGTCACCGTGGAGCGCTCGGCGTCGATGTGCATCAACGGGGGCATCCCGGCGAGCAAGATCTGGTCACCGGTTGTGTCGGCGATGGGGTTGAACGAGTGCCCACTGCCAAGAGCCCGCACGTTCGCGCTGCCCGCCACGATTCCGCGCACCTCGTCGACGGACGTCGGGTGGTGCAGCCGGGCCGCGCCAAATACGACATTTCCGGCCCAATTCGTGGGTCGGTCGGTCATCGGGGTCCCCTCGGTGTCGACCGGGTAGCTGCGGGGCAACAATACGTGCATGGATTACAGACAGCTCGGCAACTCAGGCCTACGGGTATCGGCGCTCACTCTTGGGACGATGGGGTTCGGTGGCACCGGCTGGGCCTCGGCAGTCGGCACGACGGACGTCGACGGCGCGCGTCGCCAGATCTCCATGGCGCTGGACGCCGGTGTGAATCTCATCGACACGGCGGACGTCTACTCCTCAGGCCTCTCGGAAGAGATCGTGGCGAAGGCGCTGCCGGTCGCGCGTGAGGACGTCCTGCTGGCAACGAAGGTCCGGATGCCGATGGGCGACGGCCCGAACGATGCGGGGCTGTCGCGACACCACATCATCCGGGCCTGCGAGGCCAGCCTGCGCCGGCTCGGGACCGACTACATCGACCTGTACCAGGTGCACGAGTGGGACGGCCAGACCCCTCTCGAGGAAACCTTGCGTGCGCTCGACGACCTCGTGGCGTCGGGGAAGGTGCGCTACATCGGCGCATCGAACTACGCCGGCTGGCAACTGATGAAGGCGCTAGGTATCGCCGAGCGCGACGGGCTGCATCGCTTCGTCTCTCAGCAGATCTATTACTCGCTGCAGGCCCGCGACGCCGAATATGAGCTGGTTCCTGTAGCCGTCGATCAGGGTCTTGGAATCCTGGTCTGGAGCCCACTTGCTGGTGGTTTGCTGTCGGGTAAGTACCGCCGCGGTGTCGAGGCGCCGGCCGGCAGCCGGCATCTCGGCGACTGGCACGAGCCGCCGGTCTACGACGAGGACAAGCTGTACGACACCGTCGACGCGCTGGTCGAGATCGCTGACGCCCACGGCGTTTCTGCCGCGCAAGTGTCGCTCGCGTGGTTGAGAGGCCGCAGCGGGGTCACCTCGGTGATTGTCGGCGCACGAACCGACGAGCAACTCGCCGACAATCTGAAGGCCGCCGATCTGACGTTGTCCGCCGACGAGCGGCGCAGGCTCGATGACGTCAGCGCGATGCCGCTGCTGTACCCGCACTGGCACCAGGCGAACACCTCAGGCGATCGGCTCGGCGCGCCCGAACTCACCCTGCTCGAACCACACCTTCGACCCGCAGCTGAGTAGATGGAGCTGACCATGACCGAGAACGACGACATCTCCCTCGATGCCCCGAGGTTCGATCGCGACCAGGACGGAGTCGACTCGCTGCGCGACACCGAGTCGGAGCAGGGTGACGAGGCAGAGCTCGACGACCTGTTCGACCTCGACAGGACCGAGGCGCGCGAACTCGATGCAGATGTCGAGGAGGATGCGGGAGAAATTCCTCGCCTCGACTAGATCCGGGCGCTGAGCGCCGACGCTCTCACGCGAGCGCGTCGGCGGTCGGCATGTCGACGATCGCCAACTCGTCGGCGTCCATCAGTTCGGGCTGCGTGTGGTGTCGAGCCGAGCGGATCAGTGTTCCCGCGGCCACGCCCGCGGCCAGCAGCAGTGCCGCACTGACGGTGAATGCCGTGGTGTAGCCGTGGACATTCGCGTTTCGTGTCGCGGCCGCGTGGCCGTGATGGGTGAGGTAGCCGGCGGTTGCAGTGGCCGCGATGGTGTTGAGCAACGCGGTTCCGAGGGCTCCGCCGATCTGCTGGGTGGTGTTGACCAGCGCGCTCGCGACGCCTGCGTGTTCTTCCTGGACACCGACCAGTGCGGTGCTGCTCAGCGGGACGAACGCGAGTCCCATGCCGACACTGACCAGGATTTCTGGCGGTAGGACGTGCGCGGCGTACGTGCTGTCGACGGTGAGTCCGGTGAACCAGAACAACCCGGCTGCGGCAAGGAGCACCCCGGCAACGATGAGGACGCGCGGACCCATCCTGGGTAGCAGCCGGCTGGCGAGCCCGGCGCCGACGATGATGCCGCCAGAGAACGGCAGGAACGCGAAGCCGGTCTTGAGCGCGGAATATCCGAGCGTTCCCTGCAAGAAGTAGGTCAGGAACAAGAAGGTTCCAAGCAGGGCGCTGCCGACGAACAGCGACGCCAGGAGCGAGCCGCCCCGGTTGCGATCTAAGACGACGCGCACGGGCAACAGTGGGTGCGCCGTGCGTAGCTCGATGAAAACGAAGGCGGCCAAGGCGGCGACCGCGCCGACGAGCAGGGTCACGGTCAGGGGAGCGGCCCAGCCGTCGGTGCCGGCGGTGGTGAAGCCGTAGACGAGCAGGAACAGGCCGCCGGTGACGGTGATCGCGCCTGGCAGGTCGTAGCTGTGCCGCTGCTCGGCGCGGCTTTCGCGGATGAACCGGCTGGCGGCGACGACGGCAACCAGCGCGATAGGCACGTTGATCAGCAGCGTCCAGCGCCACGAGGCGAGTTGGGTCAAGGTGCCGCCCAGGATCAGCCCGATGGCTGCTCCGCCGCCGGCAATCGCGCCGTACACGCCGAATGCTCGGGCCCGTTCGCGGGCTTCGGTGAAGGTGACGGTGAGCAGCGAGAGCGCGGCGGGTGCCATCACGGCGGCGAATGCGCCCTGCAGTGCTCGTGCTCCGAACAGCATCGCCGGATCTTGGGCGAGTCCGCCGAGCGCGGAGGCGGCGCCGAACCCGAGCAGGCCGATGATGAACATCCGCCGACGTCCCAGGTAGTCAGCGATCCGGCCGCCGAGTAGCAGCAAGCTGCCGAACGCGAGTGTGTAGGCACTCAGCACCCATTGCCGGTCGGCCAGTGAGATATGCAAGGAACGCTGGGCCGACGGCAACGCGACGATGACCACCGACGCGTCGAGCACGATCATGAGCTGCGCCATCGCGATCACCGCGAGTGACCACCAGCGGCGGGGGTCGGGTACTGGTTGCGCAGCGCCTTCGAGCTCCGCAAAGCCCGGCAAGTTTCCCAGGGCCATCTCGTTCGTTGTCACCGTTCGCCTCATCTCCGAGCTACAATCGGAACGTCTACTCCGTTTCGCCACAATACGGAACGGTCGTTCCGCTTGTCAACCCACCCGCCGGAGGCACGACCGATGCGCGCCGATGCGCTCAAGAACCGCGAGCGGATCCTCGAGGCCGCCGAAACGACGTTCGCGAGCCTTGGGTTGGCAGTGCCGATCGACGTGGTTGCCGAACGGGCCGGTGTCGGTGTCGGAACCCTTTACCGCCACTTCCCGACCAAAGAGGCACTGTTCGAGGCGATCGTGATGACCCGCCTCGAAGGCTTGGCCGATGAGACCAAAACCCGTTCTGACGCGAGTGCCCCCGGTGATGCGCTGTTTTTGTTTCTGCACCGGTTCGCGAACGAGGCCTTGGCCAAAGCCGACCTCTTCGACGCCATGAACGCGGCCGGCTTCGACATCAAGTCGAGGTGTGCGGAGATGGTTGACGATCTGAAGCGCGGCATCGACGTACTTGTCGTGCGCGCCAAGGCTGTCGCAGCAGTACGTCCGGACGTCACGGGCGATGAAGTGATGAGCCTGATATCCGGCACCTGTATGGCCGCTCGCCAAGCAGGCCTCGATGACGCGTCGTGTCAGCGCATGGTCGACATTGTGTGCGACGGCCTGCGGGCGCCAGCTTCGAGCTAGTTCGGTTCCTGGCTCGCCAGGCGAATCGACGTGTCCGCCTCTCCGAACCCCGAGTAGTGCCCTATCCGTTGGACAAACTCGAAGAAGAGACCGCCGATCGACGCGCTGTACGTGTGAAGAAATTCGCCGTCGTCAGATCGGTCATACAGCACTCCGACCGATCGCATCTCGTCGAGTTGACTCGGCAGTAGGTCATACCGTGCCGCAAGGTCGGCATAGTAGTTGTCAGGTATCGCCAACATCTGAGCGCCCGCCGCGCGCAGCGAACGCGCCGTTCCGACAACGTCATGTGTGCTAAGCGCGATCTGTTGAAGCCCGGGGGGTGACGAGCGGCCGACTACCCCCGCGGAGATCGCGATTCGCAGGGTCGCATCGGCGTTGGTGAGCGCCCGGCTTTGAAGTTGGCCGTGCGGGCGGTTGATTTCGGCGACCGGCCCCGCCGTCATCCCCAGTAGCAGCCGGTACAACGAGATCTCCGCGTCGTAAAGATCTGCTGACACAGTGCCACCAAGATGGTCGACCACCTGCGCGCCGACACCACGCGGGAGATCTCCGGTGTCGATGAAGTCAGCGCGCCACCTGTACGGCTCAGCAAGGCCGCAAAACACTAGCTGCAGACCCATCGGCGTCGTTACCGACGGCAGGTCGGCTTCGTTCGGAGCATGGTGCTGATCGTCGAAGGGCAGCCGAAGGTCTGCCGCGCGTCGTACCGCGGTGTCGATGTCAGGCGTGTGGAGCCCAATTCCCACGACCGATGGTCGGTCGCCGACCTGAGCCTGCGAGTTGAGTACCACCCGGACGTCGCCCTGCTGCCAGAGCTGCACCGCTTTCGAACGATGGACGCCGACAAGAGTGAACCCGAACAGCTGGAGCCACGCGGAAAATCGCGACACCATCGGACCTGCAACGGCAACCTCTATAAACGCGATGCCATCGACTTTTGGAACGGGCGGTAGCAGCCTCAGTTCTGCGGTCCCGATGGTGCCGAGGCTACCGCCCCGCTCGAGTTCGCGACGAGTTGCGTCTTCGAGGTAACGCAGCGATCTACGCGCGTCGTGGGCGATCTGATCTGCCGGAGCGGCACGCACCGTGTCACTGAAAACCTCTAGCGATAGTGGCCCGCGATAGCCCGCACGCAGGACCGCCGTAGTGAAGCTGGCAAGGTCAAGAGTGCCTTGGCCCGGGAAGCACCTGTAATGCCGGCTAAGACGCAAGACGTCCATCGTCTGATGCGGCGCATCCGCGAGCTGAACGAAGAGGAGCGATTCGGATTCGATCTGCGCAATCTCGTCGAGACTGTCACCTACCGACATGATGTGAAAACTGTCGAGGCATATTCCCACCGCGGGGTGGCGGGCTCGCCGGACGATGTCATACGCGTCTGCGTAGTGCCGCACGTGGGTACCCCATGCGAGCGCCTCGTACGCGATCCGGATGCCAGCTCCGCTAGCAAGGTCACCGAGCGCGCGAAGGTGTTCGGCCGCAAGGTCGCGATCGTCGATGGCCTCCGCGCTAACGTTCGAACACACCAACATGAGGTCGACGCCCAACGTGGCCATCAGTTCGATTTTCGCCTCGGCCCGCAGCAGATTGCGCTGGAACCGCAGCTTGGGTAGGGCTTCGAAGTCTCTGAAGGGCTGGTACAGCTCGATCGTCAATCCAAGGTCACTCACTCGTTCTGCAATCTCGACAGGCCGCAATGGAGACGCGATCAGATCAGCCTCGAACAGTTCGATGCCGTCGAACCCCGCGGCCGCGATCGTTGGCAACTTCTCTTCGAGAGAGCCACTCACTGAGACCGTTGCGATGGACGACCGCACGACGACCTAGCCCTCGGCTAGGTAGCGAACTGCGGCCGTGTAGCTACCCAGGCCAAGGCCGGCGACCACACCATGCGCTACCTTCGCGGGGAAATCGGTCGCGCGAAACGGCTCGCGTCGATGGATATTCGTCAGATGCACCACGACCACCTTCACCGGCACGGTCGCCACCACGTCCATGAGCGCGACCGAATAATGGGTGAGTGCGGCCGGGTTCAATACCAGGCCGCTGACGGTCTCCCGCACCTCTTGGATCCAGTCAATCAAGACGCCTTCGTGGTTGGTCTGGCGGAAGTCGATCGACGCGCCGAATGGTGCGGCCGCATCTCGGCACGCTTGCTCGACTTCTGCCAGCGTTCGTAGCCCGTACTTTTCAGGCTCGCGAACCCCGAGCAGGTTGAGATTTGGGCCGTTGAAGACCGCGATCACCCTCGGTTGGACGCTACTGGGACTCGACATCCGATACCTTTGTAGTGAACGGACTAGTTCGTTACATCGTATCGTCCGGCCTAGGTAACGTGAAGACTCTGGCGCGCACTTCTCCGTTGCGACTCGCGAGAGTCGCCCCCGCGTGCGGCTTCGCAGAACCTACGATTGCGTCCAGTTGATCGCAGGCGCGGTGAAGCGGAAGGAGCGCGCGACATGGCGGGCAAGGAGCATGCCGCAGTGGACTTCGGTGATCGGCAACGAGACGCCGAGCGGACGCGTGCCGAACTCTTGGAAGTGGCGACTGCCGAGTTCGCCCGCAATGGCTACAGCGGAGCGCGGGTCGATGAGATCGCGGCTCGCACGCGGACCACGAAGCGCATGATCTACTACTACTTCGGCGGTAAGGAGAAGCTGTACATCGCCGTGCTCGAGCGGGCATACGCAGGGATCCGCGAGCACGAGCGTCGGCTCGAACTGTCCCACCTGTCCCCGACCGACGCAGTACGCCGTTTGATCGAGTTCACGTTCGACTATCAGGAGTCGCATCCCGAGTTCATCAAGCTCGTCAGCATCGAGAACATTCACGAGGCAGAGTACCTGGCGAAATCGGACGCACTCGTGCCAACGAACAGCTCGGCCGTTGATCTGCTTGCCGAGTTCCTCAACGCCGGACGTGCCACGGGTGAGTTCACTGTCGCGGTCACCGCGCTCGAACTCCACATGATGATCAGCGCCCTGTGCTTCTTCCGGGTGGCCAACCGGCCGTCATTAAAGGCGGTCTTTGGCTATGACACTGGAACAAGGGCGCACCGCGCTCGCCAGCGCGAACTGACCTGCGACATGGTGATCGCTTACCTCAAGAGCTAATTCCCCGCTGGGACCGGTTGCATTTTTGTAACGGGGTCTTCCGTTGGGTGCGCGCGTCGCGTATAACGAACGGACCAGTCCGTACATTACGAGGAGGACGCCGTCAAAGGCATCGCCATGCTTCAGCCTGGGAAGGTTGCCGTCGTCGACCTGCCTGAGCCTGTGTGCGGCCCTACCGAAGTCGTCGTCGCCATGCGTGCCGTCGGACTGTGTGGCTCAGATCTGAGCGTGTACTCGGGAGCAATCCCGGTTTCGAACTATCCGTGGGTGATCGGCCACGAGGGCGGCGGCGAGATCATCGCGGTCGGAGAAGAGGTTCGTGACCGGTACCCGGGCCAGCTCGTGGTCATCGAACCAAACATCTCGTGCTCGCGTTGCGCGCCATGCAAGGCGGGCCAAACCTCCTCGTGCACGAATCGCCGAGCCCTCGGTGTGAACGAGGCAGGGATCGCAGCCGAGCGCGTAAGCGTTCCCGCTGAATTCTGCTGGCCGGTTCCCGATGGCACCTCGTCACCAACGATTGCCGGGTTCGAGCCGAGCGTTGTCGCACGGGCAACCGTGCGTCGGATCGGCGTCCGGGCAGGTGATCGTTGCCTGGTCGTCGGTGCCGGTTCTCAAGGACTCATGCTGTGCCTGTACCTGCGCTCGATCGGGCTGCACCCGTTCGTCGTAGAACCACACGAGGGGCGGCTGAAGCTTGCTGTTCAGCTGGGTGCGCAACCCCACGAGCAAGGACTCAATGGGTATCCGTTCGTCTTTGAGACGTCGGGTGCGCATTCGGCCTTTCGGCCGGCACTGGATGCGGTCGGACCAGGTGGACAGCTGGTTTTGATCGGTCAGAGCAGTGCTGACGTCGCGATCACGACTCGTGAGCTCGTTCAACGGCAACTGACCGTTCGCGGCTCGCTGATTTACGACCACCCCGAGGACTTCGCTGACGCGGTCCGGGCACTCGAAGACGCTGACACCGGCATTGCATCGGTGATGCAAGCCAGTTATGCGCCATCTGACGCGGACCGGGCCTTCGGTGAGGCCAGCGAGATTGCCGGGAAATCTTGGCTCGACCTCACGCACTGGACGCAATAGCAAGGAGTTCGGATTTGCATCGTGTCGCCTTCATCCGAATAGCCCAACACCCACCGGACGTAGCTTCCATCAGGAGGACTTCGCAATGAAAGTCACCACCACGAGCCGCCAATGGCAACTCGCCGTTGCCGCATGTTCCGTCTTGGTTGTCATCTCGGGTTGCTCATCGAGCAAGAAGACAACTGGTAGCAGCACGTCCTCGGCAGGCGCGGCGGCCGGCACGACGGCAGCGGGTAGCGCGCCTGCGAGTGGCAGTGCGCCGTCAAGCGCGGCCAGTGCTGCAGGCGCCAGCGCAACAGTGTCGGACACCAGCCCGATAAAGATCGCGGTGATTGACGCCCAAAGCGGCCAAAGTAGCTCGCTTGGAAAGTGGGAATACGACGGCGTCAAGCTGGCTGTCGATCAGGCAAACGCCGCCGGCGGCATCAACGGCCGGAAGGTCGAGCTGACGGTCTTCGACGATCAGGGGGATCCCACTGTCAGTACTAATCTTGCCCGAAAGGCAGTAAGCGACGGTTTCATCGCAGTCCTCGGTCCCGCCGAGAGCGCAGACGCAATAGCGATGTCACCGATCTTCCAGCAGGCGAAGATTCCGTACATCACGTCGGGGCAGTCGCCAGCGATGCCCAAGCTCGGTGACCCCTATCTGTTCCTCAACAGTCCGACCAGCACGACGTATGACACCACCCTGGCGAACTATGCCGTGAAGACTGCCAACTTCACCAAGATCGCGATGATCAGTAACAACGGTGCGTACGGCAAGGGCGAGCACGACGCGTTCACTGCCGCCCTGAAAGCGTTGAATGTCACGCCGGTAGCGGACCAGATCGTGACACCGGATCAAACGGATTTCAGTGCCGCGCTGACCTCTATCCGTCAAAAGAATCCAGATGCCTTGTTCATCGGTGCGGAAGAGGTTGAGTCGGGCTTGATCGCTAAGCAGGCGCGTGGCCTGGGTATCAAAGCCACCATCATCGGAGCCGCTCCGACCAGCACCCCGATATTCGTCCAGACTGCGGGCACCGCGAATGCCGAGGGCGCAGTGAGTAGCACGCCATATCTGACGAATGACACCAACGCACAGACCAAGGCGTTCGCGGCGGCCTACGACGCGGCGTATGGAAGCGAGCCGGAGTTGCACGGCGCAAAGGCTTACGACGGCGCCGAGATCATGCTGCAGGGGCTGAAGACGACAAACGGCGCCGGCGGTCAGGCACTGGACGACGCCATCCGCGCGGTGAAGTATCAGGGACTCGTCGGCAATTTCGCCTTCGACTCGACAGGTGTGGGTGTTCACGAGACACAGATCGGGATCATCAAGAACGGCGTGCTCACAGCGGCGGCCAGCTAACGCGAGCACCGGACGCAAGGAGCTAAACGTGCAGTTGTTCATGCAGACCCTTGTGGGCGGTATCGGCTTCGGGGCCGTCTACGCGCTCGTCGGCATGGGCTTCACCATCGTCTACCGCACGATGGGCCTGGTGAACTTCGCGCACGGGCAGATTGCGATGATTGGCGCGTTTCTTAGCGCAACGTTCTTCCTCGATACGAAGCTGCCGTTTGCGGTCGCCGCCATCATGTCGATGGCGGCGACCGCGGTGGTCGGCTTGGTGATCGAGGGCATCCTGCGACCCCTCGAGGCGAGGGACTTCGACCTGATGCTGATCGGGACACTCGGGTTTGGTGTCGTGCTAGAGGCTGTCGCGACGCGGATTTGGGGAGCGACGGGGAGAGCGGTTCCCGCGCCTGTCGACCGGCCACTCCAGGTCTTTGGCATCATCATCCGGACATACGACCTGGTCGTCATCGGCGTCGGCGCCGTTGCCGCCGTCGCAGTCTGGGTGCTGCTCAACCGAACGAAGGCCGGCGCGGCGATGCAGGCGGTCGCGATGGATCGCGACGCTGCGACTTCCGTCGGCATCCGCGTCGGTCGCAGTAACGCGATGGCTTTCGCCTTGGGAGCAGGGCTCGCCGCGCTAGCTGGCACCCTAGCGGCGCCGCTGCTGTACGTAACTCCGTCACTCGGCTCATCGCTCGGCATCAAGGGATTTTGCGCCGCGATCCTCGGCGGTTTCGGCAACATCAACGGCGCGGTCATCGGAGGGCTTGCCTTCGGGATCCTCGACGGGTTCGCGGCCGGGCACTTCCAGCAGTATTCCGACACCGTGACGTTCCTCGTGTTTGCGATCGCCATCATGGTGCGTCCGACGGGGATCCTCGGTGAGTTGACGGTGAATCGCGCGTGACCCGCAAGGCAGCCGTGACCCGCAAGGCAGCCGTGACCCGCAAGGCAGCAGGGCTGGTTCTCATCGCCGTCTTGGCGTGCCTGTTGCCACACCAGCTGAATGTGTACTGGGTTCACGTGGCCGATGTTGCGGTCATTTACGGAATCCTGGCACTCGGTCTTGCCCTGACGATGGGTGCCGCGGGCCAGGTGAATCTCGCTCAGGTCGCGTTCTTCGGAGTAGGCGCATACGGATCTGCCATCCTGACGACGCACGGGTGGCCGTTTTGGGTCGCGGCCCTTGTGGCATTGGTCGCCGCCGGGCTTGTCGGGCTATTGGTGAGCATTCCCGCATTGCGAGTGCAGTCGCATTACCTGGGCATCGTGACGCTGGGCCTGTCTCTCGCATTCACGAACCTCGTCACGAACACCGCATTGACAGGACAGGCGGACGGCCTGAACAGCCTCGTCGTCCCACCGTTGTTTGGCCTGAACCTGTCGAGCGACTATGTATACTACTACGTCGAGCTAGCGGCGTTGGCGCTGTGCTTGGCTTGGGCCGCATTCGTGGTGCACACGCGCCTGGGCCGTCGCCTTCGGGCTATGCGTGACGATCCCCTTGCCGCGGCATCTATCGGCGCCGAGATTCCCTACCTTCGCATCACCGCGTTCGTGCTCGGCGCCGCGTTCGGCGGGATCGCGGGCATACTGTACGCGGGGTTGATCCGGTATGTCAGTCCCGCGTCGTTCTCGCTGTCATCGATGTTCTTCGTGCTCGCAGGCTTCATCATCGGTGGCCGCTTTAGTCTGCTTGGCGCGGTCGGCGGCGCGGTCTTCCTTGTGTTGCTGCGAGAAGAACTCTCGAACTACGAAGCGTATGCACAGATTCTCTATGGCGGCCTCGTCGTGGTGATTGTGGTATTCGCTCCAACCGGGCTCGTCGGCATCGTCCCTAGCATCACCAAGGCGATCAAGAGGCGAACAAAGGCGGTGAGGGACTCCCGGTCAGGAGCGAGCGACGAAGTGCAGCAAACGCGTCTCGGCGCTGCGCCCTATCAAGCGGTGCGTCTAACCAATGGCGGTAGCTCGACAGGCGTTGCGGACTCGTCCGCCGCACTGGTCGTCGAGCATTTGACCAAACGGTTCCGCGGTCTCACGGCGCTCGAAGACGTCGATCTACTGGTACCTGCTGGACAGATTCGCGGCATAGTCGGCCCCAACGGTTCAGGCAAGACAACGCTGTTCAACATCATCAGCGGCATCTACACCCCGACTGACGGTACAACCGAGGTATTCGGCTTTCGTGCGAGTCGCGCCACGTCTTACCGCCTGGCTCGGCACGGTGTAGCGCGCACATTCCAGAATCTGCGCCTCTTCGGGCGGCTCACGGTGCGTGACAATGTTCTCGTGGCGCTTGACCAGTCGCGCACCGTGTGGGCCTGGAGATACTTCCTCTGGCCATTCGGGGTACTCCACGCCGATGCGACAATGCGGCAAGACGCGGATGAACTGCTGTCGATGTACGGATTGTCGGACGTCGCCGATTCACTGCCGGGCGTGCTGTCCTACGGGAGCCAGCGTCGCGTCGAGATCGCCCGGGCAATGGCCCGTCGACCGCGAATTCTGCTGTTGGACGAGCCGGCCGCCGGCCTCAACGGACAGGAAATGCACCAGCTCGCCGAGATCGTCCGCGATGTGCGTGCGTCGGGCGTGACCGTCGTATTGATCGAGCACAACATGGGACTCGTGATGTCGCTCTGCGACCAGGTCACGGTGTTGGCGAACGGTCGCGTCATCGCGGACAGCACGCCGGAGGTCGTTGCATACGACGAGGCGGTCATCGCGGCCTACCTTGGCGACTCGAGCGATGACAACGGCTCACGCCCCGCGCAGGTGAACACGTGAGCGTCCCCATGACCGACGGCGACACTCGCCTCCCAGGACTCGACCCTGCTGCGCTCGTTGTCGAAGACCTGACTGTGCACTATGGGGGGGTACAAGCTGTTCGGGGCATCTCGTTTGTCGTAGGTGCGGGCGAGTCCGTCGGCATCATCGGAGCTAACGGCGCGGGCAAGACATCGACGCTGCGCGGCATTCTCGGGCTGATTCCCCGGCGTGCGCAGACGCTGAGCCTGGGCGGCGAAGATCTGCGGCGGCTCGCCGCGAGCCAGATGGTGCGGCGCGGGATCGGCTACGTCCCAGAGGGCCGGCACATTTTTCCTGGGCTGCCGGTGGAGAAGAATCTTTTGCTCGGTGCTTACACGCGTCGTTGGCGCAGGTGCGCAGATCAACTTGCTGAGGTGTACGAGCTCTTCCCTGTGCTGAAGGAGATGCGAACCCGTCTGGCCGGTGCGCTTTCCGGAGGACAGCAGCAAATGCTCGCCATCGGACGTGCACTTATGGCGCAGCCCAGGCTTCTCGTGCTCGACGAGCCCTCTATGGGCCTGTCCCCGCTGCTGGTCAACGACATCGTGAGCGTGCTTCAGCGGTTGCACGAGACTGGACTGTCGATCCTCCTTGTCGAGCAGAACGCGAAGCTGACGTTCGCAACGACGACTCGCTGCTTCGTCATGGATCAGGGTCAAATCGTCAAGACAGGGCTTGCCACCCAGCTTCGCGACGACCCAGAGGTCAGGCGGATCTACTTGGGCCTGTAGGCCGTGAGTCGGCTGCGAGACTTCCTCAAGGCGCAGGTACGCACAACCCTCCGGGCCACTAAACGTTGCGCGCAGCAACAAATATGGGTGTGACCGATCTCATCTAGCGGTTCGCCCGTTGATCCGGAAGATTGACGAGATGGTTATGGAGGATTACCGCACGGCCGACATTGACGCTGTACTTGATCGCGCCGGGCTGATGAATCCGCATGTCCGAGATTACGTTCGGTACTGGTCGGAACTGACTGGTGCAGAACATGTTGATATCGTCGACGCATCGGATGACGCCCGGCTGATCGAGGAGTCGCTCGCCGCTGGTGAGATATTCCCAGTCGGTGTTGGCGCGTATTATTCGCGCAGCTACATCAAAGACACCGCGCGCTCCGAAGAGCGCACGATTGTGGCGACCAGCACGCCGACCGACAAGGGCGTGTACAACAATTGGCGGCCCGCGGCGCAGATGCGTGCGATTCTGCAGGAGCGCATGCGTGGTGCGTCGGTCGGCAAGACAATGTATGTAGTGCCCTACTTGATGGCGCCGCCCGGCTCACCGCTGGCGCCTTATGCGGCTGGTGTTGAGCTCACCGACTCGCGCACAGTCGCCTTGCACATGATCCGGATGGCCCGCGTCGGTGTCGCTTACATCGACAACCTTGCCGACCCGGCGATGTTCGTGCGCGCGGTGCACGTGACCGGCGACTTGGAAAGCCTGGGGCAGGGCACGCCTGATGACCAGCGCTACTTCGTCACATTCGCTGACGAGCGCACGATCCTGCATTTCGGTTCGTCCTACGGTGGCAACGCGTTGCTCGGCAAGATTGCGCATGGCCTACGGCAGGCTGCTTATGACGGGTGGGCGACGCGCGGGTTCCTCGCGGAGCAGTTCATGTTGCTTGGCATCACCGACAAACAGACCGGGCGCAAATACCACATCTGCGGCGGGTTTCCCAGCGCGTCAGGCAAGACCAACCTCGCTATGACACTCGCCCCGGACGCGCTTGGCGATCGCTACTACGTCGAGTTCTACGGCGACGACATCGCCTGGATGTGGGTCGACCCGGACGACGGCCGCATCCACGCGATCAATCCCGAGTTCGGTGTGTTCGGTGTCGCCAAGGACACCAACGAGCAGACGAATCCCACCGCACTCGGGGCGACAGCGGCGGGCACGGGCACGATATTCACTAACGTTGCGTACAACGAGAAGACCCACGAGGTGTGGTGGGAAGGCCGGACACCGGAGCCGCCGACCGATCTCGACGGCTGGCTGGATTGGACGGGAGCCCCGATCGCCGACCGTGAGGGCGCCGCGAGGGCGCAGCCGTGGGCGCATCCGAATAGCCGCTTCACCACGACGTTGGCCAACGTGTCGAACGTCGCGTCGGATTTTGCCGATCCGATTGGGGTGCCGATCGATGCCATCATCTTCGGCGGCCGCACCCGCGATCGCGAACCGCTGGTCCGAGCGATCACAAATGTCGCCGAAGGCATCTACGACGGCCTCACTCTCGGTGCCGAAGCAACGTCTGCGGCCGAGGGTGTCGACGGTCAATTGCGCTACGACCCGATGTCGATGCGACCGTTCATTGCCTACCCCGAGGGCGCCTACGCCCAGCACTGGCTCGACACCATTGGTGCAGCCCGTGAGAAACCCCTCTTCGCCCACGTCAACTGGTTCCAGCGCGACCCCTCAGACGGGCACTTTCGGTGGCCGGGTTACCGCGACAACCTGCGTGCACTTTTGTGGTTGATCGACCTCAAGAACGGCGAGGTCGAAGGGGTTGCGAGCCCTGTCGGCGTCCTGCCAGTCAAATCCGAACTCGACCTCGAGGGGCTCATCATCGATGACCTCGACCTCGATGAAGTGCTTAGCATCGACGTCGATCGCTGGCGGCAAGAGATGGGCTTCCGCGAGACACATCTGGCTCA
>DATCFU010000049.1:0-18286 GCA_036509315.1 Acidothermaceae bacterium
AACCACTAACTGGGAGCCATCAATGTCCAAGCAGTCTGACCGCCGGCGCCGCGTCGTCCGTGCAACCGCCCCGGCCGCCGGCCTGTTGGCCGCCGGTCTCCTCGTGTGGCAGGGCAGCTACGCCGCCTTCTCCGCCACCACTGTCGACACCAACAACGCGTGGTCGTCCGGCTCGCTGGCGCTGACCAACAATGGTGGCGGCCCCGGTTACTCGGCCGCGACCAGTGCGACCTTCGGCGGCAGCAACCTGAAGCCCGGTGCGACCGGCACCACCTGCCTCACCGTGAAGAGCATTGGCACCGCTGCCGGCAGCCTGGCGATGTACGAGAGCTCGCTCGTGGACTCGTCGCCGTCGTTGGGCGCGCACATCCAGCTCACCGTCACCGCGGGCGTGCCCGCGACCGACGTACAGTCGGACTGCGTCGGCTTCCCGGCCTCCGGCTTGACAACCATCGCGACGAACCAGCCACTGTCGACGTTCGCGGCCACCTACGCGGCGGGCGTCCCGGTCGCCGTCGCCACAGGCACCGTTCTCGAGGCCTACAAGGTCACCTGGACCTTCGTCAGCACCGGCACCAACCCCGGCGACTCTGCCCTCATGGGCAAGGCCGTCACCGCCGGCTTCACGTGGGAACTGCAGTAGGAGCGACCGATCACTAATCCGTCGAACTGAGCCGTCGGCTCCCGCGCCCCGCAAATGGGGGCACGGGAGCCTACGGCGCGTTTCCGTGTGTCGAACAGCTGAAAGGACGTCTGGTGGCTACCGAGGTTGCGGTGGAGGTACCTGCGCAAGCGGGACCGCTGCCGCGTCCGGTCAGCAACCTCACGTTGTTCGGCGGGTTCGTCGGCCGCACCTGGTTGTGGTTCCTCGGCGGCTGCCTGGTCGTTACGTTGGTGCCGTTGCTGTTCGGCTGGCGGCCCTACGTCGTCGAGTCGTCGTCGATGGCGCCGCGAATCAAGGTCGGCGATGTGATCCTCGCTGCGCCGGAGCACAACCCCCAGAAGCTGCTCGGCCGAGTCACCGTATTTCACGACCCTGACCCCGACCGAATCGGCAGCATCAAGTCGCACCGGGTCGTTGCGATCAATTCAGATGGAACGCTCACCACCAAGGGTGACGCCAACCAGTCGGTCGACAGCGTGCATGTGAAGTTGTCGGGCGTCATCGGTCTTGGCCGTCTTCTGGTCAGGTACGTCGGGCTACCGCTGATATGGGTGCAAAAGGGCGAGTGGCTGAAGTTTGCGCTGCTGCTTGCCTCGATCTGGTTCGCTGCCCTATTGGTGATGCGCGATCGCGACGAGGTCACGCCGTCCGACGGCGAAGGAAGTGGTCCGGGCGGCGGGGGGGCTGACGTCCGCGATCCGTTCGAGCCACCGCAGCAATACAGGGGGCCAGAACGCCGGTCGCAACCGCGCGACGCGAATGGTCGCTTCCTGCCGAAGCCTCGGATTGATCCCGACGTCGGATTCAGTGCCGCAGTCACCCCTCCGCCTGAGGCAACCCCGCAGCCACCACGTACGTCGCCCGCGCGAGCAACCCTCGTGCGGCGTCGGCAATTCCGGCCCGCGCAACGCTTTCACGCCACGTCTTCGTTCGGGCGCTTTGCCACCAAGCTCGCCCGCCGAACCGCTTACGTCGCGGTTGGGTCGCTCGCGTTGTTGCTGCCAACTGCGAAAGCCGCGTTCTCGGCGACCACGTTCAACTCCGCCGACACCTGGACGGTGCCGACGTACAACTACACGACAGAGACGAACAATCTCGGGCCGTACTTGTACTGGAAGCTCGACGACACGACGGGCACGACTGCCGCCGATTCCTCCGGTAACGGTCGGACCGGCACGTACAACTCGAGTTGGACGAAGAATCAGGTCGGGGCGCTGGTCGACCAGACTCCCAACGTGGCAGCGACGGAAACGAACGCCGCTCGTCCCCGGACGAGCACGTCATGTGTCTACACGACTAACACGGTGGCCGGTATGGCGACGCCCGGGCCGATGACCTACAGCGAAGTGATCTGGTTCAACACGACGTCGACCAACGGTGGCAAGCTCATCGGACTGGAGAACAACCGCATCGGCGTCTCCGACAGTTCGGGCGCGGGCGGCCAGTACGACCGCATGATGTACATGGACTCCAACGGCGAGATCTGGTTCGGCGTCTGGACAGGCGCGGCGACCGCGATTCATTCCGTCGCAGGCCTCAACGACGGCAATTGGCACATGGCGGCTGCGACGATGAGTACGACCTCCGGCATGTCGCTGTATATCGACGGGAATCTGGTTGCGACGAGCGCGAATACGACCTCCGAGACCGAGACCAAGACGAGTTACTGGCGGGTCGGCTGTGGCAACCTGGCCGGCTGGGGCGGCGACTGGACCGGTGCGAATGCGCCAGGGAACACCGCGGCCGACAACCTGAACTACCCCTTCAATGGCTCACTCGACGAAGCGACCGTGTGGTTCAGCACGCTGACCTCAAGCCAAATCGCCTTCCTCTACTGGATTCACTGACGTTCATCGAATCCGCTGCCCCGGTCATCTTCATGACTGCCGCCCTTCATGAGTGCTGCCAGGTGGCCGATGAGACAAGGGACCAGTCGATGCTCCCGGAGGACCTATGACGAGTGGCCCCATGCTGGCTGCCCTGCCTGACGGGACTTCGCGCGCGCTCGCGGCGGCGGTCGCGGCCCGGCTGATCGCCAACGTCGAGCGAGTCGTGCACGGACGCCGTCCCGCTGTCGAGTTGGTTGCGGCCGGCCTTCTTGCCGGCGGACACGTCCTCGTCCAAGACGTTCCTGGCAGCGGCAAGACGACCCTCGCACGTGCGTTCGCGCGCTCGGTCGGCGGCAGCTTTCGCCGGATCCAGGGCACTGCTGACTTGTTGCCCGGCGACATCACCGGCTCGGCGATGTGGGACCCGGATCAACACAGCTTCGTGTTCGTTCCTGGCCCGGTCTTCGCCAACGTACTGCTCGTCGACGAACTGAACCGCGCTACCCCGCGTGCGCAGTCTGCATTGCTCGAGGCTCTCGACGAGGGCGCGGTCACTGTTGACGGCGTCCGCCATGTTTTGCCTGAACCGTTCTTCGTCGTCGCGACCCAAAACCCCACCGACCAATACGGCACGTATCCGTTGCCCGAAGGCCAGCTCGACCGGTTCTCGGTTGCGTTGACATTGGGTGAGAACGACCTTGCTACCGAGCGCCAGGTAGTTCGCGAGCAGTTGTTGCGGCCGACCGTCGACGACCTACAGCCGGTGGTCTCGCCGTACGATTTGCGGTGGGTGCAGGACGAAGTGCGCCGCACCCACGTGGCCGACGGCGTCCTCGATTTCGCTTTGAATGTCGTACGAGCAACGCGTCGTCACCCTGCGGTCCGCATCGGAGCTAGCTCGCGAGCCGCGTTGTCGCTGGTGCGATGTGCGCAAGCGCGCACTCTCGTCTATGACCGTGAGTTCGTTGTGCCGGACGACGTCAAGGTCCTCGCACCGTATGTGCTCGGGCATCGCCTAGTGTTGCAGCGCGGCGCCCAGGGACCGCGCGGTGCAGGGTTCGACGCACTCGGCGCTGGGAGCGCGGTGGTGGCCGAGGTGTTGGCGTCGGTGCCGGTCCCGGTCCGTGGCTGAGTCTGTCGTTCCAACGGGCCGTGTGCAGCGGCTGCGGATCACCTCCAACGGGTGGGCTGCGGTTGCCGGCGCGGCTCTGATGTTCGCCCTGGCTGTCCAGACGCAAAGCGTGTGGATGCAGGTCGTGGGCAGTGCACTGGTGGGCCTACTCGGAATCTCCGCGATTTCCGTTATCCGCCGACGAGACGGCGTGACGGTCAGCATGCAGGTACCCCCTGAAGTCAGTGTCGGCGTCCCGTTCGACTTCCAAGTAGTCGTCACCAACGCCGGACGACGGCGGACGGCTCCCTTGCGGATTACCTGTTACTTCCCAGCGTCGATCCCCATTGTCGACCCTCCGGTTGTGGTGTACGTCGACCCTGTCCCTGCCGGCGACAAGGCCACGGTGTCCGTCACCCGTGTTGCGATTCGACGTGGCTTCGTGACGCAGACGTTACTGATGGTCGATGCAATCGGATCATTTGGATTCTTCAGATCCAGCTGGCCATTCAAGGGCGTTGGAGGATTGTCCGCTGCGCCCTTGGCCGGTCCGCCGATAGACCTCCCTCGAGTATTGGGAATGCAGGCCGAAGGTCTTGGTCCGCTAGGCCCTGGCCTCGATGTACGTGGGGTTCGCGAGTGGCGACCAGGTGACGCAGTTCGTCACGTGCATTGGCGTTCGACTGCACGCACTGGTCGCATCGCAGTGCTCGAGTACGGTGAGCCGACTGTCGGCACAATTGGTCTTCTCGTCGCCGCCACCACGCCCGATCCGCGCTTTGAGGCCGCGTTGGCCGTCGCGCTGTCGACCGCGTGGCGTGCTCTTGGCGATGACATACAACTCGTGGTGCCGTTCTGGATCGAAGGTGCACCGACGCTCATGAGCAGTGCGGTGTCATCGCCAACGCCCTCGTCGTGGCATCGGATCTTTGCGCTCATCCGCGCGGAGATTCCCGAACCCGCCACCGTGGATGCGCTGTTCGCCAGTGTCGGCACCGGCGGCATCGTGCTCATGGCGGTCGGCGACGGAGTCTCTTTTGAGTTCTTGTCCTACGTAGAGTCGACGGCGACACTCGCCGGCGTCCGGGTCATCGACTGCGCTGAGTACACCGACGGTCGACCATGAGCACCCGATCGAGTGCAGCGGTTAACGCGCGTGCCACGCGCATCTCGCTGCTGATCGGCGGTGCCGCCGCGCAGTTCGCGGTGATGCCTTTGTTGAGCGGACCGGCCGACGCCATAGCGTTCGCTGCCTTCCTTGCGATCGGCATCGCGACCATTGGGCTGCCGCTGCCCAAGGTGGCCGCCGGTGCGCGACCGGGAGGCTTGCGACTGTCGCTCGCGCCGCGGCAAGCAACTGCGCTCGCACTGATCATGGTGGGCGCCGTCTTGGTACTCGCCCGCGTCAACACGTTCGATGCGGATTCGAAAGCCGCAGCGCTCACCACGCTGCTCCTCGTCGTCCAGGTTTCCCATTGTCTTGCCCTGCAGACTCGACGTGAGGCGGCCTTGGGGTGCGCGATCGTTGTGGTGCTGCTATCGGTCGGTGCAGCCTTTGCAGGTGATGTGACGCTCGTGCTGCCGGTGATGGTCGCGTTGCCTGCGGTTGCCGTGACAGCGGCGCTGTTGCACCGCGGGTCACTGATCGACGCTGCAGACGTGACGTCGACCGGGGGAGCGGGCGCGATCGTCCGCGCATGCATGACGCCGGTCGCGCTTGCCACGGTTCTCGGGGTCGTCGTCTTCCTCGCGCTGCCCAACACCGCTCAACTTCACACCCGTGCTCGCTTCGCGAGCGTGGCGAGCACCCCGGGGTCGAACGCCAACCCCGTACCAGGTAGCACGGGTGGCCGTGCAGGGAGTGACCCTGGGGCAGGAACGGTCGATCTCGGGTTACGTGGGTCACTGAGCAGCGAGCCAGTGTTCGAGGCGCCAGCCGACTCGCCGGCTTACTGGCAGGGCGCGATCTTCAGTTCGTTCGATGGGCGCGCATGGACCGCGCACGGACCATTCACCGAGTGGACGTCCGGGCCCGGTGCGGCGCAGCTCGCCCCCGCAGACCCGACGGCCCAACCAGGCGATGTCTCGCGCACCTACACCGTCAAATCATTCACGACGCCGCCGCTCGACGTTGTCCTGTCGCCAGGTCGCCCCACAAGCTATGTCGGTTCTGGACACGTCATCGATGACAGTGACGGAACTCCGCACATCGTGCATGCACCGGCGACGGGCGTTGCGACGACGTACACGGTCTCGTCGACTTTGCCCAACGACCCATCGGTTGGCTCGAAAGGCGCCGACCTCACGGACCCACAATGGCTCAGCCTGCCGAACGACCTACCCGCTCGAGTGAGTGCGTTGGCTGCATCCGTCGTTGCGGGCTCGGCGAACCGATTGAATGCGGTGAACGCGGTTGAGGACTATCTGCGTTCGAATGAGAAGTACAACCTGAACTCGCCGATACCCAAAGCCGGCGACGACGCGGTCGACGACTTTCTCTTCGTCTCTCACGAAGGCTTTTGCGAACAGTTCGCGACGGCGGCGGTCATCATGCTGCGCAGCCAGGGGATTCCGGCACGATTCGTGACCGGCTACGTCGACGGCGACACGACGGTCGATCCTGGCTTGCGGGTCTTTCGCGACAGCGACGCGCACGCGTGGGTGCAGGTGTTTTACCCAGGCGTGGGTTGGGTCAACAGCGACCCGACTGCCGGCGCTGTTCTGCAGGCAACGGGCCAGTCGCTGCGACAGCGCCTCGGTTCGTGGATGAAGCGACTGTGGCACGGCTTCCCTGGTGGGCGACTGGGCGCAGTCGTCGCTCTCGGGATCGCTGTCATCATCGGCACCGCCGTGAGCACGATCGGACGCGCGTGGTTACGTCGCAGGCGCCGGTACGCGGGCGTCGATCGCGGTCGCAGGGGCGATGGTCCGATCCTGGCTGCCTACCTTCAGCTCGACCTGGCGTTGCACGGAGTGGAGCGCGCCCGTGCTCCGAGCGAGAGCCTGGGCGAGTTCGCGAGTCGGCTCGGTGGGTTCGTGGCGACGCCGGGCGAGGTCGCTGCCGCGATCAGTTGCCTCGAGCGCGAGACGTACGGCGTCGACCCGCCGTCGGCGGCAGAGTCCGCGTTGGCCATCGCAGTGTTCGATCGACTGCGCGCAGCAGCCGGGTCGCAACTGGTGGCCGTGGCAGCGGCGAGCGGCGGCGGATCAACCAACGCCCGCTGATCGCCGTCCGACTACCCGACCTTTGGCCTCTAACGCGCGCAAGGACGCGCGTTGATGACCAACACTCCCGAGCCTGAGTCGCCAGCGGGCTGCGTATCCAGTCAGAAGAGGCGGGCGGTCGGATCGTCGGCACCGCGCAATGCGTCGTAGTCGATCGTGATGCACTCGATGCCGCGGTCGACGGCGAGCATCCGCGCCTGCGGCTTGATCTCTTGTGCCGCGAAGATGCCGCGCACCGGTGCGATGAGGGCGTCACGGTTCATCAACTCGAGGTAGCGCGTCAGCTGCTCGACGCCGTCGATCTCGCCGCGGCGCTTGATCTCGATGGCGACGCTGACGCCAGCGGCGTCGCGACACAGCAGGTCAACCGGGCCGATCGGCGTTGGATATTCGCGACGCACCAGGGTCATGCCCTCACCGAGGGCGCTTGGGTGTGCCGCAAGCAGCACCTGCAGATGTGCCTCGACGCCATCCTTGACCAGGCCGGGATCGACGCCGAGTTCGTGGCTTGAGTCGTGCAGCAACTCCTCGATGGTGAGCACGAGTTGTTCGCCCGCCTTGTTCGTGACGGTCCAGACGCCGGGAGCCTCCTGCAGCGTGCACGGCGGGCTCATCCAGTTCAGCGGCTTGTAGGCCCGGTCGTCGGCGTGGATTGATACGGAGCCGTCCGCCTTGACGAGGATCAGCCGTTGCGCGCTCGGCAAATGGGCTGTCAGCCGGCCGACGTAGTCGACGCTGCACCGAGCAATGACCAGCCGCACACGGTTACGTTAGCGGCAGCAACTTCAAGGGGACGACGTCGGTCCGGCGAAGCGGTCAGGCGCAGGGGGTCTTGGTGATCCCGCCGTAGAAGCTCGCTGAGTAGAAGATCTTGCCGGACCCGGAGGTAAGTTGCACGCAGTAGCCGCCGGGCTGCGACAGGCTGTTCGAGCCTCCTGTCGTCACACCCGATGGGTACGTCAAGATCGTGACGTTGACGGTCTTGCTCGACATTCTGAAGCCCTCGGTGTTCAGAGCCGCGGGCTCCGTTGCGGCCGTGAATGTGGGTGCCGCGAAGTAGGTCTGGTAGTCGGCCCAGTAGCTTTCCTCGGCGAGCGCGGCGCCGTGCACGTCTGCCTTCGCCTGGGTGTCATAGGCATTCTGCTTTTGGCTCAGGAAGATCGGGATCGCGATGGCCGCCAGAATGCCGATGATGATCATGACGACGAGAAGCTCGATGAGGCTGAAGCCAGACTCGTCGCTGGCGACGGGATGTGTCGCGTCGCGGGCAGCGCGGAAATCTCGTTTGCGCACGAGGCGGCCGCTGGGAAAAGCCATGCGATGATCATCGGAACCCGGCCAACGCTTCTTTAGGTTTCCTTAAAGCCGGCTGGCTCCAGTCGCACGATGACCGATTTTGACGTCGGCGTATTGCTGGTGTCAGCCGTGCTGTCGAGCGGCACCAGGACATTCGTCTCGGGGAAGTAGGCGGCCACGCACCCGCGTGCGGTTGGGTATGAGACGACCCGGAACGCAGGCGCGCGACGCTCGACGCCGTCGGTCCAGACGCTGACCAGATCGACCACGTCGCCGTCGGCGATACCGAGTGTTGCGATGTCGTCAGGGCTGACGAACACCACGCGGCGACCGTGATGGATGCCGCGGTAACGGTCGTTGAGCCCGTAAATCGTGGTGTTGTACTGGTCGTGCGAACGAATCGTCTGCAGGATCAGGCACCCAGGGTCTGGCCGCAGAACAACCAAGTCGTTCACGGTGAATTCGGCCCGGCCGCTGTGGGTCGGAAACGTGCGCGAATCGCGCGGCGGATGCGGCAAGGTAAACCCGCCTGGCACTCGAACGCGGGAATTGAAATCGTCGAATCCTGGCACGACCCGCGCAATCGAGGTACGGATGCGGTCGTAGTCGTTTTCGAATTCTGCCCAGGGCACCGGACTCGCGTCGCCAAGCACGGCACGGGCTAGCCGGGTGACGATCGCAACCTCACTCAACAAGTAGCGGGACGCCGGCGCCAGCACGCCCCTCGATGCATGCACCATCCCCATCGAGTCCTCGACAGTGACGAACTGTTCCCCGCCGGATTGCACATCGTGCTCCGTGCGTCCAAGGGTCGGCAGGATAAGGGAGATGTCGCCAACCACAGTGTGCGAGCGATTAAGCTTCGTCGAGACGTGCACACTGAGCCGCAGGCCTTCGAGCGCGGCAAGTGTCGCGTGTGTGTCAGGCGTCGCGGCTGCGAAGTTACCGCCCATCGCGACAAAGACCTTGACCCGGCCATCGCGCATCGCACGGATGGTCTCGACCGTGTCGAAGCCGTGCGCTCTTGGCGGTTCGATGCCGAATTCGTGCTTGAGCGCGTCGAGGAACGCTGGCTTCGGTCTCTCCCAAATGCCCATCGTGCGGTCGCCCTGGACGTTGCTGTGACCGCGTACTGGGCAAACGCCGGCTCCAGGCCGACCGATGTTTCCCCGCAGCAGGAGAAAGTTCACGATCTCGCGAATGGTGGGGACCGAGTTCTTGTGTTGTGTCAGACCCATCGCCCAGCACACCACGATGCTGCGCGAGCGTGTGACGAGTGCTGCGAGTTCTTCGATCTGGTCGCGGCCTAGCCCAGTCGCGTCGTTGACGTCGTCCCAGTTCAGCTTGCGCGTCGCTGCGGCGAACTCGTCAAAGCCGTCCGTGTGATCGGAGATGAAGGCGTGGTCGAGGATGCTGCCAGGCTCGCGATCCTCTGCTTCCAGGAGGAGCAGGTTGAATGCCTGAAAGAGGGCCAGGTCACCGTTGACTTTGATCTGAAGGAAAAGATCGGCGAGTGGGGTGCCGTGGCCTACGACACCCTTCGGTCGTTGTGGATTCTTGAAGCGCAATAACCCGGCCTCGGGCAGTGGGTTGACCGCGACGATGCGCGCGCCGCTTTCCTTTGCTTTCTCCAGCGCGATCAACATCCGCGGATGATTCGTGCCCGGGTTCTGGCCGGCAATGATGATGAGTTCTGCCTTGTAGAGATCCTCGAGCAGGACGCTGCCTTTCCCGACGCCGATCGTCTCCGACAACGCCGAGCCGCTCGACTCGTGGCACATGTTCGAGCAGTCGGGCAGGTTGTTGGTGCCGAAGTCGCGAACGAACAACTGATAGGCAAACGCTGCCTCGTTGCTTGTGCGGCCTGAGGTGTAGAACACCGCTTCGTCGGGGCTCGCGAGGGCCTTCAGCTCGCGCGCGATCAGATTGACCGCGGCATCCCACTCGATCGCTTCGTAGTGCCTGCTGCCCTCGCGTTTCACGACTGGGTGCGTCAGCCGGCCCTGCTGTCCGAGCCAGTAGCCGTCGCGTTCGCGCAGGTCGTCGACCGAGTGTTCCTTGAAGAAGTCTGGGCCGATTCGCCGGACGGTAGCTTCTTCGGCAACCGCCTTGGCCCCGTTCTCGCAGAACTCCGCGATGTGGTGCTTGTCGCCCTCGGGCCAGGCGCAGCCGGGGCAGTCGAAGCCGGAACGTTGGTTGAGCGCGCGCAGCGTCGTCAGGGTGCGGGCGGGGCCCATCTCGTGCAGCGAATCGGACATCGCGCCCGCAACGCCAGGGATCCCAGCTGCCCACGCTTTCGGTTCGCTGACCGTCAACTTGTCGCGCTTGCGGGCCATAGTCTGACCCTAAATCACCTCGTCCGGCTTCGACACCAGACGGGCGGTGAAACTGAACGCTAAGGGTGGGTCGCGCGTACTGCGCGTGGGAAGGCTTTCCGCCATGGTGTTTGTGCTCAGCGGCGCCGCGGCGCTTTTCCTCGGTGTCGGCTGGGTTGTACAGCAACGCGTAGCAACGCACTCAAAGTCTGGTGGGCTGCTGTCGTGGACCGTGCTGATGGAGCTGGTCACCAGCGGCCTGTGGTGGCTGGGCATCGTGGCGATGACGATCGGGCAGACGTCGAGTTCGGTCGCCTTGCAGTTCGGTCCGGTCAGTACGGTCGAGCCCGTGCTCGTCGCGTCGCTACTCGTGGCGTTCGTCATCTCAGCCGTGTCGAGCGACCACAGCCCGCGTTGGCAGGAGATGGCCGGGCCTACCATCCTCATCGCGGCCCTCGTGGTGTTCCTCACGGTCGCCAGCCCCCAGCAAGGTAAGCAACCCGATCCGGATTGGCAGGCGATTTTGATCGCCACCGCCGCCGCGGGCGCGTTCGCGTTGCTCGTTGCCGGTAGCGGGAAGTTCCTCGCCGACCGCACTGCACCGGTCGTCGAATGCACCCTGTTGGCCGTCGGCGCCGGTGTCATGTACGGGCTGCAGGACGCCGCAACCCGCGGGGCGATCGTGTTCAGTCACCACCACGAACTGATCGCGTTGATACCCACTATGTGGCCGTGGGTGTTGCTCGCATCGGCGACCGCCGGCGTGCTGCTGACCCAGGCGTCGTTTCGGGCCGGCCGACTCGATTGGGCGTTACCCCCTACCGCTGCGTCCCAGCCGATCGCCGGCATTGTGATCGGCGTCGTGCTACTCGGCGACCACCTCGCAGCGACTGGGCTCGCGCTCGCCTTCGAGTCGCTGTCCCTTGTCGCGATGCTCGGCGGTGTGCTGCTCATCGGTCAGTCGCGAGCGTTCGGAACCTGAAGGGGAGCCGGTGTCTAAGACATTCGATGCGATTCTCCTGGCGGGGGGTGCGGGTCAGCGGATGGGTGATCCGCGCGGTACCGACAAAGCAGGGCTGGACGTCGGGGGCGTGACGTTGCTCGATCGGGTGCTCTCAGCGGTCGCTGACGCGCAGCATCGCATCGTCGTCGGCCCTCGACGTCCAACTGCTTGGCCTGTCACGTTCACCATGGAGGAACCCGCAGGTTCCGGCCCGGCCGCTGCCATCGTGCACGGGTTGTCGTTCGTCGACGCTGCGACTGTCATCGTGCTCGCCGCCGACATGCCTTTCGCCGCAACGGCGGTCCCGAAGTTGATCGACGCACTGGCCGGTGCGCAGACCGACGTGGCGATGCTCGTCGACGATGCTGGGCGTCGGCAGCCGCTGCTCGCTGCATATCGCAGCGATGCACTTCGGCGCTGCTCTGCCGGTCGCGACTGGTGCGGCGTTTCGGTGCGTGCGCTCACCGAAGGGCTGACGGTGGTTGAGGTCGAGGCCGCGGGCGACGAGGCGCTTGACTGCGACACTCCCGAGCAACTCACTGCGGCGCAGCGCGCCGCCAGCCGGCCGCCAACAGGGTGATCCGCTCAGCCGCGTCCGTCAGCGGAACACCCGCCTCGACTGCACGGCCTAACAGGAATGTCGTGAGCGGCGCGGCTGGTCGCTCGACGCCGTGCGCGGCGTCACGGGCGACATCGAGGACTACGTCGGTAGCCACCGCAGGGTCGAGCCCGAACTCCGCGCACACGGCGCTCAGCCAGTCGTCGAGGTCGCTCATGGCGTACCCACCTCGCCGGGGCCCGTAGCGTCCGTGATCCTGGCGAGCGCGATTCTCAACTCGCCGCGGATGTACGCGGCGGAGGCCTCCCGAACCCAGGCCACGTTGTGTTCGACCGTCACCGGACGCGTCCCTCCCGCGAGCAATTACCTGGACGTTACGCGATCGGTCTGCAATGGGCGCAGGCGCTCGCCATAGAGCGCGAGATGCGCCACGAACGCGAGGAGCCTGCCATGCGAAAGTCAGCGCACCGACGCCACGTGTCCCTAGCTGCGGCCGCGACGACAGCGGCCGCGTTCCTACTCACCGCATGCCACAGTGGTACGTCGAACGGCGCGGCCGCGACTACCGCGGCTGGCGCAGCGACCGCGGCCGGCGCGAGGCCGGCCGGAGGTAGCGCGCCGGCTGCCGCCCAGCAGTCGTCGTCCGCGCCGATTGGCGGTAGCGCCAAGGCGAGCTGCAAGCAACTCACGTACGCCGAGGTGCAGCCGCTCATCACCGACAAGATCACGAAAGACGACGTCACGGACGCCACCATCGGCGTTGGCAATCCGGGCCAGCAGTGTGTGTTCAGCGGAACAGGCTCGGGCGCGGTCGACGTCCTGGTGTTCGCCGGGTCGCAGGCGGCGGCGGCCTACGCGCAAGATCTTGCCAGCGAGACTGACGGCCAGGTCGCGGTCCCTGGAATTGGGGACAAGGCGAGCCGCGACAAGGGCGACGACCAGGTGCGCTCGCTCAAGGGTGACGTCTACTGCTCGGTGTCGCTCGGTGGGGACGATGTGCCTGGCATCGGCACGCTTGAAGCCGCCGCCGGCGGCACGACGCACATCGCCGAAAGCGCCTACGCGGACAGTGCCGAAGCCCTCGGCACCTTGTGCAACCGGATCTATGGCAGCGGGAACACGACGCCTGACTTGAGCGACCTGCTCGCGCAGGCAGCGGCCGCATCAGCCTCCGCGGCCGCTGCGTCGTAGCTGCGGCGGACCCCGCCGCGTCGTCGCAGGTCGCCGGCCGACCGCTGTGACAACCTTGCCGCTACCGGCTGCGTCTACCCGGGCGAGTCAGCGGAAGGGGTCGCGGTGGCCGTCATCGACGCCGAGTTCGCTGATTTCGTGCGCGCGAACGAGCGGGCGCTGCTCCGGCTTGGGTGGCTGCTCATGGCGGATCGACACGCGGCTGAGGATCTTGTGCAGGCTGCCCTCGAGAAAACGATGCCGAAATGGGCGTCGATCCGGCAGGACGACCCGATGGCCTACGTGCACCGGGTGATGCTGAACACCCGGACGTCCTGGTGGCGTCGCCATCGCGGCCGTGAATCGTTGACGAGCGACGTCACGGATCACGGCGTTGCCGATGCGACCGACGCTTTCGCTGAGCGCGACCGGCTGACAATCGCACTCCGCAGCCTCACTGCTGGCCAACGCAAGGTCGTCGTCTTGCGGCATTACGAAGACATGTCAGAAGCGCAGGTTGCAGCACTCCTGGGATGTTCGGTCGGAACCGTGAAGAGCCAAAACGCTCGCGCACTCGCGCGATTGCGGCTGGCCCTTGCCGAGCCGGCCTACGACGGTCCGACGGCTCTCGCGACTGGGATGGAGGGCGCATGAGCGACGAACGCGACCCACTCATCGCCGATGCCCTGCGTCGGCTCGCGGGCTCCGCGCCCCAACCGCGCGCGGACCGCCTGCAAGCCGTCGTTGCCGGTGTACATCGCCGTCGGCAGCTGCGGATGACCACAAGCGCCCTGACCGCGGCCGCGTTCGTGGTCGCGGCCGCGGTCGGGGTTCACGTCTGGACGACGACATCGTCAGATTCGACCGTCGGGCCCCCTCCGAGCTTTCCGGCTGTCAGTCCGAGTCCGGATGCTGCTGGCAGCAGCGCGCCCGGTTCGCTTCCGCCGGTCGACTCGGCGTCGGCCTCGACAGTGCCCGTGACCGCACCGTCGCCGACGGCCAAGCCCACCACTGCGGCGAAAGGCCTGGTCGCGACGGTCACCACCCCGGCGTCCGTCATTGATGGTGACCCCGCGAAGGTCACGATGACCGTGACCAACAAGGGCTCGGTCACCACGCACGGCGGCAGCTTCACCGTCGTGCATGCCTACGCGATGGCGGCCGGCAACGAGACCGGTTTCCAGTTCATCGGATTCACGTCCAGTTGCACGTCGGTCGGGGGCGCGCTCGTCTGTGACGTCGGCACGCTGAAGCCTGGTCAGAGCGCCTCGTTTTGGCAGTCGATCGCCGCAACCGGTCCGGCTGACCAGATCGTGTTCGACGTGAAGTGGACAAGCAACACGGGCGCCTCGACGACCTACCACCGCGTCGTGGCACTGCGGCCGGGAGTGCCGTCGTCGGAGCTACCGACACCGCCGTCGTCTGGGTTGCCGTCGGCGCCGGTGAGCAGCGGGCCGCCCGTCAGCACGTCGCCCACTACCTCGCCCACGCCGTCGTCCAGCTAAGCGTTGGCGGCGACCACACCGGCTTCGCGCGGATACCCTGGGAGGCATGGGACGGGTTACGCAGCGGCGTCAGGTACTTCACCTCGACGACGGGGTCGGGGCGCAACGTCTTGACACGTTGGCGGCCGAGGAGCCCCTGGAGATCCGGCTCAGTGGTACGTCGATGGCCGTCACCATGCGGACACCGGGCGACGATTTCGATCTCGTCGCGGGCTTCGCCTGGACAGAGGGTCTGCTCACCGACCCCGACCACCTCTCTTCCCTGCGCTATTGCGCGGGCGCCGACGAAGCCGGTCGCAATACCTACAACGTGATCGACCTCGTGTTGTCAGACGAGGCGCCGTCGGTTGACGCGAGCGCGGCACGCAACTTCTACGCGACCAGCTCGTGCGGTGTCTGCGGCAAAGCGAGCATCGACGCTGTCACGGTTCGGTCGCGTTTCGATCTGCACGCCGACCGTATGTCGGTGACTCCGGCAATGTTGTCGTCGCTACCCGACAAGCTGCGCGAGGCGCAGAAGGTCTTCGAGCGCACGGGCGGTCTGCACGCCGCCGGTCTCTTTACACCGGACGCCGAGATGCTGGCGTTGCGTGAAGACGTCGGCCGGCACAACGCAGTCGACAAGGTCGTCGGCTGGGCGTTGCGAGAGAAGCGGCTGCCCTTGGCTGGCACGGTGTTGATGGTCAGCGGCCGCGCATCGTTCGAGTTGGTACAGAAGGCTTACGTAGCAGGCATTCCGGTGCTCGCTGCGGTGTCGGCACCGTCGAGCTTGGCGGCCGAATTTGCTGCGTCGGTCGGCATGACGTTGGTTGGTTTCCTTCGCGGGACGTCGATGAACGTCTACGCGGGGGCCGACCGTGTTGCACTGACGGTGCCGGTATGAGCCCGCGCCGAACCCGGCCGACCCGCCGGTCGGCGTCCAATGTTGCGGCCGACGAAGACGGCGACACCGGATTGACCGGTGGGTTCCAGTTCGTCGAGATCGACGCCCGCGGCGAAGAGTGGATAGTGCGGCGCCTGACTGGTGTCTCTTCGACCAAGACGTATCGCTGCCCCGGCTGCAATCAGGAGATCAGGCCGACGACTCCGCATGTCGTGGTGTGGCCGAGTCTCGCCGTCGACCAGCGCCGACACTGGCACACTCCGTGCTGGAACAGCCGATCTCGCCGGTCGACGCGCGAACTGCGCTAGCGCCTGGCCGTACTAGCCGGGCGCTGTGAATCAGAGGACGACGATAGCCTCGGTGGGTGGATACGGATCGGTTGGTGAGCGTGGCGCGGTTGGAGCCGCACCCCCGGCGCGGTGTGTCGCTGGCGATAGTGAGTGCCATCTCGTTCGGTGCTGCCGGGCCGTTCTCGAAGGCGGTGCTGACCAGCGGTGAGTTGACCCCGCTGCGGCTGGCCCAATTCCGGATCACGATGGCCGCTGTCGTCATGCTCAGTGTTGTTTTCGCTCGGCGCCTGAGCGGCAGGCGTCCTACCTATCGCTGGACCCGGGCTGATGTGTGGCTGGTGATCGCTTACGGCTCGCTCGGCTTTGTCGGTGTCCAGATCTGTTATTTCATTGCGATCGATCGGCTGCCGGTCGGCGTCGCCCTGCTGTTCGAATACATGTCTGTGGTGCTCGTAGCGGTGTATGCGGCAGTGCTGCAACATCGGCCGCAGCCACGTGCAGTGTGGGCTGGCGTCACGCTCGCGGTGATCGGGCTCGTCGTGCTAACAGAGCCGTGGTCCGGATTCCAGCTAAACGTGTGGGGCTCGATTGCCGGCGCCGGGGGTGCGTTGGGATGTGCGGCGTATTTCCTGATCGGCGAACGCGGGACCGCGCGAATGCCGGTGCTGGAGTTGACGGCGTACGGCGCTGCGGTCGGTGCAATTGTGCTTGCATTTGTCTTGCCCGTCTGGACTTTTCCGTTCTCGGCGCTTGGTCATTCAGCGCGCTTCGCCGGGCATGACACGCCGGTATGGATATTGCTGAGCGTGGTCGTGATCGTCGGAACGGTGCTGGCGTACCTGCTGGGCATGTCGGCACTCGCGTATTTGCCGTCGCCGTCCGCGACCGTGATCGCGACACTCGAGATCCTGGTCGGCGCGGTTGTTGCATGGGGTGTACTCGGCGAGCACATGACGGCCGCCGAGATCGGTGGCGGGGTCATCATCTTGACCGGAGTGGTGGTGGTGGCCGAACGCGCACGGCTTCGCGCGGAGACCACGGTGATCGACTACATCTTGCCGGAGCGAGATCTGACCAAGAGCTAGGTCCGGTCAGGTGCGCGACGTCCGTAGCCCGACACAGTCCAGCTCCCAGAAGACGTCGGTGTATACGAAACCGCCGGTCATCCATGGTTCGCAGTCGGGCAATACCGCGACCTGAAACGCTTCCTCTGGGATTCGCAGCGACGGCCTGGTGAAGCCACGGCGATGCGCTGCCTCGAATCCGAAACGCGAGTAATAGGCGGGTGATCCCTCCAAGAACACCATCGGCCACCGGGCCTGCTGTGCCGCTTGTAACCCTTCGTGCACGAGTCGTCCGCCGATCCCGCGGCCTTGATACCGGGGTACGACGGATAGCGGACTTAGCGACAAGACCTCCACAAGCCTGTCGGGCGCATCAACCCAACATCTGCTGAGCTGGACATGCCCAACGATCTCCCCGTGGAGTTCGGCGACCAATGACACGCTGGCCGGACCTTCGTGTCTTGCTTGCAACTGCGCCACGAGTTCAGCAACGACCGGACGCCCGAACGCCTCGCCAACAACCGCCGTGACTGCTGGTAACTCATCGCTGCACTGCGGCCGGATATTAGGGTCGGCGACTGTCTCTTCGTCGATGGCCATGCCTCCACGGTAGGAGCGACGTGCTCGACTGTCATCCGAGATTGCAGAGCATGCGCATCTCTTGTACGCCGTTGCCGGACTATCGTCGGGGTGTGTCACACGGGGTCGTCAAGTTCTGGAACGCCGAGAAGGGCTGGGGTGCGATCAGCTCCGACGAGCTGCCACCCGGCCGCGACGCATGGGCGCACTACTCCCACATCATGGACATGCCCGGGTACCGCGCTCTCGAGGCGGGGCAGGCGGTCGAGTTCAGCTTCGAAGCTGCGAAGCAGGACAGTTTCGACTTCCGCGTGATCGAAGTTCGACTGACCGAACGCGAATGATTGGCATTGATGACCGCGGCGACGGCTACGGTCTCAGCCGCGGTCTCAGCTGGCTTGTCGGCGTTGGGCGAGGACGCTGATCGCGTACGGGCGGTTGAGTCGTTGTCCGTCCCACTGGGGGGTGGCGGCGTCGGCGGCGAGATGCGCGTGTTCGTCTTCAAGAGGCCCGCTGTCTGGAGTGGGCGAGGTTCGAGGTGGTGCGCTGAGGTTGCGGCCGTCGGCGCTGACGAACCGGAACTTCCCGGCGCCGGCGGGCAGGATCTCGAACGCTCCGGCGTGATGGGCGACGTGGTGACGTTCACACAAGGCAGGCTGTCGCACGAATCGCGTGTCGCCGACGCGTTGAGGGGGCGTCGCGCGAGAATTTGGCATGGCCGTGAATATGCGCTGTGGAGATGTGGATCAGCTGCTGTTGATGCCGGTCTCGGTGCGGGATTGGCTTCCTGCGG
>DATCFU010000050.1:0-10347 GCA_036509315.1 Acidothermaceae bacterium
GTAGGCGAACGCCCCCCGCAGCGGTCGCGGTGACTGTAGCCACCGGATGCCTAGTCGGGCATTCTTTGGGCTGAACCTAACGCAAATCGTGACACAAGAGTTACGTAGATGATCTCGGTAGACGAGCTGTCACCAAAGTGACGCTAGTCCGTGTTGTTAAACCGGACAATACGGACGAACTCATCTGGATCGAGGCTGGCACCTCCAACCAAAGCGCCGTCGATGTCACGCTGAGCCATGATCCCCCCTGCATTAATTCCCTTGACCGAGCCCCCATACAGAATCCTGGCGGCCGCGGCAACAGACGGCTCGTACAGCTCCCCTAGCCGACGGCGGATCGCGCCGCATACTTCCTGAGCGTCCTCCGGCGTCGCAACCTCACCGGTGCCGATGGCCCATACGGGCTCGTAGGCGATCACGATCTGCGCCGCCTGCTCAGCACTAACATCGGCCAATCCGCCGTCCAGCTGAACCAGCGTGTGTGGCACCTGCTGCCCCTCCCTGCGCACCTCGAGCGCCTCGCCGACGCACAGGATCGGCGTCATGCCGGCCGCGATAGCGGCTCGGACCTTCGCATTGACCAGCGCGTCGTCCTCGTCGTGATACTGGCGACGCTCGGAGTGACCAGCGACGACGAAGGTGCAGCCGAGCTTGGCGAGCATCGCGGCTGAGATCTCACCGGTGTATGCCCCCGCGCTGTGCGCCGACACGTCTTGCGCGCCGTACAGCAGTCGCAACCGATCGCCGTCGACCAAGGTCTGCACGCTGCGGATGTCGGTGAACGGCGGCAGGACCGCGACGTCGACCGCGTCATAGTCCGGATCCGACAACGAGAAAGCCAGCTTCTGCACGAGGCCGATGGCTTCGAGGTGGTTCAGGTTCATCTTCCAGTTGCCAGCCATCAACGGCTTGCGAGTCGCTTTAGCGGCCACCGTCAGTGCTCCAAGACCTGGAGACCGGGCAGCGTCTTGCCCTCGAGGTACTCGAGGCTGGCGCCGCCACCCGTCGACACGTGGCCGAAGTCGCTCTCGGCAAACCCGAGCTTGCGTACCGCCGCTGCTGAATCGCCGCCGCCCACCACCGTCAGGCCGTCGACGGCAGTCAGTGCCGAGGCCAGTGCCTTGGTCCCGGCCGCAAAAGCGTCGAATTCAAAGACGCCCATCGGGCCGTTCCAAAAGACCGTGCGGGCATCGGCCAGTTTCGATGCGAACAGGGCGCGCGTTTCCGGACCTATGTCGAGGCCCTCCCGGTCGGCAGGGATTTGCGATGCCGGGACGACGATGTGTGGCGCGTCGGCGGCAAAGTGGGTGGCCACGACGATGTCGACGGGCAGGACCACCTCGACACCACGCTTGTCGGCGTCGGCGATGAGTCCGGTCACTACGTCGAGCTGATCCTTCTCGAGCAGCGAGTTGCCCACCTCATACCCCTGCGCAGCCAGGAAGGTGTAGGCCATGCCGCCGCCGATCAACAGGCGGTCGACCTTGTCGAGCAGATTCGAGATCACCCCGAGCTTGTCGGAGACCTTCGCGCCCCCCAGAACCACCACGTAAGGCCGCACGAGTTCGTCGGTCAGCCGTCGCAGCACCGCCACCTCGGCCAGCACCAGACCACCAGCCGCATGCGGCATCCGCTGGGGCAGGTCGTAGACGCTCGCGTGCTTGCGGTGCACCGCTCCAAACCCATCACCGACGTAGCACCCGCCCTCGCCTCCCAACGCCGCGAGTTTGTCGGCGAAAACGCCGCGCTCGGCGTCGTCCTTGCTCGTCTCGGCCGCCTCGAAGCGCAGGTTCTCGAGCATGACCACCCCGCCAAGCGGGGTCTCTTCGACCACCGCCTGCGCCGACACCCCGGCGATGCCGTCGCTCGCGTCGTCCGGGAAGCCGACCGGCCGACCGAGCAGCTCCGACAGGCGGACCGCGGCCGATCGAAGCGATAACGCCGGATTGACGCCACCCTTGGGCCGGCCCAGGTGCGCCATCACGACGACCCGCGCACCTCTATCCGTTAGCTCGCGGATAGTCGGAACACTCGCCTGGATGCGCTTGTCGTCGGTGATCACGGGCGGTCCATCGCCACTCGAGTCGAGTGGCACGTTGAGGTCGGCCCGCACCAGCACGGTCCGGCCGGCGACCTCCAGGTCGTCGACAGTGCGCATGCGCTCCTCGCCTAGCCGAGTTGCGACGCGACGAGCGCCGTCAGATCGGCCAGCCGGCTGGAGTAACCCCACTCGTTGTCGTACCAGCCAAGGACCTTGACCGTCTTTCCGCTGACCATCGTCAGCAGGGAGTCGAAGGTGCACGAGGCGGGAGTTCCGACGATGTCGGAGGAGACGATCTCGTCCTCGGTGTAGACGAGGTAACCCTTCAACGGCCCTTCGGCCGCGGCCTTGTAGGCGGCGTTCACTTCCTCGCGGGTGACTTCTCGCTCGAGTTCCACAACGAGGTCAGTAATCGACCCGTCGGGCACCGGCACTCGGAGCGCGAATCCGTCGAGCTTGCCCTTCAACACAGGCAGCACCAGCGAGACCGCCTTCGCCGCACCCGTCGTGGTCGGGATGATGTTCTGCGCCGCGGCGCGCGCCCGGCGGAGGTCCTTGTGCGGGAAGTCGAGGATGACCTGGTCGTTGGTGTAGGCGTGCACGGTCGTCATGAAACCCTTGACGATGCCGAAACTATCCTGGAGGACCTTGGCGAGCGGCGCGACGCAGTTTGTCGTGCACGACGCGTTGCTGATGATGTGGTGCTTGGCGTTGTCGTAGTCGCCGTCGTTCACACCGAGGACGAATGTGCCGTCTTCGCCCTTGGCCGGCGCCGAGATGATGACCTTCTTCGCCCCAGCGGTGATGTGCGCCTTCGCCTTGTCGGCGTCAGTGAAATGGCCGGTCGACTCGATGACAATGTCGACGCCTAGTTCGCCCCACGGGAGCAGTGCAGGGTCGCGCTGCGACAGCACCTTGATCTCTTTGCCGTCGACGGTGATCGAACCCTCGCCGAAGCCGACCTCGCCGGCGAATGTGCCGAGCACGGTGTCGTATTTCAGCAGGTGAGCCAGTGTCTTGGTATCGGTGAGGTCGTTGACCGCGACGATCTCAATGTTGCTGCCGTGGGAAGCCGCAACAGCGCGGTAGAAGTTGCGTCCGATCCGACCGAAACCGTTGACGCCGACACGAATGCTCACGACTTGTGCTCCTCGTTCGAGAGAAAAACGCCAGTACGACCCTAACCGATCAGCGGGCGACGCCCCGCATCGGATTCGCTGGGAACGGTGTCAGTCACACGAGCGGCTTCTCGGCCGGGCTTCGTTCCTCAGCCCACCTCGAACCGCCAGAAGGCCGGGGTCTCAGGGCACCAGCATGTCGGTGGTGAGGCCAGCCTCCGTGCCTGGCTGACCGAGATCACTGGCCCGCTTGTCGGCCATCGCGAGCAGCCGCCTGATGCGACCGGCTACCGCGTCCTTGGTCATCGGCGGGTCGGCGAGCGCGCCGAGCTCCTCCAGTGACGCCTGCGCGTGCTCGATGCGCAGGTGGCCGGCAGCGACGAGATGCTCGGGCGCTTCGTCGCCGAGCAGTTCAAGCGCACGCTTGACGCGGGCACCGGCAGCTACCGCCGCCCGGGCCGACCGCCGCAGGTTCGCGTCATCGAAGTTGGCGAGCCGGTTGGCGGCTGCCCTGACTTCACGGCGGACCCGCCGCTCCTCCCACGCGAGCACGCTGTCATGAGCGCCGAGCCTCGTGAGCAGGGCTCCGATCGCGTCGCCGTCGCGGATTACGACTCGGTCGACCCCTCGCACCTCTCGTGCCTTGGCCTGGACGCCGAGGCGCCGGGCTGCACCGACCAGTGCCAGCGCCGCCTCAGGGCCGGGGCACGTTACTTCGAGAGCGGACGATCGGCCGGGCTCGGTCAGCGATCCGTGGGCAAGGAACGCGCCCCGCCATGCCGCCTCGGCGTCGCACACGCCACCGGACACGACCTGGGGCGGCAGGCCGCGGATGGGTCGGCCCCGCCCATCGAGCAGGCCGGTCTGCTTGGCCAGCAAATCGCCGTCCTTCACCACCCGCACGACGTAGCGGCTGCCCTTGCGCAGCCCGCCAGGTGCGACGACCGCAATGTCGGAGCCGTGGCCGTAAAGCTCCGCGATGTCCTTGCGCAACCGCCGCGCCGAGCTCCCTGTGTCGAGTTCGGCCTCAACCACGACCCGGCCGCCGACCAGGTGCAGGCCGCCGGCGAAGCGCAGGAGTGCAGACGTTTCGGCCTTGCGGCAGCACGACTTGGTGACGGTCAGCCGCGACAGCTCATCCTTTACCGCCGACGTCATTGCCATCGTCCTACCGTCCGTTCCCCAGCTCGGTGGTGTCCTTGAAGATCCCCACGTACGCAGCCGCCAGCAGTTCGGGGTCATGGCGCGGGCTTCCGTCGCTCATCGCGACAGGTGCTAACACCAACCGACCCCCCATGTCAGCGGCCACTGCTCGCAAGGTATCTGCCTTGGCAACAACCCTCACGTCAGCGAGCACCACATCGACCGCCAACTCGGGCGCGTGCGCCGCCAACACGTCGAGGTGAGCCTCGGGCGAGAAGTCCGCCGTCTCCCCCGGTTGGGGCGCCAGGTTCAGCGCGACGATCTTGCGCGCCGATGTCTCGATCAGCGCGTTCGCCATCTCCGGGACGAGCAAGTGCGGAAGCACGCTGGAGAACCAGGAGCCGGGGCCGAGCACCACCCAGTCGGCGTCGAGGATCGCCTCAATCGCCTCGGGACAGGCGGGTGGATCGGCGGGCACGAGGGTCACAGACACCACGCGCCCGGTTGCGGTCGCAACTTGGACCTGGCCCCGGACGGTCCGCATGGCCGTCGGATCGCTCGGATCGAAACCCGTGACCTCGGCCTCGATGTCGAGCGGAACCACAGACATGGGCAGCACCCGGCCGTGGGCGCGCAGCAGCCGGCCCACGAGTTCGAGGGCAGCCACTTGATCACCGAGCAGTTCACTGATGGCCACAATCAACAAGTTGCCCAATGCGTGGTCGTTCAGGTCGCCGCTGCTGTCGAACCTGTACTGCACGACTTCGGCCCAGATGCGACCCCAAGGGTCGTCGCCACAGAGCGCCGCGAGCGCCTTGCGCAGATCACCGGGTGGCAGGACGCCGAATTCACGACGCAGCCGACCACTTGAACCGCCGTCGTCAGAAACCGTCACGACTGCCGTCAGGTTGTCAGTCACCCTGCGCAGCGCCGATAGCGACGCCGCCAACCCGTGACCGCCGCCGAGTGCGACGACCCGTGGCCCCCGCGCGGCTGGGCCGGACGGCAGCAGGCCGCCGACATCTCCAACCCGCATCCCGGTCGGCAGCCCCGGCGCTCGTCGTTTCGCGCCTGCCAAACCCGACGTGGGCTGCGCGGCATCTCCGCGTCCGGGTACCGCGGACGTCATTCCCGGCCTAGATCCCGGTGTGTCACCTGAACTTCGATCGGGTCGCGTGGCGGCACGCCGCCTCGCGCCGCATGTCCACGAGTGGAGTAGCTCGGATGGAGCGCTTCGAGCCGCGCAGCGAGCTGTTCGGCGATTGCGACACTGCGGTGCTTACCGCCAGTGCAGCCCACCGCGAGCGTCATGAACCGCTTTCCTTCGCGCTGGTAGCCGTCGACCAGGATCTCCAGAATTTCCGTGTAACGATCGAGGAATTCTTGCGCACCGGGCCGACTCAGCACGTAGTCGCGAACTGGCTCGTCGCGCCCCGTCAATGGCCGCAGCTCGGGGACCCAGTGCGGGTTTGGCAGGAACCGGCAGTCAACAACGAGGTCGGCGTCGACGGGCAATCCGTACTTATAGCCGAACGACACAACTGTCGCCCGCATCGTCGGCTCGTTCGCGTCAGCAAACGCGGAGACGATCTTCGCGCGCAACTCGTGGACGTTGAGCCGCGTCGTGTCGAGGACGAGGCCGGCGTCTCCGCGCACGTCACGCAGCAACTCGCGTTCACGTGCGATGCCGTCGACCAGGCGACCGTCGCCTTGCAAGGGGTGCGGGCGCCGAACGTTCTCGAATCGCCGGACGAGTTCGTCATCGGAGGCTTCGAGGAAGAGCACCTGTGGCTCAGCTCCTCGACGTTCGAGCGACGACAAAGCACTCTGCAGGTCGGAGGTGAAACCCCGACTGCGGACGTCGACCACGGCCGCGATCTTGGTGATTGCCCCCCCGCTTCGCGTGCCCAGCTCGACCATGGTGTCGAGCAATCCCGGCGGCAAGTTGTCGACGACGAACCAGCCAAGATCCTCAAGGCACTTGGCAGCAGTGCTGCGGCCCGCCCCAGAGAGCCCGGTCAACACGACTAGCTGAAGCGGTTCCTGCTCCGGCACCGGTAGCATCACGCTCACGTGTCCTTCTCCTTGCCCGGCGTCCCGGGCACCACACTCGCAGTCCCGAGCAATGCTGCGTGCACCAATTCCGCCGTCCCTCGCCCGATGCCGGTGACCTCAGCGAGCTCATCGACTGTTGCCGCGCGCACTCGCTTCACCGATCCGAAGTGTCGCAGTAACGCGGCCCGCCGGGTGGAGCCGAGCCCGGGAATTCCTTCAAGAGCACTGCGGGTCATGGACGCCGACCGCTTCGCTCGGTGATAGCTGATCGCGAATCGGTGTGCCTCGTCGCGAACCCGCTGCAGCAGGTAGAGGCCCTCGCTACTGCGCGGCAGGATCACCGGGTCGGGATCACCGGGGCGCCACACCTCTTCGAGTCGCTTCGCGAGACCGACAAGCGCGATGTCGTCGATACCGAGCTCGTCGAGCGCCCGCTTGGCTGCCGTCACCTGTGGTTGGCCGCCGTCGACGACCACCAGATTCGGGGTGTAGGCGAACTTGCGAGGTCGCCCGGTGTCGGGATCGATCATCGTGCGCACGCTGCCATGCGGATCGGATTCGTCAGGCTCTGGCAGTTCGTCCATCTGAAGGTCGCTGGCCGCGCGCTCATCGAGGTAGCGGCGGAACCTGCGGGTGATGACTTCGTGGATCGCGGCGACGTCGTTCGCCGTAGCACGATCGCTCGGCTCGGCCGCTGTGTAAGGATCGGCGTGTGGATCAGGGTCAGGTTGCAAGGCGCCGCTACCCACCGAATTGATCGCGAACCGCCGGTATTCGCTCTTGCGGGCAAGCCCGTCTTCGAACACGACCATCGATGCGACGACATCGGTGCCTTGCAGGTTGGAGATGTCGTAGCACTCGATCCGCAACGGAGCCTCATCGAGCTGCAGGGCATCTTGAATCTCCTGCAGCGCACGGCCGCGGGCAGTCAGATCGCCGGCTCGCCGGGTCTTGTGCAGCATCAGCGACTGCGCCGCGTTGCGCGCCACCGTTTCCATCAGCGCGCGCTTGTCGCCGCGCTGGGGTACCCGAAAATCGACGCGTGATCCGCGGCGCACGCTCAACCATTCGGTGACCGTCTCGAGATCGGCGGGCAGTTCGGGCACCAGTACTTCGCGAGGCACCTCTGCCGCCGCGCCGACCAGTTCGTCGACTTCGCCGTACAGCTGGGTAACGAAATGCTCGACCAGCTCAGCGGTCGTGACGTCCTCGACCTTCTCGACGACCCACCCTCTTTGCCCGCGGACCCGGCCGCCGCGCACGAAGAACACCTGTACGGCGGCTTCGAGCTGGTCCTCGGCCATCGCGATGACGTCGGCGTCGGTGGCGTCGGCGAGCACGACGGTCTGCTTCTCCATGGCACGTCGCAGCGCCGCGACATCGTCGCGCAGCCGAGCGGCGCGCTCGTACTCCTGCTCGGCAGCGGCCTGCTTCATCTCGCGTTCGAGGCGCTTGACGTAAGCGTCGGGGTGTCCAGCCATGAAGTCGCAGAAGTCGTCGACGATCTTGCGGTGCTCGTCGATCGAGACCCAGCCGACGCAGGGCGCTGCGCACTTGCCGATGTGCCCCAGCAGGCAAGGCCGGCCGGTCTGCTCCGCTCGCCGGTACACGCCATTCGAACACGTGCGCATCGGAAAGACGCGGAGCAGCAGGTCAAGGGTTTCGCGGATGGCCCAGGCGTGTGAGTAGGGACCGAAATACCGGACGCCCTTCCGTTTCGCACCCCGCATCACCATGGAACGTGGGACGTCGTCAGACACCGTCACCGCGAGGTAGGGGTAACTCTTGTCGTCGCGGTACTTCACGTTGAACCGCGGGTCGAACTCCTTGATCCAGTTGTATTCGAGCTGGAGCGCCTCGACCTCGGTCGCAACGACAGTCCAGTCAACGCGACTTGCACTGCACACCATTGTCTGGGTGCGGGGGTGCAGCGATCCGACGTCGGCGAAGTAGGAGTTGAGCCGAGAACGCAGGTTCTTCGCCTTGCCGACGTAGACGACCCGATCCTGGCTATCGCGGAACCGATAGACGCCAGGCGATTCGGGGATCGAGCCCGTCGCGGGCCGATAACTCGCGGGGTCTACCACGGCGTCCAGCCTACCGACGGCGTCGACGGAACGCTGCGCGCTGCGACCTGCGAGGAGACGGCGATTAGGCCCGTGCTGCAGCCAGCTTTCGGGGACGTCGAGTTGCCGGCGGCGTGGTTGCCGGCTGGGCAGCCAGCAGGTGCCGCAGGAACACTCCGGTGTGGCTGTCTTCGTCGGCGGCGATCTGCTCGGGCGTTCCTTCGGCGACGACGAGCCCACCGCCTGACCCGCCCTCAGGACCCATGTCGATGACCCAGTCGGCGGTCTTCACGACGTCGAGGTTGTGCTCGATCACGACGACCGTGTTGCCCTTGTCGACAAGGGACTGCAGGACGCCGAGCAACTTGCGGACGTCCTCGAAATGCAGCCCTGTTGTGGGTTCGTCAAGAACGTAGACCGTGCGGCAGGTCGACCGCTTCTGCAGTTCGGACGCTAGCTTCACGCGCTGCGCCTCACCGCCGGACAGCGTCGGTGCCGGCTGCCCTAGGCGCACGTAGCCCAGGCCGACCTCGACCAACGTGACCAGATGCCGCGCAATCGCCGGGATTGCGGCGAAGAACTCGGCGGCTTCCTCGATCGGCATGTCGAGCACGTCGGCGATCGTCTTGCCCTTGAAGTGCACGTCGAGGGTCTCGCGGTTGTATCGCGCCCCGTGACATACCTCGCATGGGACGTAGACGTCCGGCAGGAAGTTCATCTCGATCTTGATGGTGCCGTCGCCCGCGCACGCCTCGCAGCGCCCGCCCTTCACGTTGAAGGAGAATCGGCCCTGCAGGTAACCGCGAATCTTCGCTTCGGTCGTCTCGGCGAATAGCTTGCGGATGTTGTCGAACACGCCGGTGTAGGTGGCGGGGTTCGACCGTGGCGTGCGGCCAATCGGACTCTGGTCGACATGGATGGCCTTGTCGACCTGGTCGAGCCCGGTGATGCGCAGATGCCTGCCCGGAACTGTCTTCGCGCCATAGAGCTCGCGGGCAAGTGCTGCGTAGAGGATGTCGTTGACCAACGTCGACTTGCCGGAACCGGAGACACCGGTAACGGCGACGAGGCAGCCGAGCGGAAAGCTCACATCGACATCGCGCAGATTGTGTTCGCGCGCACCCTTCACGACAAGTGCACGCTTCGGATCAGGTGCCCGCCGTTTGGTCGGCACGTCGATCTTGCGACGCCCGGACAGGTATGCGCCCGTCAAAGAATCCTTACTGGCAAGGAGATCCTTCACCGAACCCGAGACCACGACTTGGCCACCGTGCTCACCCGCGCCAGGGCCGATGTCGACAACCCAGTCGGCGGTGCGAATGGTGTCTTCGTCGTGCTCGACAACGATGAGGGTGTTGCCGAGATCGCGTAGCCGGATCAAGGTGTCGATCAGGCGGTGATTGTCGCGTTGATGCAGACCGATACTGGGTTCGTCGAGCACGTACAGGACACCGACCAATCCCGACCCGATCTGGGTGGCCAGCCTGATTCGCTGAGCTTCACCACCGGCGAGTGTGCCGGCGGCCCGATCCAGTGACAGGTAGTGCAGGCCTACGTCGAGCAGGAATCCCAGGCGCGAGTTGACTTCTTTGAGCAACCGCTCGGCAATCTGCCTCTCGCGCGGCGTGAGCTCAAGACCACGAAGGAACGTTGCGCATTCGCCGATGGGCAACCCCGCGACGTCCGCAATGGATTTGTCTTCGAGGGTCACCGCGAGCGAGACCGGCTTCAATCGCTTGCCGTGACATTCGGGGCATGGCACCTCGCGCATGTAGCCCTCGAACTTTTCCCGACTGTATTCGCTCTCGACCTCGCTGTGCCGTCGTTCGATGAACGGGATCACGCCTTCGTAGGTCGTGTAGTACGAACGCTCGCGGTTGTACCGGTTCTTGTAGCGGACGTGTACCTGTTCGTCGTAGCCGTA
>DATCFU010000051.1:0-11648 GCA_036509315.1 Acidothermaceae bacterium
CTCCCGAGGGCGGGATACGTGCCAGGTTGCGGCCATCGTCGTCTTCCATGTTCAGATCGGCGTCCAGATCGATGTAGATCATCGGTCGAAACCTCCGTCCGGGTCGTAGTACGGGTTGATCATGGACTCCGCAGAAACGGAAATCAGCGCCTCGACGAGCGTGTCCGGGTTATCCGCCCCGGCATACACCACATCGTAATGTGGAGCCTGGCCGGTGTCCCACAGTTCGAGCTGCATGGAGATCAGGTCTGCCGCAGCGAAGCGAAGCACGACCGTAGATTTAAGCAGCTTGGTCGCCAGCAGGGTCTCTTGTGGCGAGTCCGGGCTCGGTATCCAGCACGAGATCCCATAGAAGCCATAGAGCTGGTTGTTCGTGATGGCGTCCTCGCGAAGCGCACGCGCGTCGAGCGCACCGCCGCGTAGCACCACAGCGTCAGCTCCGGGCGGGCTTTCGCCACGGCGCATGCGCTGTTTGGTCATGGATCACACCGCGTGCGACCAAGAGGAGCAGCGAACTCCGGCGCCGACATCACCGCGCCAACCTACCTCCGCGACCGAGCACGACCGCGTCCAGTAGACACAAAGCGCACGCAGCCTGCGGCGCAGAGCCTCGGTGGTCCTAGATCCCTGGCGGTTCGGTGTAGCGACCCCACTCAGACACGAGCAGACCGCAGATCTCACCCAGCGTGGCTTCGGCCCGGGCGGCGTCGAGCAACGGTGGCACTAGGTTGCCGTCGCCACGCGCGACGCGGAGCACCTCACGCAACGCGTTGTCGACTTTCGCCTGGTCGCGGCTGGCTCGACGGGAGGCGAGCGCCGCGCACTGCTGCGTCTCGACCTCGTGGGAGACGCGCATGATCTCCAGGGGTGGCTCGAAGTCGTCGGTGTAGGAGTTCACGCCGACGATCCGGCGCTCCCCCGATTCGAACTCCTGCTGCTGGCGATACGCAGCCTCCGCGATATGGCCGGTGAACCAGCCGTCTTCGATTCCGCGCAGCACTCCGGCCATCATGCTGCCGTCGCCGCCGAGCGCGCTGATCTGCGTGAAGATCTTCTCTGCCTCGGCCTCGATCTGATCCGTCAGTGCCTCGACGAACCACGAGCCGCCCAGCGGGTCGACGACGTTGGTAAGCCCGGTCTCCTCGAGTAGCACTTGCTGCGTCCGCAGTGCGATCGACGCCGCGCGCTCGCTCGGCAATGCCAGCACTTCGTCCAGCGCATTGGTGTGCAACGAGTTGGTGCCACCGAGGATCGCCGCGAGTGCCTCGACCGCCGTCCGCACTACGTTGTTGTCGGGTTGCTGAGCCGTCAACGAAACGCCTGCCGTTTGGGTGTGGAACCGTAACCACTGCGCGCGTTCTGTCTTGGCTCCGTAGACGTCACGCATCCAGTGGGCCCAGATCCGCCGGGCCGCCCGGAACTTGGCAATCTCCTCGAAGAAATCGATGTGGGCATCGAAAAAGAACGACAACTGAGGTGCGAAGGTGTCGACGTCGATGTTTCGGGAGAGGCCAAGTTCGACGTACGCGAAGCCGTTGGCGAGTGTGTATGCGAGCTCTTGCACAGCCGTCGAGCCGGCTTCCCTGATGTGGTAGCCAGATACCGACAACGGCTTGTAGTCAGGCATCTCGGCAGCGCAAAACTCCATCAGGTCGCCGATGAGCCGAAGATGCGGCTGCGGTGTGAACAGCCACTCCTTCTGCGCCATGTACTCCTTGAAGATGTCGGTCTGCAACGTGCCGTTGAGCTTGCCGTGGGCGACGCCTTGGCGTTCGGCCGCTGCGACATACATGCAAAAGATCGGGACGGCGGGACCGCTGATTGTCATCGACGTCGTCACGTCGCCGAGCGGAATGTCCTTGAACAACAGCTCCATGTCGGACGCCGAATCGATCGCGACGCCGCAATGGCCGACCTCGCCGCGAGCCTGCGGATCATCTGAATCGCGGCCCATGAGGGTCGGCATGTCGAAGGCGACCGACAGACCGCCGCCACCGGCATCGAGGATCATGCGGTACCGCTCGTTGGTCTGCGTCGCGTTCCCGAAGCCGGCGAACTGCCGGATCGTCCACGGTCGGCCGCGATACCCGCTGCGGTAGAGGCCGCGGGTGAACGGGTACTCCCCGGGCTGGCCGATCCGGGCGAACCGCGGATCATCGGCGCCGTCCGGCGGCCCGTAAGCCGGCTCCAGTGGCAGGCCACCGAGCGTCAACCGGGGTCGCGCGTCCGCGCTGTCGCGTGCGTTCGCCATGTCTTGACGGTCCGCGCTATCCCGAGACTCCACGCCTGCCTCCTGCCGCCGCTACTCACGATAGTAGGACGTCCAAGTACTTCTCGGCGTTGCTACTCCGGGGTGAAGTCACCGGCGTCCAACCGCAGTGTGCGCAAAGCGGCGACCACATCGGCGCGGGCGGGCTCGGCAAGTGAGTCGAGTCCGAAGTCGGCCGCCATGAGATCGGCCGTGGCGGCTTCGACGACGCCTAGGCCGCTCTCCGTGATAGCCGCCAATGTGCCCCGGCCGTCGCGCGGATTGGGCTTGCGCTCGACGAAGCGGGCCGCCTCGAGGCGGTCGATCGAGTTCGTGACACTGGTTGGGTGCACCATCAGCCGCTCGCCAATCCGGCCGAGTGGCAGCGCGCCGTAGCGCGAGAACCGCAGCAGCACGAGCACCTCGTAGCGAGCGAACGTGAGGCCGTGCGGTTTGAGGAGCTCGTCGTAGCGGGCCAGCAGGATCTGCTGAGCGCGCATGACCGAGGTGGCCATCCGCATGGCCGATGCCGGACCCCACGTTTCTTCCCAGCGTTGAGCCGCTCGCTCGATGGGATCGAACGGCAGATTCAGCGGTTTCCCCACGTGCGCAACCTACCGCGTAGCAGCGGTTCCTTTACGCCCTAGCTCTTCGCTGGGCCGCGCCGGCTCGCCTGCCATCCTGCGTCGCGAGCGCGCGCGACGGCGGCGAGCTGTGACTTCATACCGAGCTTTCGCAGGATCCCGCGCACATGCGTGCGCGCGGTCGCTTCGCAGACGTGCAGTTCGTGACCTACCTCGTCCACCCGCCGTCCCTGGATAAGCGCGACCAGCACCTCGGACTCGCGCTCCGTCAGCGCCTCGAACGGTGCGAGCTGACAATGGTGAGCAGCACGTTGGCGCCGGCATTCGTTCAGCAGTTCGAGGCGACGCTGAACCGGCACGAGAAGCTCACCAACGGCCGCGAGCCGCACGTGCTCGACGAAGCGGTCGAGATCCTCGACCTTCTCGATCAGCCCGATGGCTCCCTGCTCCAGGCACTCGCCAGGGCGCGCCCGATGGGTCGAGCCGGTGACCACGACAACCCGCACCCCCGCCGCCACGAGCGGCGCGATCAGCTGCGCGCCATCGCCCGCCTCGCCAAGGTCGAGATCAAGCAACACGACGCCCGGGTGCCGATGCAAGCAGTCAGCTAACACATCGTCTGCGCTGCGCCGATCGCGAAGGTCAACCGCGTGGACGTCGGCGCCCTCTGCGGTGAGAGCTAGCCGGAGGCTGTGCGCCAGCAACCTGTGGTCTTCGACGATCACGATGCGGCAGCCGACCAACCGCTGGCCAAGAATCGGCTGGTCGAAAACGTGGGCTGCGGTGGTCACCGGGCACCGCTGAGCCCGACGAGGGCCTGCTGAACGGGTGATCTCAGCGGTCAACGCGGACTCGAGCTCGAGCTGTTCGTGGGTCCCGAGAAGTCGCGGTAGCGGCTCAGCGTCGCTGACGCACCGTGGATACCGGTAACGAGCGATCGCAGATCGTGCCTCGCCTCGTCGAAATCTCGCCGAACAGGATCTGCGGCGCCCGCATGAACGACGTCGCAACCCGCATCGCCGACGCGGGGCCCCACGTTTCTTCCGAGCGCTCAGCCGCCCGCTCGATGGGATCGAACGGCAGATTCAGCGGCTTTCCCACAAGGGCAACTTACAGCGTCCAAGCCGGTCGCTCCCCTAGGCTTCATGATCGTGGACTGGAGCCTGCGCACCTGCGGTCGGCGCGGGCACGTCACGTATGCCCCTACCGAACCGACGCTGCGCGAGCGGCTTCATGTCGAAACCCCGGTCGGTGAGGCATGGCGGTGCCTGCGTTGCGGCGACTTCGTCGTCGGTGCCCCACACGGAGACGGTCCCGCCGAAAACGCGCCGACGGTCTTGCGCGGCCGCGTGTTGCGCGACGCGTTCGTATTGCGGTTGCTCGCGGCCGAGCGGTTCCTTCGCGGGCTCGTCATCGGCGCCGGCTCGTACGCCATCCTGCGTTACTCACACAGCGAGAACTCTCTGCGCGCTCTCTTCGAGAAAGACCTGCCCGCCGCGAAGCCGCTCGCCGATGCCTTCGGCTACAACCTCGACAACTCATCAGTGGTGCGTGAGATCCGCAAACTGCTCCTCATCAAGCCCTCGACGCTGCACCTCATCGCCATCCTGCTCGCGGTCTACGCGGTCATCGAGTTGTGCGAGGCGGTCGGTCTCTGGCTGCTCAAGCGATGGGGCGAATACTTCGCCGCGGTCGCCACCGGCATCTTCTTGCCCTACGAGATCTACGACATCGTGAACAAGGTGACCGCGATCCGCGTTGGCACGTTCATCATCAACGTCGCCGCCGTCGTCTATCTGGTGTGGACCAAGAGACTGTTCGGGATCCGCGGCGGCTACGCCGCGTACGAGGCGATGCGCCACGAAGAGTCGCTGCTTGAGGTCGAAGAGGCCGCGCGCCCAGAGGCCGAAGTCAGCTAGTCGCGAGCTTCGGCGTTCTGCCAACGCGAGTTGAAACGCTGCGCTCAGATCGCAGCTTCCAAAACGACTGCGACCTCCGCGCTACGACTTCTCGCCGTCCCAATCTCTGCTCGGTGGAACGCGTGACTTCCCGATGCCTATGATCGTTGACTTAGAGAGCTATGTATGCGAGCCTTTACATTGCTTATTGGTAATCGTACGTAGACAATGCAGCCGAGGGTTGGGCTCGATGAGGATAGGAACTGCAGAGGACCTGGGCAACCAGGTCCGCGAGCGACGCCAGACGCGTGGCCTCACCCAGGTACAACTCGCCAAGCTCGCCGGAGTCAGCCGGCTGTGGCTCGTGCATCTCGAACTGGGCCATCCGGGCGCCGAGTTCGGCAAGGTACTCCAGCTGCTCTCTGCACTCGACGTCACCGTCGACCTGGTCGATCGCGCGACGTCTCGACCGACGAACCCGACACTGCGCGACCTGCTCGACAGATACGAGAGCGACGAACGTGCGGGCGCGTGAGAAGCGACTGGAAATCCTGCTCGGCGGCGTGTTCGCCGGTCAGTTGGTCCAAGACGAGCACGGCCAGCTAAGAATGACGTACGACGACGCGTACCGACGGCGTCCGGACGTGACGCCCTTGTCGCTCTCGATGCCGGTGAGCAGAGCCGAGTTCCCACACCGCACGGTCGACCCGTTTGTGCGTGGTCTCCTACCCGACAGCGACGCAGTGTTGGAACGATGGGGCAGGCGCTTCCATGTGTCTGCCAACAGCCCGTTCGCACTCCTCGCCCATGTCGGTGACGACGTTGCCGGCGCCGTCCAGTTCGTGACTGAGGATCGCCTTGACGTGGTGGTTCAACAGGGGGACGTACAACCTGTGGACGAGTCCTACATCGCCAATCGCCTTCGCATTCTGCGAAGCGACCGCGCCGCGTGGGACGACGCACTCGCCCCAGGCCAGTTCTGCCTCGCGGGGGCTCAAGCCAAGTTCGCGCTCTATCAGTCACCCGAAGGCACGTGGGGAATGCCGACGGGCCGAAAGGCCACAACCCACATTTTCAAGCCAGCGCTGCCCTATCTCGCCGACCAGGACGTCAACGAACACCTGTGCTTGAGTGCTGCCCACAAGCTCGGACTACGCGCCGCACGTTCGAAGGTCATGCGCTTCGGTGAGGAGCGAGCCATCGTGGTGCAACGCTACGACCGGGTCCTGTCGCCTGACGGGGAGGTGCTGCGAATCCATCAGGAGGACTTTTGTCAGGCACTCGCGATCCAGCCGAGCCGCAAGTATCAGCGCGAAGACGACGGCCCTGGAATCGAAGACATGGTCGGGCTCATGCGTCGAGTCCAGTCGCACGCCGAAGCGCAAGCCTCGGCAGCGCACTACGCCAAAGCGATCGCCTACAACTGGATCACGTACGCCCCTGACGCGCATGCCAAGAACTACTCAATCCTGCTCCACGGATCGGAAGTGCAGCCATCGCCGCTGTATGACGTCTCCTCTGTGCTGTCCTATCCCGACCGTCACGACCTACACACGATGGCGATGGCCATGTCGGTGAACCGGAAATACCAGAACAACCTGATCACAGGGCATGACTGGTCGGCCCTCGCCGACCGCATCGGTGTCGACCGCGAACAGATGGCCGGCTGGGTGCACGACATCGCCGCCAACGCCCCCGGCGCCTTCGCCGATGCGGTCGCCGACGAGGCCGACACACTTGCGGGATTCGACGTAGTGAGCGCGCTTGTCGACGCCGTCGCTGAATCGTCGCGTCGCCTCATGACGTATCTGTAGACGCCCGGACGTCCCCGGCCAATAGCCGCCCCGCGGCGGCATAGGGATCGATCTTGCCCGCCGCGACATCGGCCGCTAACTCGGCGAGCTGCACATCGTCGGCGCGCAATCCGACGCGAGCCGACAGCATGGCGAGCGCAATCGACCTGATTTCCTGCGCCGCGCGGCGAACTCGCTGCCGCTCGCCTGCACCTGACGACTCGAGCCAGGCGCGGTGCTTGTCGAGCGCCTCGACGAGCTCGTCGATTCCGCCAGCCACAGTTGCGGTCGCGCGGACGACGACGGGCCGCCACTCCCCCGGCTCTCGATCGCCACCAGTCGCGATCATGTTGTGCAACTCGCGCACCGCGGCGTCCGCGCCGTCCCTGTCGCACTTGTTGACCACGAGCAGATCCGCGACCTCGAGCAGACCCGCCTTCGCCGCCTGAATGCCGTCGCCCATGCCAGGTGCCAACAGCACGACGGTGGTGTCGGCAGTCGCGGCGATGTCGACCTCGGCCTGACCGACCCCGACGGTTTCGACGAGCACGACGTCGAACCCGGTCGATCCGAGAACTCGGACCGCCTGCGGGGTCGACGCCGCCATGCCGCCCAGCTGCCCGCGCGATGCCATCGACCGAATGAAGACGTCCGTGTCGGTCGCGTGCGTCTGCATGCGCACGCGATCCCCGAGCAGCGCACCACCTGTGAACGGCGACGACGGATCGACCGCAAGCACACCAACGCGTTGCTCGCGCTCACGCCACAGCGCAATCAGCGCGGACGTCGTGGTCGACTTCCCGACACCGGGCGCACCAGTGAGCCCGATGACGTAGGGCGTTTGAACGCCGGCCCCGAGAAGTGCCGACATGAGGGCGGGCAGTGCGGGGTCGTCGTCTTCGACCATCGAGAGCAGCTTTCCCAGAGCACGCGGATCGTGCGCCCGTGCCGCTTGCACCAGCCTCTCGACGTCCGATGTCATTTGCGTTTTACGAGTTCGCAACGCGCAGGATCAGCGCATCACCCTGACCGCCACCACCGCAAAGTCCGGCCGCGCCGACGCCGCCACCGCGCCGGCGAAGTTCGTAAATCAGATGCAGTGCGAGGCGTGCACCTGACATCCCGATCGGATGGCCGAGCGCGATCGCGCCGCCGTTGACGTTGACGACGTTCGGGTCGATGTCGAGTTCGCGCATCGACTGGATCGCGACCGCGGCGAACGCCTCGTTGATCTCGAACAGATCGATTTCTGCGGGCGCGAGTTGTTCGCGTGCAAGCGCCCGTGCGATCGCGTGCGACGGTTGCGAGTGCAGCGAGTTGTCGGGCCCGGCGACCACCCCGTGGGCACCGATCTCCGCGAGGATCGGCCAGCCTCGTCGTCCGGCATTCTCTCTTGACGTGACCAGTACCGCGCATGCACCGTCGGAGATTTGCGACGCGCTGCCCGCCGTGATCGTGCCGTCCGGTGAGAACGCCGGCCGCAACCGCGCGAGCGACTCGATGGTGGTGTCCTCGCGGATACCCTCGTCCTGTGTGACCATGACCGGCTCGCCGCGGCGCTGCGGCACGGGCACCGCAACGATCTCGTCGTCGAACAGCCCGTCCTTGCGCGCTACCGCTGCGCGTTGATGCGAGCGGGCCGCGAACGCGTCCTGTTCCTCGCGACTGATACCGAGATGCGCGTTGTAACGTTCGGTCGACTCGCCCATCGCGATGTGTTCGAACGGGTCGGTCAGGCCGTCGAACGCCATCGAGTCGAGCAAGTCGACGGTGCCGTACTTGAATCCGGCGCGCGACTTCGGCAGCAAGTGCGGCGCGTTCGTCATCGACTCCATGCCACCCGCAACGACGGTCTCGAACTCGCCGGCCCTGACCAGCTGGTCGGCCAGCGCGATCGCGTCGAGCCCAGACAGGCACACCTTGTTGACGGTCAACGCCGGAACCGTCATCGGGATGCCGGCGGCCACCGCCGCCTGCCTCGCCGGAATCTGTCCGGCACCGGCCAGCAGCACCTGGCCCATGATCACGTAGCCGACGTCGCTGCCATGCGCACCCGCCCGGTCGAGCGCGGCGCGGATCGCGATCCCGCCCAGCTGAGCGGCCGAAAGGTCGGTAAAGGCACCGAGGAGCTTGCCAATCGGCGTCCGCGCACCTGCGACGATCACCGAACCGCTACCGAGCGTCATGGTCGCGACCTCCGTGTTTTCGACCCGGCTGTTCTACCGTTCAGGTTATTCGCTTCTACCACGACGAGAAGGGACGCCGGTGCTGCTGTCGCGTATCGACCACGTCGGGATCGCCGTCGTCCACCTCGAGGAAGCGATCGAACGCTACCGCTCCGCGTTCGGCCTGGAGGTCGAGGCGGTCGAGTCGAACGAGCTGCAGGGCGTCCGAGAGGCGATGCTGCGGTTAGGACCTTCGAGCCCGGACGCCGGCGGGCCGCCGCCGTCGTATGTGCAGCTACTTGAGCCACTGGGAGCCGACACGCCGGTGGGCAAGTTTCTGGCCCGGCGCGGCGAAGGGTTGCACCACATCGGATACGCAGTCGACGACGTCCGGCTGGCGATGGAAACGCTTGCCTCACAGGGCGTCCGGATGCTCGACTCACAGCCACGGCATGGGTCGCTCGGCGCGTCAATCGCGTTTGCGCACCCGAAAGACCTCTCCGGAGTGCTGACGGAACTCGTCCAGGCCGCGCAGGGCTGAGAGGATGCAAGCATGACGCTTCTCGCCTTGCTGTCGCAGAACACGCCGCAGTCGGCTTCGCACGTGATTGCCGCCCTGCCGAAGCCGAAGGCCAAGGTGACAGTGCCGATCATCGTCATCTTCGCGGTTCTGGTGTTCATCGGGATCTCGCGCAAGGTCATCAAGCTGGCTGTCATCGCCGCGATCGTCTGTGTTCTCTTCCTGATCTACCAATCCGGCGCCTTCAGCAAGTAGGCCGACCGTTCCGGGCCGCCCCCGGCGTCCGCCTCCCGCCCCGCCGTCCGCCTCCCGCCCCGCCGTCCGCCTCCCGCTCCGCCTCCCGCCCCGCCGTCCGCCTCCCGCAGCGTGGACGTTTACCGCCCTCAGAGGGCGGCGAACGTCCGCGCTATGCGGATTCGGGCAAGCGTTCCGGGCCGAAATGTTGTTCGATGGACCCATGACGGCAGACGAGAAGTTCGCGACCACCAATTACGACGCCGCGGTCTCCCCGGCGCTGACCGCATTCATGCGCGAGGGATGGGCCCCCGATCCGGCGCCGGCGATCGAGCCGTCGGAGGTCGCTCCCTACGCCGCGAAGCGCCGCAATGCAGTCTCGGCCGCGTTTCCAGGGGAAGTGATCGTCGTCGCGGCCGGGACGCCGAGCATCCGCAGCGGCGACGTGTTCCATCCGTTCCGTGCGCACAGCGACTTCGCGTGGCTCACCGGAGCAGCCGAGCCCGACGCCGTCCTGGTGATGACGCCGGACGCCGAATCGCCCGGCGGTCACGCCTCGACGCTGTACTTGCGCGTCGGTGCGTCTCGCCATGAAAGTGAAGAGTTCTACCGCGATCGCAACTACGGCGAACTGTGGACAGGCCGCCGTCCCGGCATCGCAGAAACGCAAGCGTCTCTCGCGCTTACGACGCGCCCGCTCGGCGAGCTCGTCGGCGTCCTGCACGCGCTCTCCACCGCAGGCGCACCCGTTGCCGATACCGCCCTTGTCGCGACCACGCTGTCGGATCTGCGGCTGGTCAAGGACGACTGGGAAATCGCGCAACTGGCCGACGCCGTCGCCGCGAGCGTGCACGGGTTCGAGGACGTGGTGCGCGAACTTGGTGCCGCGCGCTCAACGAGCGAGCGTTGGATCGAGGGCACGTTCGGGCGCCGCGCGCGGGTCGAAGGCAACGACGTCGGCTACGGAAGCATTGCGGCCGCCGGCGAGCACTCGTGCATCTTGCACTGGACGCGCAACGACGGTCCGGTGCGTGACGGCGATCTGCTGTTGCTCGACGCCGGCGTCGAGAACACTGCTCTATACACGGCCGACGTCACGCGCACGATCCCGATCAGCGGCCACTTCAGTGCGCCGCAGCGTCGCGTCTACCAGCTCGTGTACGAGGCGCAGACCGCAGCGCTGAATGCGGTACGACCAGGCGCGCACTTCCGCGACTACTTCCGCGCTGCGCATGAGGTTCTTGCAAAAGGCCTGGTGGAATGGGGAATTCTGCCTGCCAGTGCGCAAGATCTCGACGGACCGGACGCCGATTTGCACCGTCGCTACACACTGCACGGAACAGGACACATGCTCGGCCTCGACGTCCACGACTGCGCGCAGGCACGCAAGGAGAACTACCACGAGGGCGTGCTACAGCCGGGATATGTGCTAACCGTCGAGCCCGGTCTGTACTTCCAGACCGACGACCTCACCGTGCCGCCGGAGTTGCGCGGCATCGGGGTGCGCATCGAGGACGACGTCGTGGTCACCCATGACGGCTGCCGCAACTTGACCGAAGCGCTGCCTCGCGATCCCGATGGCGTCGAAGCCTGGATGGCGCAGCTGCTCGCTCGCTAGAACTTGGCGCCTTTGCGCCACTCCATCTCCTGCAGTTCGAACGTGTTGCCGTCGGGATCGGCGAAATCTGCTCCTCTTACGCCGCCCCCGAAGTCGTGGATTTCGCCGACCTCTACACCCCGGCGGAGGAGCTCGGCACGCGCCTCGGTGATGTCTTCGACAACCAGGTGTATTCCTCTCACGGTGCCGGGTTCTGCCGCGTACACATCCAGCCCGGTCCCAAAACCGATCGAACAGCCCGAGCCCTCCGGGGTGAACTGGACGACCCGGATGCCCTCGGTCGGGCGCACGTCAAGGTCCTTCGTGAAGCCGAGCTTGTCGGCATAGAAGGCGATGGCTCGGTCGACATCTGCAACCGGCAGCGGGATGAGTTCCAGCTTCATCTGCATCGAAGTCGAGCCCCCTTGGCGTGTTCTGGTCCGCGCGATCATGCCACACGGCCGTCGACATCAAAGACTTGAATCCGACGCCGCTATACCCCACAATGCTAGGCATGAGCAATGAGCCGTTGAAGGGTCATCTCGACCTGTTGCTGTTGCGGGTGCTCGATGACGAACCCGCGCATGGGTATCAAGTGGTGTGTGCGCT
>DATCFU010000052.1:0-23770 GCA_036509315.1 Acidothermaceae bacterium
GAGAGCCAGCAGGGCGACCATGATTGCACCCGAGATCAAATTCCCGAAAAGTCGCAGTGCCAGCGTGAACGGCTTGACGATCTCCTCGATCAGGTTGATCGGGAACATGATCGGATACGGCTGGAAGTAGTGCTTGATGTAGGCCTTCAGCCCACGGCGCCTAACGCTCACGATATGCAACGGAATGATCACGGCGAACGCCATCGCGAGCGTGAGGTTGATGTCGGCAGTCGGAGCTGGCAGCTTCTCGGGGTGGCCACTGGGGATGAGCCCGATCCAGTTGCACAAGAGAATGAAGATAAACAGCGTCACCGCCAGTGGCACCACGAACGGTGCGACGGCTATGCCCATGCTCTCGTCGACCTGCTTGTTCACGTTGTCGACGATCAGCTCGAAGACCAGCTGCAACTTGCTGGGCACGCCCGATTGGGCCTTGACCCGCATATAGAGGCCGAGTCCGACCACGATGGCGCCGGCGATCAGCGTCGTCAGGACCGTGTCGGAGTTGATCGTGAGCCCGAGGATCTTGACGTGCGGATGCGTTCCGACGTCGATCGTCGCCGCTACGACGCTCGCCGGGGCGGTGCTTGACCAGATCATGCCTTACGAAACTCCTTCAACGCCGGCACGCTGGTGGCGAGCGCGGCAAGCAGGTGGAACACCGCGAGCCCGGCCAGAACCGCAATGCCCTCGCGTCGGAACACGATAAGGAAGAGGGCCGCAATCAGCGAAATGTAGCCGAGCCGAAGAAGCGAAGCCTTCGCGAACTTCTTGCGGTCGGGGTCGCCGGCCGCCGTGAATTTCAAGATCGATCGCACCGTGAGGATGTTGTTGACTGCGCCGAGCGCGAGGCCGCACAAGAGCAGCGATCCGACGACGACGTGCCCGAGAACTGAGGCAATCAACAGGCCGACGCCGCCGAGAATCGCCGCGATGATGAAGACCCGGCGCGGGGTGCCGACCGGAACCATCAGCGGAGCGGTGCTGCTCATCAGGTGGGCCTCCCCTCGTCGCGTTGCTCGGGTGCTACTTGGCGTCGGTGAAGTACCGACGGATTTGCATCCAACTTGCGGTGAGTCCCGCGGCGATCCCCAGAGCCAGACCGATCAGCGTGGCGGCGGGGAACGAGTGAAACCGACCGTCGAAGAACCAACCGATCCCCAGCCCGATCAGCAGCGACACCAAGTTGAGGGTGCCAATTCCGATCAACGCATAGAGACCGAGTTGCGGCCTCTGGGGAGCGGGTGTCATCTTACGGTCTGCCCAGTCTGGGAGCGTGCCCGGGTCACGCCGGTCCGTGGCGCGCACGCTGTGCAGCCCGCAACCTCGGCAGGTTCACCAGCACCAGGGCGATGGCGGCCAGTGTCCCGCCCAACGCGACCACAACGAACGGCCCCTTGGTGACCGAGAGCGCCACCACGCCGGCGCCGAACAGCGCCGACCAGAAGTACATGATCAACACCGCCCGCCGCTGAGAGTGGCCCAGCTCGAGCAACCTGTGGTGCAAGTGCTGCTTGTCGGGCGACCACGGCGCGCGGCCCTGCTTAGTGCGCCGGGCGACCGCAAGAATGAGGTCGGCGAAGGGCACCAGGAGGATCGCAAACGGCAGGAGTAACGGCAGGAACGCGCCGTACTGCTGGTACTGCGTGACGACGTCGACCTGTCCAGTCAAAGACACCGTGGCCCCCGCGAGCAGCAAGCCGATCAGCATCGATCCGGAGTCGCCCATGAAGACCCGCGCCGGGTGGAAGTTGTGCGGCAGGAATCCCAGGCACATGCCAGCGACGACGATCGCAAACAACATCGGCGGCAACGCGTACGGCAGGTGCGATTGCACGGAAAGGTTGTACGACAAAGCGAAGAACGCCAGTGCAGCGATGCCGACAACACCTGCCGCCAAGCCGTCGAGCCCGTCGATGAAGTTGACCGCGTTGATCACGATCACGATGAACGAGACCGTGAGCACGACCGACCAGTCCTGGCCGAGGATCAGCGTGCCCTGGCCCGGGATCGGCAGCCACAGCAGCTGTACACCCTGCAACACCATCACCGACGCAGCGAGAATCTGCCCCGCGAGCTTCGTGACGGCATCCAGATTGAATCGGTCGTCGAGGGCGCCGAACACGAACACGACGCCACCGCCCAGTAGCAGCGCGCGCGGCTCGGAGAATCGTTGGTTGACGACCTGCAGCGTCGGCATCCTTGATGCCACCAGCAGCGCGGCGGCCATACCGGCGAACATCGCCGCACCGCCCAGGCGCGGGGTCGGAATCGAATGGACGTCGCGATCGCGGACGCCGGTGAATGCCCCGACACGGACGGCGAACCTGCGCGCAATGGGTGTGGCGACGTACGTCACTATCGCCGCAACCAACAGCGTGATCAGGTACTCGCGCACGTCACTCCTTCGGGGCGGCGGCGGGGTCGATCTTCAACCAGCCTCACTCTACGGCTCCCAGGCGCCAGGTCCTTACGCGCGCGTCTCGAGTCCGGGCACGATCTCACGAAGCCGTTCGAGACTGATCCAACCCGGCCGCACAAGCACCGGCACCTCGCCCGTCACGTCGACGATTGTCGAAGGCACCGAAGCGACCGTCGGACCTCCGTCGAGATAGACCGCGACGGCGTCGCCGAGCTGGGCCTGGGCGTTCGCGCAGGTGATCGCCGGAGGCAAGCCGGTGCGATTCGCGCTACTGACTGCCATCGGGCCGGTTTCCTTGAGCAGCGCGAGAGCCAGCAGATCGGCCGGCATCCGCAGCGCGACCGTTCCGCGCGCGTCGCCGAGATCCCATGCCAGCGCCGGGTTGTGCCGCACCACGATGGTCAGCGCGCCTGGCCACAGCACCTCAACGAGGTGACGGGCCGGCTCCGACAGCGTCCCGACCAGGGCGTCGAGCACTGTGCGCGAGCCGATCAGTACCGGCACCGGCATGTCGCGGCCGCGACCCTTGGCCGCCAACAGTGCAGTGACGGCGGACGGCGTGAAAGCGTCCGCGCCGATCCCGTAGACAGTGTCGGTCGGCAACACGATGAGGTCGCCGCGGCGAACCGCATACGCCGCTTCGCGGATCCCGATGGCGCGCTGCTCGGGGTCTCCGCAGTCGTACACCGTCATCCAGACTCCTTCGCGCCAAGCCGGTGACCGCTGTCTCGACGACGCTGCGCTGTCACGAAGCGGTCGCGCCCGCCAACATCTTGCCGGACGACGATGTGCTCCCATTCGCCGGACGCGCGGAAGATTTCCGCGACCGCTTGCCCTTGATCGTCACTGTGCTCAACGGCCACGAGACCGCCGTGGCGCAGCAGTCGGCATCCAGCCGCTTCGATCATGCGCGGCCCGTCCAGACCGTCGGCGCCTCCCCACAGCGCCGCGTCGGGATCGTGATCGCGGACTTCGGGATCGACCAGATCGCGATGCGTGTCGGGCAGGTAGGGCGGGTTGCCGACGACCAAATCGACGGTGCCGTCGAACTCGGGGAGCGCGTGTGCGGCGTCGCCCCGGTGCACGATGACGCCGGTGCCTGTGGCGTTGCGGCGGGCCCAGTCGTAGGCGTCGGCTTCGCGCTCGACGGCGTGCACGGTCGCGCCCCTGACCTCGTGGGCGATCGACAGTGCAATGACGCCCGAACCTGTGCAGAGATCGACGACGAGGGGCTGGTCGCTGTGTCGGAGTGCGTCGATGCACCAGCCCGCGACGACCTCGGTCTCGGGGCGCGGCACGAAGACACCGGGCCCGACCGCTACCTCGAGGTAGCGAAACGGCGCGCTCCCTGTCAGGTGCTGAAGCGGCACGCGCGACGCCCGGCGATCGACCAACCGAGAGAAGACCAGCTGCTGGCCCTGCGAGAGATCACCCGCGACCAGCAGCCGGTTGCGCGGACACCCGAGCACGAATGCGGCAAGCTCCTCGGCGTCGTGCCGCGGGGAGGCGACGCCGGCGGCGGCCAACTGGTCGTGCGCGTCCTTGATGGCGACGTTCAGGCGGACAGGTGCGGTGTTCACGCCGGCGCCTCCGTCGAGGCCATCCGGGTCGCCGAGTCGGCGTCGACCAGCGCCTGGATCACGGCATCGAGATCGCCGTCGAGCACTTGGTCGAGGTTGTAGGCCTTGAAGTTCACCCGGTGGTCGGAGATCCGGTTCTCCGGGTAGTTATAGGTGCGGATTCGCTCCGACCGGTCGACCGTACGGATCTGCGTGCGGCGTTCGGCGCTCGCCGCGGCGGCCGCCTCCTCTTGGGCCAGCACGAGCAGCCGCGCGCGCAGGATCCGCAGCGCCGACTCCTTGTTCTGTAGCTGGCTCTTCTCGTTCTGGCACGACACAACGGTGCCGGTCGGGACGTGCGTGATGCGCACCGCAGAGTCGGTCGTGTTGACGCTCTGCCCGCCCGGACCCGAAGACCTGTAGACATCGATGCGCAGGTCGTTCGGATCGATCTCGACGTCGACCTCTTCGGCTTCGGGCAACACGAGGACACCGGCCGCGCTGGTGTGGATGCGACCCTGCGACTCGGTGACGGGCACCCGTTGCACGCGGTGCACGCCCCCCTCGAACTTCAACCGGCTCCAGGCACCGTCGCCGGTGCCGGCCCTTACTGCGAGCGTGGCGTCTCGGTAGCCGCCGAGGTCGGATTCGTTGGCGTCGAGGATCTCGGTCTTCCAGCCCTGCCGCTCGGCGTAACGCAGGTACATCCGCATCAGGTCGCCCGCGAACAGCGCCGACTCTTCGCCGCCTTCACCCGCCTTGACCTCGAGGATGACGTCCTTGCCATCGTTGGGGTCGCGCGGAATCAGCAGGGTGCGCAGTTCCTCGGCGGCCGCATCGCGCTGGCGTTCGAGTTCAGGCATCTCCGCGCGGAACGACGCATCGGTGTCGCCGAGCTCGCGGGCGGCCTCGAGATCGTCGCCGAGCGTTCGCCAGCGCAGATAGGTCTCGACGATCGGAGTGAGCTGGGCATATCGGCGTCCAAGAGAACGCGCTAGCCCTGCATTGGCATGAACGCCAGGGTCGGACATCTTGGTCTCGAGGTCGGCGCGCTCACGAAGCAGTTCTTCGACAGCTTCGAACATCTCGACCTCCTTGGGTTGCTCGACGGGTTCCGGACATGGCGACGGCGCCGGTGCCCGGGCTAGAAAAGCCCTGGGACCGGCGCCGTACGTCGCTACTTAGCGGCAGCCTTGCCGAACCGCTTCTCGAACTTCTCGACGCGACCGCCGATGTCGAGGATCTTCTGCTTGCCCGTGTAGAACGGGTGGCAGGCGGAGCAGACGTCGGCATGGATCGTGCCGCCCTTCGCAGTACTGCGTGTGACGAAGGTGTTGCCACACGAGCAGACCGCGGTCGTCTCGATGTAGTCAGGGTGAATCTCGGGCTTCACTGTCTTCTCCTTGGGCTGTCGCGGCCGCCGGGTCGCCAACTTCCTCGAGTGAGGGCATCGACGGGAACCGGAACCGCATATGACCGGCCCTTCAGTGTGCCAGACCGGCTTGACAGATAGCCAAACGCCGCTGGCCCACCCCCGATTCCCGCTCGGGGGGCCCGAAGTGCGTCGCATTACCCAGCCGTTACGGGCGGCGGGTTGGCTTCCAGGATCGGGGTCGCTCAGGCCCGGCGACAGTCTGGAGTAGCCATGCGACCCAGCGCCCTTGTGGCAGCCGCAACCATCGTCGTCCTCGCCTTCGGGGTGTCGGCGTGCAAGAGCAGTTCGAAGTCCGGAGCGCCCGCGCCGGCAAGCAACGCGCCCGCCACCGAGACCCAGGCTGACTCGGACAACCCGAATGTGTCGGCGCCCCCATCTACGACCCCGTCCGCGTCGACGAGCCCAGCCGCTTCGGCAGCCGCTTCGGCGACCCCTGCGGCGGCTGCGGGCGGCGAGATCAACGCCTGCTCGTTGCTGACAGGGGCGCAGGCCTCGTCGCTGACGGGGCGCCAGTACGGTGCGGGCACGCCGTCGACGATTGCCAAGGGGCAGGACCAGTGCACCTATCCCTACTCCGGTCCGAGCATCGCTCTCACGGTGATCGTGTATGGGCCGAGCAGCGGGGTCGGCTGGACCACGATGCAGGCGGTGCTCAGCGGCGAAGGCGCGATCACACAGGTCCCAGGCGTCGGTGACAAGGCGATGTTCTCCAGCGTCGAACTCGACATTCAAACCGGCAAGTGGCTCATCGCGATCCAGGGTGCCGACAACCTCAATCAAGACACCGGTGCGATCGCGATCGGCAAAGAACTGGTCGGCGCGCTCGCCTCGAAGTGACCCGATTACCACTAGGCCAACCGACCATTGCAGTCCAGCGCTCGCTCTAGCGTGCGCTGGACTGCAACACCCTCGCGACACAACACCCTCGCGACACGGCGCGCCGGCGAACCGATCGCGCTAGTCGATGGGCATCGCTGTCGTCTTCTGGATCTGCAACAGGAACTCGGCGTTGCTCTTGGTCTCTTTCATCTTGCTGAGCAGCAACTCCAGGGCCTGCTGTGAGTCGAGCGCGTGCAGCACCCGACGCAGCTTCCAGACGATCTGTAGTTCTTCCGGCGCCATCAGGAGTTCTTCCTTACGGGTACCGGAAGCGTCGACGTCGACCGCAGGGAAGATGCGCTTGTCGGCGAACTTCCGGTCGAGCTTCAGCTCCATGTTGCCGGTGCCCTTGAACTCCTCGAAGATCACTTCGTCACCACGCGAGCCGGTTTCGACCAGCGCGGTTGCGAGGATCGTCAACGATCCGCCGTTCTCGATGTTGCGGGCCGCGCCGAAGAACCGCTTCGGCGGATAGAGCGCCGCGGAGTCGACACCGCCGGACAGAATCCGGCCGGACGCCGGCGCAGCCGTGTTGTACGCACGGCCGAGACGGGTGATCGAGTCGAGCAGGACGACGACGTCGTGGCCCAATTCGACGAGCCGCTTGGCCCGTTCGATGGCCAACTCCGCGACCATCGTGTGGTCCTCGGCCGGCCGGTCGAAGGTCGAGGCAATGACCTCGCCCTTCACCGAACGCTGCATGTCGGTGACTTCCTCCGGCCGCTCGTCGACGAGCACGACGATCAAGTGGCACTCAGGGTTGTTGCGGGTGATCGCATTCGCGATGGCCTGCAACACCATGGTCTTGCCGGCCTTGGGCGGCGAGACGATCAGGCCTCGCTGGCCCTTGCCGATGGGCGCGACCATGTCGATGACCCGGGTAGTGAGCTGGCCGGGGTCACCCTCGAGGCGAAGCCGGTCTTGCGGGTACAGCGGCGTGAGCTTGCCGAACTCCGGGCGGGCCTTCGCCTTCTCCGGATCGGTGCCGTTCACCGTGTCGAGACGAACCATCGCGTTGAACTTCTCGCGCCGTTCGTTCTCCTTCGGCTGCCGGACGACACCGGTAACGGCGTCACCCTTGCGCATGCCATAGCGGCGAACCTGGGCTAGCGAGACGTAGATGTCGTTGGCACCAGGCAGGTAGCCCGATGTCCGGACGAACGCGTAGTTGTCGAGGATGTCGAGGATGCCCGCGACGGGCACCAAGATGTCGTCCTCGCTGACAACTGGCTCGGCTTCACTGCCGAAGCGCTCACGTCCCGGACCGCTGCGGGCACTGCGATTGCGCTCGCGGAAACGCCCGCGCCGCCGGCGTCCGCTGCTGTCGAACTCATCGTCGTCGCGCGGCTGACCCTGGTTCTGACCGCCTTGGTTGTTCTGGCGGTTCTGGTTGTTCTGGCGGTCGCGGTCGCCCTGGTTATTCTGGCGGTTCTGGTTGTTCTGACCGCTGTTGTTCTGACCGCTGTTGTTCTGACCGCTATTGCTCTGCCGGTCGCGGTCGCCCTGGTTGTGCTGAGGCTGGCTGCCTTGGCTGTTCTGGCCCGACTCGGACTGACTGCCCTGTGCGGGCTCGGTCCGCTCGGAACGGTCACGGTCAGACCGGTCGCGGTTGCGGTTGCGGTTCTGGCCTTGACGGTCAGAGCCCTGACGCTGTCCGCCTTGAGCGGGTACATAGTCGCCGACCTGGCGGGTCTCGGTCGCGGTTGTCTGAGCGCCCTCGGAGACGTGATTGTCTGAGCCGTTGGAGCTAGCACGATCAAAGCTTGGCGAGACGTCGGCAGCTGCGTCCGGCACGGCCGTCACGGGCTCGGCAGCGGTGCGGCGGGAACTTCGGGCCGCTCGCGGAGCGGCGGCGCTGGCCGACCCATTCGCGGCCGATTGGCCGTTCTGAATGGCGGCGATGAGGTCACCCTTGCGCATCGCGCCGGTGCCACTGATGCCCATGGTGGCGGCAAGCGCCTTCAATTCGGGCAGCACCATCGAGGTCAGGCCCGTTGCGGCCGTGCGTCGTTTGGTGCGTGCGCCTCCGGTCTCGGCATCGCCTTCAGGCGACGCGGCGAGGGTCGGGGCGTCTGTTGTTTCGGTCACTCGAATCCTTCCGAAAAGGCCCATAGCGTCGAGGCTGGTGTAGAAAATCACCTGATCGCGCTGGGAGCCACTTTCAACGCGCCGGGCATTGCGCCACGGCGGTTCTTTGGGAGCTATGGCGAACTGTCCATAGCGGTTTACACGGGGAGCACCAGCTCTGCGGAGCTGTGACTCGACTCCACCTCGAGACCTGTACCGCTCCAAGAAAGAGGGGCGGCCCTGAAATCAACTGAAATCAACGGGTCGGTGGGGAGCAAGCATCCAGACCGGGTGCGAAGAGTCATGCACCACTGGTGCAAGGCCCACCCTAGCACCTCTCAACCTGCGAGAGGCAGAACACGCGCCCCTTCGGTATCGATCGCCAGCCGGGTCGCCGTGAACCACCGAGTGTCGAACTCGGCGACGGCATCTGCGTTGGCGGTCGTCGTCAGGGCAAGTACTGACGGTCCTGCGCCGGAGATCACCGCAGCGATGCCCGCCGCACGCATCCGGGTCATCAATGCCGCACTGCGCGACATCGCCGACGCTCGGTAGGGCTGGTGCAAGCCATCCTCTGTCGCCACGAACAAAAGGTCGGGACGGCGGGTGAGTGCTTGTGAGAGAAGCGCGGCACGGGCTGCGTTAGCAGCGGCGGCCTCGAACGGAATGGTTTCTGGCAACAATTTGCGCGACTTGGCTGTCGATGATTTGGTCTCCGGGACGAACACCACGGCCGCAATGCTCTTGTTGACGTCGAGATGCAACGACTTGGTCAACAGTACGGCCCCGCTCGTTGTTCCCGCCTTCTGCGCAGTTGTTCCCGCCTCCTGCCAGGCCATCGTGAAGCCGCCAGCCAGACAGGCCGCCACGTTGTCGGGATGTCCTTCGAGCTCGGCGGCCAGGCGCAACACCGCGTCGTCCGGCAACCGTTCGGCGCCACCGAGCACGAGCTCGCGCGCCCCGACGATGCCCCCCACGATCGCCGCCGCAGATGAACCGAGACCACGGCCGTGCGGAATGTGGTTGGCGCACACCACCTCGAGACCGCGCGGTTGCCCGCCCAGCACGTCGAACGTGGCGCGCACTGCCTGCACAACCAGATGCCGCTTGTCGCGCCGAACGTCATCAGCTCCCTCACCGGCAACGTCGACGACAAGGCCCGACTCGGCGACGCGGACGACGACGTCGTCATACAGCGAAAGAGCGAGACCGAAACTGTCGAAACCTGGGCCGAGGTTGGCACTCGTGGCGGGCACCCGCACCCGCGCAGGTGCAGCCCGAAAGGAGACGCCCACTAGTCGTCCAGACCGAGATGCCGCGCAGCGAGAACGGCGTCGGCCGTAATGGTGACGGGCGCAGGCGCTCCGGAGATCGCCCACTCGGGATCCTTGAGGCCGTTGCCCGTCACCGTGCACACGACCCGCAGGCCAGCCGGCAACGTGCCCTGCTCGTACGCCATCAGCAGACCGGCCACACTCGCGGCGGAAGCCGGCTCGACGAAAACGGCCTCCCTGCTGGCCAACAATCGGTAGGCCGAGAGGATCTGTCGGTCGGTGACCGACTCGATCGCCCCGCCCGATTGGTCGCGGGCGTCAAGAGCATTGACCCAGCTCGCGGGATTGCCGATGCGAATCGCAGTGGCGATCGTCGACGGCTGCTCGACCACGTGGCCGAGCACGATCGGCGCGGCGCCCGCGGCCTGGAAGCCGCGCATCATCGGTCGCTTCGTCGTCCGCCCTGCTGCCCCGTATTCGACGTAGCCCTTCCAGTACGCGGTGATGTTGCCCGCGTTGCCGACCGGCAGGCAATGCACGTCAGGTGCGTCACCGAGTGCGTCGACGATCTCGAACGACGCGGTCTTTTGGCCCTCGATCCGATCGGGGTTCACCGAGTTCACCAAGGTAACCGGATAGTCCTGAGCCAGCTTGCTCGCAAGGGCCAGGCAGTCGTCGAAGTTTCCGTCTATCTGCAGCAATTTTGCGCCGTGCACGAGAGCTTGCGCGAGTTTGCCCAGTGCGATCTTGCCGCGCGGCACCAACACTGCGCAGAGCAACCCGGCCCGTGCGGCGTACGCGGCAGCGCTCGCACTGGTGTTACCGGTCGAGGCGCAGATCACCGCCTTCGATCCGTCTTCGACGGCCTTGCTGATCGCCATCGTCATGCCGCGGTCCTTGAACGACCCGGTCGGGTTGGCGCCCTCGACCTTCAAGAACACCTCGCAGCCGGTGCGTTCAGACAGCACAGGAGCCGGCAGCAGCGGCGTGCCACCTTCTTGCAGCGTGACGACGGGAGTTGCGTCATTGACCGGAAGCCACTCGCGGTATTCCTCGATCAAGCCACGCCAGCGCGGCTGGGCGACACGTAGACCGGCCGGCCCGGTGCCCGTCGTCATTCGCTCTCCTCGCCCTCGACCCGCATCACGCTGGCGACATCGCGAACGGTGTCGAGACTACGAAGGTGCTCGACGGTCGCGGACAGTGCCGCATCGGAGGCTGAGTGAGTGACGATCACCAAGCTCGCGTCGTCGCCATGACCGGATTGGCGCACCGCCTGGATCGAGACGTCGTGGGCCGAGAACACTGTCGCGACCGTCGCGAGTACGCCCGCTTTGTCGGCGACGTCGAGGCTGATGTGGTAGCGCGTGACAGTCTCGCCCATCGACCGAATTTCTAAGTCTGCATAGGCAGATTCGCCCGGGCCGAGTGCGCCTTTCACCTTGTTGCGCGCAACCGCGACGATGTCGCCCAGCACCGCACTCGCGGTCGGTGCACCACCGGCGCCCCGACCGTAAAACATCAGCTGGCCGGCCGCCTCTGCTTCGACAAACACTGCGTTGTAGGCCTCGCGCACCCCCGCCAAGGGATGCGAGCGCGGAATCATCGCCGGGTGCACCCGGACGCTGACGCCACGGCCGTCGGCAGTGCGCTCGCAGATCGCCAACAGCTTCACGACGCAGCCCATCTCGCGGGCACTGGCTACCGCAGTCGCGCTCACGTCGCCGATGCCTTCCCGGTGGACGTCGGCAATCGTGACCCGGGTGTGAAACGCAAGCCCAGCAAGGATTGCTGCCTTCGCCGCGGCATCGAACGCATCGATGTCGGCGCTCGGATCCGCCTCTGCGTAGCCAAGCGCGGTGGCCTCGTCTAGGGCTTCTGCAAAGCCAGCACCCGTTTCATCCATTCGGGTGAGGATGAAGTTCGTGGTGCCGTTGACGATGCCCAGCACCCTGTGCACGGTGTCGCCAGCGAGCGATTCGCGCAGCGGCCGCAGCAGTGGGATCGCACCTGCCACGCTCGCCTCGAAGTAGAGGTCGACGCCGTGCTTGCTCGCCGCGTCGTAAAGCGTCGCGCCGTCTTCGGCGAGCAGCGCCTTGTTGGCGGTCACGATCGACGCGCCATGGCTCATGGCGCTGAGCAGCAACGACCTGGCTGGTTCGATGCCGCCGATGACTTCAACCACGATGTCGATGTCGTCGCGAGCGACCAGGCTCGCGGCGTCGGTCGTGAGCAGGCCCGGATCGAGATCGACGTCGCGTTTGCGGCCCCGCCGCCGGACCGCAATGCCCGCAAGCTCAAGCGGGACGCCGACCCTGGCCGCGAGGTCGTCGGCTTGCTCGGTCAGCAGCCTGGCTACCTCGGCGCCGACGACACCACAGCCGAGCAGGGCGATCCGCAGCGGTCGCCCGTTCATCGTGGTTCTCCGTCCTGCTCGTGGTGTGGTGGGCGTCGACGCTCATTCTGCCCTGTCCTGACATCTCGACGGGCCGGCCGAGGGTCAGCGCTCACTCGGCGCTCATTCAAGGCTCACTGCGCGTCGAGGCGGAGCATGTCGTCGATCGTCTCGCGGCGCACGATCAACCTCGCGACGCCGTCGCGGACGGCAACGACCGGCGGGCGCCCCAGATGGTTGTAGTTGCTTGCCAGCGACCGGCAATAGGCGCCGGTGACTGGCACGGCCAACAGGTCACCGGGCGAGACGTCTCCCGGCAGATACGTATCGCGCACCACGATGTCTCCGGATTCGCAGTGCTTGCCGACCACCCTCGCGAGAACCGGTGCGGCGCTCGAGGCGCGATTCGCGAGCGTGCACGAGTAAGTAGCGTCGTAGAGCGCGGTCCTGATGTTGTCGCTCATGCCACCATCGATGCTGATGTAGGTGCGAACCAGACCGGCACCGACGTCGACCGGCTTGACCGTGCCCACTTCGTAGAGCGTGAAGGTCGTCGGGGCACAGATCGCCCGCCCCGGCTCGACGCTCAGCCGCGGATGCGCGAGATTGGCCGCATCGCACTCGCGCTCGACGATCGCGCGCAATTGTGCTGCCACGTGAGCGATTTCTGGCGGGTCGTCGGTCGCGATGTAGGCAACGCCGAGACCTCCGCCGAGGTCGATTTCGGGCAGTTCGACGCCGAACTCGTCGCGGATCTCGCGCAGCAAGCCAACGACTCGATGCGCCGATACTTCGAAGCCGGCGGTGTCGAAGATCTGCGAACCGATATGCGAGTGCAGGCCGACCAACTCAAGAGCGTCGGCCTCGAGCACCCGGCGGGCCGCTTCTTTGGCGTCTCCCCCAGCAAGCGAGAAGCCGAACTTCTGGTCTTCGTGGGCGGTCGCGATGAACTCGTGGGTATGCGCCTCGACGCCGACTGTGGTGCGTACGAGCACTCGCGGCTTGGTCGCCCGACCGGTCGCGAGCTTCGCCAGCCGGTCGATCTCAACGAACGAATCGACGACGATGCGGCCGACCCCTGCGTCGAGCGCCGCGGTGAGCTCAGCCACCGATTTGTTGTTGCCGTGTAAGGCAATTCGGCCCGGATCGAAGCCCGCGTGGAGTGCGAGGGCCAACTCTCCACCGGTGCATACGTCGAGTCGCAAACCCTCTTCGGCGACCCATCGCGCGATCGAGACCGTCAGGAAGGCCTTGCCCGCGTAGTAGACGTCGGCGTCAGGGAAGGCGTCGCGCCAGGCCCGGCAACGATCCCTGAAGTCGACTTCGTCGACCACGTAAGCGGGAGTGCCGAAGTCGCGCGCCAGATCGACCGCTGATACTCCGGCGACGGTCAGCACCCCGGCGTCGGACCTTGTGACGTTCGACGACCAGACCGCTGCATCGAGAGCGTTCACGTCGGCGGGCGCGGAGAGCGGTGCGCTCCCAGGTTCGCGGGCATCGGCGTGCAGAGACCCTGCTTCGTGAGTGTGCACGACTACATCCGCTCTGGTGCGCTCACGCCGAGCAGATCGAGTCCGTTCGCCAACACGATGCGGGTGGCGGTGCACAGCCACAACCGGGCTCGGGTGGTGTCGGTAGCGGTCTCGTCGCCCTGGGGCAGCACGCGGCAGGCGTCGTAGAAGCGGTGGTAAACACCGGCGAGTTCTTCGAGGTAGCGCGCGACCCGATGCGGCTCGCGCAACTCCGCGGCACTGGCCACGACCCGCGGGAATTCGCCTAGCGCACCAAGTAAATCGATCTCTCTGGCATGGGTGAGCAGCGTGGGGTCGAGCTCGCCACGATCGATGCCGAGCTCGGTTGCATTGCGCAGCAGGGACGCGATCCTTGCGTGGGCATACTGCACGTAGAAGACCGGATTGTCATTGGTCTTGCGAGTGATCACCTCAATGTCGAGCGTCAACGGCGAGTCGGTCGGATACCGCGATAGTGAGTAACGAACCGCGTCGACGCCAGCCATCTCGACGAACTCCTCGAGCGTCACAATCTCGCCGGCTCTCTTCGCGAGTCGAACCTCGACGCCGCCCTTCAGGATTTTCACCAGCTGCCCGATCAGCACCTCGATGTTGTAGTCGGGGTCGTCGCCCGCGCAGGCCGCGATCGACTTCAGCCGGTGTACATAGCCATGGTGATCAGCGCCGAGCAGGTAGATGCATACGTCGAAGCCGCGGCTCCGCTTGTCGACGTAATAGGCAGTGTCGGACGCGAAGTAGGTAAGTTCGCCGTCGCTCTTGACCAGCGGGCGGTCCTTGTCATCGCCGAAGTCGGTGGTGCGCAGCCAGACCGCACCCTCCGCGTCATAGATGTGGCCCATCTCGCGGAGCCGCTCAAACCCGCGCTCGACCGCGCCAGACGAGTGCAGCGACCGCTCGGACTTCCAGACATCGAAATACGTACCGAACGCGTCGAGCACGGCCTTCTGCTGTGCGAGCTGCAGCTCGTAGCCGACCTCGCGGAAGGCCGGCATCCGCTCGCCTTCGGGCAGATTGACGATGGTCGGCTTCGTCGCCACGACCTGCACTGCGAGGTCGACGATGTAGTCGCCGTGATAGCCGTCGGCAGGAATGGGCTGACCGAGCGCGGCAGCCTCGAGCGAAGCCCCGAAACGATCCATCTGGACGCCGCGGTCGTTGACATAAAACTCGCGGCTGACCTGCGCACCGGCCGCGCTGAGCACCCTGCCGATCGCATCGCCGACGGCCGCCCACCTGGCGTGACCGAGATGAAGGGGCCCGGTGGGATTCGCCGAAATGAACTCCAGGTTGACCTTCCGGCCGGCCAGAGTGTCGATGCGCCCGTAGGCCGCACCGGCCTCGACGACCTGCCGCGCGATAGCGCCCTGCTCGGCGGCCTCGAGGGTCACGTTCAAGAAGCCCGGCCCGGCGACGTCCACTTTGGCAATGCCCTGTGTCCGGCGGAGGCGTGCCGCCAGCTGTTCGGCGATCTCGCGGGGCGGCCGACTCGCGGCCTTGGCCAATTGAAGAGCGACGTTCGTGGCGTAGTCGCCGTGCTCTCTGTTCTTAGGCCGCTCGATCGTCACCGCTCCTGGCGGCTCGACGGCCAGCTCGCCGGCCGCCACCGCTGCCGCGACGGCAGCGATCACGGCATCGGAAAGTTGCGCGGGAGTCACGGCCGGAGGCTATCGCAGCGCGAGGCTTGACCCCGCGTGCGTTAACTGAGAGTTCAGCCGTTGACCTCGGCGGCGCGTGCTTCGGCGAGTTCCTGGACCGCCCGGATCAGGACGGCGGGATCGAACGGCTTGGTGACGTATCTGTCGACGCCGGCTTCGAGACCGCGGCGAATGTCGGTCTGCTGCGCCCGGGCCGAGACCATCACGATCTTGATACCGGACGTCGAGGGGTCGGCGCGCAGTCGCGCCGTCGTGGTCAGCCCATCGAGAACGGGCAGCGCGCCGTCGAGGACGATCACGTACGGCGGGTCCTTCGCGACCGCGTCGAGGCAGGCTTGGCCGTCTTCGGCGAAGGTCACGTCGAAGCCCTCTAGCTCGAGGTTCACCGTGATCAGGTGGCGGATCATCGCGTCGTCTTCGACGACGAGCACCCGTCGGCGTCCGCTCGACTGATCGGAGCCGCTCACGCGTCGGACAGTACTGCAGAGGCTCCGCTGGCACCCTCAATAGCTGGCACCCTCAGCAGCTGCAGGTCGTCACCGTGCGGTCGCCAATCCACTCCCATAGTTGAACGGTGCCGCCCGCAGCGGCAAACCGATCCATCAGCGTCGGCAGGGGCGGGCATCCTTCGTAGGCGACGCCAACGGCGTGACCGGCGAGTACCAGCCGGACCGCCTCCTTGGTCAGGAACATCGATGTCTCCCGCCCCGCCTCTGCAGCCCCGACGGCGACTAGCATCGCAACCGTGACCGTCTCCGGGCCTTCCAGCCCGGTGATCAGGCTGACGACCGAAGCGCCCGCCGTCACTGAAAGCCCCCTGAAAGCCCGAGCACAGCAGGTCGAGCGTTTCGATGCGTTCAGTACCTGTGGTGAAGGCGTGCTGCTCGGCAACGCGGGACTTATTCGCCCGGCCGGGCGGACACAGTCGCACCTGCCACCGCGCGTATAGCTTGGAACCGACTTGGCCGAGGGACGCGTCGAGCACCTCGAAGTCGTCCGCACCGCCAAACCAGGATCGGAATTTTGCGGTAGCCGCGTCCGCCATGTTGAGTTCGAACGGCCCTGCCGGGACAAGCGCGCGGAATCGCACGTTGTCGTCAAAAGGGCGCCGCATCGCGAAGTCGCCGTGCGTCAGCGCATCGAGCAATAGGCCACCGAGTGGCCAAGCGGTCGACCGATGTGCGGCCACGGAACAGGCTGATGTTTGCATGCCGATCGTTCTGCGCCCAGCGCGGACCGCTCACATCGGTCGTTCTGCCGACTTTTCCGTCGAGTCTGCACGGTAGGCGCCCCGCACCAACAGGTGTCAGCGTCTGGCGTCGGGTTCGACGACGAGCACCTGCCGGCGTCCGCTCGGCAGGTCGTAACAGCTCACGCGTTGGACCTTGCGGCACAGGGTCCGCTGATACCCTCGGCACACTTGGGCCCCCGTAGCTCAGGGGATAGAGCACCGCCCTCCGGAGGCGGGGGCGCAGGTTCGAATCCTGCCGGGGGCACCGAAATCACTGCAGGTCATGGGCTTAATGCTACCGCTGACGGCATGTTCGCTGATGATCTTGACCACGTTTTGACCACACTACGAAGGCGTGTGGCCTCTTCAATGTCGCGCCCACGTTGCGACGGGACACCCGACACGTCTCGTCAACCCCAGGCAGTGCCCGGCTCCGGCTCTTGGTGGGAGGCGCGGCTGATTGCCGCACGGACAAAGCGTCGGCCGCATCATCTACGGTCGAGGCGTGACGTTTCCCCGCCCGACCGCGTCCACCGGACCTCTCGCCGGGCACGTAAGAAAGGGCCGCACGTATCGCTCACCCCTGGCGGCTACCGGTGCCTTACATGTCGGTGATTGGGTGCGGGATGACGTCCCGGATCTGTTGTGGCCCGTGCTCACCCTTGCCGAACTGGGTACCCAGGGAGCGGCTGGGTTTCTTCGCTGGCAGGAGGATGTGCAAGCTGACCTCCGAGGAAAGGCCGAGCCACGATTCCTCGCGGACTGTTTGGACGGACGTCTGACGAGTCTCGACAAGCTGGTCGCTCAGATTCCGGGGGCGAAGACCGCAGTGAAGAAGCGAGCCAACGAGCGCGGCCTCCTTCCTGACTCCGTCGCGAGAGCCTTGGCCTCATATCCCGAACGGCCAGCCTCCTGGCTGGTCGCATCCGACATGACGCCGTCGGCCCAAGCAGAGATTGACCTAGTCGCACGGGCACTACTCGAGTTGCTCAAGGATGGCCACCGCGAAGCTGTCATCAAGTGCCTCCGGATCTGGAGTTCCGCCCAAGCAGGCACCTTGAGCGCCGGACCTGAACTCATCGAGTTGCTCAAGCCGTACCCGAACGATCCCGACACCCGCTCGCAGGCCGATTCCGCAATCCGCGCCTCGTGGGGTGCGCACAAAGCGGCGGTGTCGCAAGGGGACCCCACACACTTCGACGCAAGCATCAGGTGGGCGAAAGTCTTCTGGGGAGTCAACTCAATGACGACGAGGTGCGTACGGCGGCGGGAAACCTACGACTCTGGCCGCAACCCACAACGTTCAGCGGATGCGTCACCAACAGCGACAGGAGGGAGTCGCGACGACACCGCTCCGATCGGCACGCCCGGTGACGAACTGCGTCAGCTTGCGATGGACTTGGTCTCAAGCTACGTCGAGGCACTCGAAACATCGCCGGCCCGGCTATACGACCAAGAGCCCCAGGAGGTGCACTCCGGCTTGGTCACGCGTGCGGGACGAGAGGTCATCGCAGCGCTCGGCTCGCGTGACCTGTGGTGCATGGAGCACGGCGCTCATGTCGTCAGGGTGTTGGTCGAGGTGCGGGTATATCTCGAGTGGATGGCACGCCAGGAGCCGTCGATCTATCGAGCGTTCCAGGAATACGGCGCGGGAAAGGCGAAGCTGTATGCGCGACTCATGGACGAGCTTCCCGACGAGGCAAGACAGCCAGATTTCGAAGGAGCTATCGCGGAACTCGAACGTCTGAGCCACAACCACGATGTGCTTGACCACCGCGTCGTCGACACGCGCGACTCATTTGCCGAGGGAAAATCCATCCGAACGATGGCCGAAGAGTGCGACCTGCTGGACTTCTATCGTCATAGCTATTACATGGCGAGCGGGGTTGCGCATTCCGAGTGGTGGTCGGTCGAAACTCACGCTATGGAGCGATGCCTGAACATCCTCCACCGAGGACACCTCATTCCGAGTCTTTCCCTAAATGGTGGCGAAAACCTCGCGCTCGCTCGCTCATGGGTCGACCAGCTGTATGCATTGATTCGGGTAAGCCTCCGCGTTTTGGGTACGGCCACGGACGCGGTCACCGAGGCATTCTCGTGGCTCGAAGAAGAACGCGCTCCTAATGCCGAGGCTGCGACAACGGCTTCATCGGCCAATGGTTGATGCAAGATCGCCGCCTGCGCTCAGGAATACTTGTAGTTCGCCAGTGTCACAGTTACCCGCAAGCCCGGCTCGCGCGATCGTCACACGCATGACTCCACCAATCGGTCAATGCCGTCCACAGCGTTGGCGCCATGGCGCCGCGATCGTCTCGGGAGGTACGTCGTGAATGACCGGTCCGCGGACGCTCAACTCGCGTGGGCCCGTAACGAAGCGGCTCGGCTCCTAGGGATCGAAGTCAACACGAGTGTGCGTGTTAGACACATCCGAGCCGAGCTATCGATGGCTGTGCAGTTTCTTGCGAACGTGGCGCCTGGCACGACGTTTGCGGCCACAGCCCGCGACGTCTTCGACAACGGCGACCTGTTCGCTCCTAACGCAACCCGGAATGTAGCCGGCGCTCTCGAGGCGTGGGTCCTGTTTGTCGAGGCAGGCATGATGGCGGCCGCGCCGTTCGAAGTACGGGCCCGCGTTGAAGCTGCCACGGACCTGATGGATCAAGTGCAGCAGTTGATCGACACTCCGGGAGTTCACTACGCCGCGCCCGTCGTGCTAGCCGGTGCAGGGCTCGAGGAGTTCCTCCGGTCGCGTGTCATCGCGCTTGGGCTGAGCCCGAGCGGGAAGCCAGGTATTCAGGCATACGCCGACGCACTGCGTGGAGCCCAGGATCTAACGTCTCAGGAGGTCAAGAGCATCACGGCGTGGGCCGGGCAGCGGAATGATGCCGCGCATGGCACCTTCGAGGGCTTGTCCAAACAGAGATCACAGATCATGGCCGACGGCATCAACCTGTTCCTGAGCACAAAGGGGACGTGACGGCCCGGGGTTCGGTGAGGCGGGATTTGAACTCCCAAAATTGGGTGTTCTCGCGTGCCCTTTCGTGTCGCCGATGATCGCATATCCGCAGGTCAAGGGCCCACGCCTTGTCACGGATTAGTGCGGGCGGGTGCCATTGATTGGCTCGTTCCCGGGAGTTCCGTGACCACTATGTGACCACGTCATGATCAACTGGCGGGCTTCTGAGTTCGCTTGAGGCTCACAGCGAGTACCTGATCGTTGGTCGAATCAAGCTAGCGAGCCGGCACGGGCCGCACTGGGGGCGAACTCCGAGTGTCTGCGTCGAGACTGCCCAACGCGCGCTCGAATCCGGTGAAGGCCTCGAACAACCCGACGGCCTCGAACGCGCGATTGCGCCGGCCCAAGCTCACCTGACGCACGACACCCGCCTCGCGGAGTCGCTCCACCGCCTCGCTGGTCGCCTGAAAAGTGCGTCCTATGTGGTCTGCTGCGGTGGTCACAGAGAACACCGGCAACGACGGCAGCGCTGAGACAAGCAAGTCCGTCGCTGAGGTTGCTCGGACCCGACCCAGCTTCGCCCGCGACGCATGTTCCATCTCGACTAGCTCGTCGGCAAAACGTCCTGCGTCGAGGCAAGCGCGGCCAGTTGAGGACACGAACAGCTTGACCCAGGCGAGCTGGCCAGCCACTGTCGACCCGTCGGCACGGGTGCCGTCGAGTGCGTTCACATAGATGTCTGCCTGCGTGGCCAGCACCAGACTCACGGGCGGCACGACCCGGGTAGCGACCCCACGTCGGCGCAACACGAGCTGGATCAAAGCGCGGCCGGCGCGGCCGTTGCCGTCAGCGTGAGGGTGGATCGTTTCGAACTGCGCGTGCGCAAGTGCGGCCTGCAGCAGTGCCGGGTGCTCATCGCCTGAGACGTACGTCGCTAAGTCTTCGAGTAGCGCCGAGACCTCAACGGCCGGCGGCGGTACATAAGCCGCCGCGCAAGGATTCACCCCGCCGACCCAGTTCTGCTCGGTACGGATCACACCCGCCCATGCGGCGTCGCGGGTTCCTCTCAACAATGCCTCATGGATCGTGCGCAGATCGTCGACCGTGACCGGCTTCGACGGATCGGACGCGAGCGACAGCGCTTCATCTAGCGCCCGGATGTTCCCCAACACGGCACGTGCTGTCTCATCGGTAACAGGCAGACCCTCACGCTCCGATGCCTCCGTGCGCGCAAGCCGCCTGACATTGAGCACCAGGCCCTCGATGTTGGAACTGGCAACCGCCTCCGCCCGCAGCAGAAATCGCGCTAGGGGCTCGAGATTTGCCAGCCCAGGATGGCTGGAGTTGAGCTGACGGACCTGCTGCTCGACGTCGACAAGGTCGGCAGCGACGGTGGCCGGTAGTGGTACTTCGGCCCCGACGAGTGGTTCCGGGACATATGCTCGAAAGCGACACGATGTGCGCTCGGCACGCGTCGCGCCCGCCGGATTACCCGGCCATACCTGTTCGACGTAACCTCCCATAACCAACCTCCTATATTCAAGGTTAGCAAATAACCTTGAATAAGGCAGCTTCGTATTCAACCCTGGCCGGGGTTGCGCCCGGCAGAAGGTGCTGGACGACCGACCGCCTCGGTGCAGCGTCGATCCGCACAGTCACCTAGGGAGAAGCGCGGAGCGGCAGAGAGAGCACATCGACCGGCACGGTAACCGGGGCTAGCACCGACTCGACAGCCTCGAGGCTGATGGTCACGATGTCGAACCCCTGCACCGCCATGCAGTCGCCAGGGCGATCCAGACTGAAGGCGCCACCGTCGCGAGTCCCGACCAACTCACCGCGGCGAGCGGGAGGACCCCGCGGAGAACGAAGCTGATGCCTTCGCCCACGACCTGCTGTTTCCCGGCGACGCAAGGAAACGCATCTCCGAAGCGACCTCACGAGAGGACCTCGTCCTCCTTGCTGCGCGGCTTGGACTCGGAGTCGCCGTCGTCGCGGGCCACTACGCCAAGCTCACGAACCAGTGGAGTGTTGTTAGCCCGCTTCGGGACAAGATCACCGACGAGGACGTGACCCAGCTCGAGCAGCTAGGGGAGTCCGCATAGGCCGCCTCCCCTGGCTTCGGACTGCTTCGTCACTACCCACGTCGAGTAGCGACTGACGCACGTCATCGCCAGAAGCGCGCCTTTGCCGGCGATCGCCGGTTCGCGACGACTGCGAGCTTGACGGGTCAGGACAGCGGCGAGCGATCATGGTCCATGACTCGCGCGTTGTCCACGCCGCCCTCAATACCGGCCGGTTTCCTCGGCGACACGCCGCAACCGGTGCTGCCCGCCGCTGACGGTTTGCTGCTGCGGCCCTGGGAATTAGCTGATGTGCCTGCGTTTCTCACCGCGTACCAAGACGAGGAGATTCGCCGCTGGCACACCCGCCGGCCTCGCACCGATGATGACGTCTTGGAGTGGTTCGACGCCTACCGCGGCGACTGGGAACGGGAGAAAGGTGGCCACTGGGCGATCGCCCGCGACGACGGTGCGGTGGTCGGCCGTATCGCTTTACCTGGCTTCGATTTCGACGACGGGATCGCAGGTGTCTCCTACTGGGTGATGCCGGCGGCCCGTGGTGTCGGAGTCGCGACCTGCGCCGTGACAGCACTTTCGGCCTGGGCGTTAGACGATGTCGGTTTCCAGCGTTTGGAACTGGACCACTCGACGCGCAACCCCGCCTCCTGCAGAGTCGCCATCAAGTCCGGCTACCTCTTCGAAGGAACCAAACGCAGTGCCGCAGTGCACGACGACGGTCGACACGACATGCACCTGCACGCGCGCATCAGTCAGACCCGAGATATCTAGGCAGACCCGCATCGGCGTCACACGCCACACAAAGGAACAACAGCGCGGCACGAATACACGCCGCCAGCGGCACCACCGAAACGTGCGTCATCGCGGTGCGGGTTCAGGCGGTCAGCGTCGGCTTCGACGCACGGCCGCTTCGCTGCCATCCCCTCATTTGATGGGACAGACCAGGGGGATGACTTGGACGGCTCCCTTGACGACCTTTGCGTTGATGGGCCCGCAGGCCAAACCGTTCGCGGTCGCTCGCACGGTGTACGTGCCCGGCTCGAGTTCGAAGTTCCACGCGGACACCCCCGAGATGTTGGCGACCTCATGGCCCCCCAGCGTATAGACGTTCACTGCACCCTGAACGGGCTCGGAACTGGAGCCAGCGGATCCACCGACCGCCGCCAGCACTCCCTTGATTTCGCCTTTGTCCCCTGTCAGCGCAGAGTACGTATTGTTCTCGGCGTAGTGCTGGCGTGGGCTGCACGCACCAACTGCGAGCGCAGCCAGCGTCACGCCCGCGACCAGTGCGACTCGAACCTCACGCACGCATCCCTCCCGCTGGTACACCGTTGGCCACTATTCGCATAAGCCCATTCTCGCAAACCGAAGCGCTCGGCGGCGTCGACCGTCGGTTTTCTCAGGATCAGACGCGCAGGGCTGCGCAGGAGTTGAGGGAGACATCCGCACATCGGCACGATCGAACGCGCGTCATCGCGGCAGAGTCGGGCGAGCGTAGCCGCCCTCAATGCGGCAGAGTCGGGCGAGCGTAGCCGCCCTCAATGCGGCAGAGTCGGGCGAGCGTAGCCGCCCTCAATGCGGCATGAGAGTGCGGGAGGGAGGGCGCAGTTTCGTGCGTTTTCGTGGAACGATTCGGTTGTGCCGCCACGTCGGAGGGTCGTGCCAGCCACAGCGGCAGTCGTCGCCTGCCTACTCGCCGTCGTCGTGATTGGTGGATGCTCAAGCTCGACCCATACGCACGGCGCACTCACCGATCGCGAGTTCAAGACCGCAGTCACGATCGCCCGAGCGGAGGCGGATAAGGAAGCTGCCACGATCACCAGCGCAACGGCCACTGTCGGCGCCGGCACCGAGACGCAACCGAACGCTGGCCCGGCCTGCACTTCGGGCACGCTGCTTCACATCAAGCTGATCGGCACCTTCCCTACCGTCGTCGCCGATCTTGCCGGCGGCGCATCGGTCACCACTTTGCTGATCACCGCAGACCCGGAGTCCGGCAAGCCATGCGTAATCGCCGTCCAAACCGGCCTAACAATCCCGGATCCTGGCGCGACAGTGCTGTTCACCCACTGACGACCCATCGACCGAATCCCCGCCACAACGCAAGCCGAACTACCGGATCTCGGCAGATCGAACGCACGTCAACGCGGCAGATGCGGACGTTGGGATCTGTCGGCAGTGTTCGCCTTACTGGGACGCATCGGACATGCTGCCTCCGACGACGCGCCACCCTGTAGCTGTCTCACACCAGAAACGTAGGTAGCGGTAACGGCCCTGGAAGGGAACG
>DATCFU010000053.1:0-16332 GCA_036509315.1 Acidothermaceae bacterium
CCGGGTCGCCATTACCAACAGATTGCACGGCGATGTCGAGCGAAGTGTCGGTCACAGTCCATGATTCTCGCATGCATCGCGCGCGCGGCCTGTGAGTAGTTGACTGATGCCCGTGTCTGACCCCCGCACGACCCGGCCTCCCGACGACGGCGACCACCAGAGCATCGGCCGCACGGCCGTTCACGTGGTCGCCGCCGGCGGCGGCGCCCTTGGGCGTTGGTTCAGACGTTCGACGCGCGCCGAGGGCGCCGACGCGAGCGGCCTCGCAAGCCTGATCGACCTGCACGCCATTCAAAGTGCAGGCGACGCCCTGCTCACGGTCGCCCTCGCGAACACCTTGTTCTTCTCGGTGGCCGTCGACCAGGCACGCAGCAGGGTCGCGCTCTACCTGCTCATCACGATGGCGCCGTTCGCTGTCATCGCGCCGATCATCGGTCCGCTGCTCGACCGGTTCCGCAACGGCCGCCGGTACGCGCTGGCCGCAACGCTGATCCTGCGCGCGTTCCTGGCCTGGGTAATGGCCGGTGCGCTCGGATCCAAGGGCGCGTTCGCCCTTTACCCCGCCGCATTCGGCGCCCTCGTCTGCTCAAAGGCCTACGGGGTGTCACGCAGTGCGGTCGTGCCCCGCGTGCTGCCGCCCAATGTGACCCTCGTCCGAGGCAATGCCCGGCTCACCTTGTGGGGCGTCCTGACCGCAGCCGTCGCCGCACCAATAGGACAGGCCCTGAGTTGGGCCACCGGCACCCCGTCATGGACGCTGCGGCTTTGCGCAATTGTCTATTTGGGCGGCAGCGTCTTCGCGTTCCGGCTGCCGGAGCGCGTCGACTCCAGCGAGGGCGAGGTCCGGCTGCGGAGGCGGCCGGGACGCGCCCGAGTCGCGGCCGAACCCGGCGACGGCGCGCGTCACGAGGCGACCACCCCCCGGTCGACGTATCGGCGGATCTTGCCGCCGCTTCGCGGAATCGGGCCTCGCATGACCACCATGCTGCGCGCCGCGGCGGGACTTCGCGCATTCAGCGGCTTCTTGACGCTCTTCCTTGCCTTCTTGGTCCGGCGCCATCCCCTCGGTGGGCTCCGCGCGACGGCCGACCTCGGCATCATCGTGGCGGCCGCCGCGCTCGGCAGCGTGCTTGGTACGACACTCGGTGGGTGGTTGAAGCCACGACAGCCTGAGATCCTCGCCATCATCGGCCTCGGTTCGGCGGCCCTGATCAGCGTCATGACCGCGATTTGGTTCAGCCTTGGCACCGCTGCGCTGGCCATTCTGGTCGCCGCCGTCAGCGGGTCGCTGTCGAAGCTCGGCCTCGACTCCGTGATCCAGCGCGACGCCGTCGAGCATGTGCGCACCTCCGCCTTCGCTCGCTCAGAGACCGTGCTCCAGCTCTCGTGGGTGCTCGGAGGATTCGTTGCAATCCTGCTTCCGTCGAACGGCAGCCTGGGTCTGGCGCTTGGTTCCGCGGTGCTCGCGGTAGTGCTGTTCTCGACCGTGAAGGCTGTTCGCACTCGGGTCAGCCCTGATCGCGGCATTGAGTTGCTACGGGAACGCCGCCGACCCGCGCCGAGCGACGCGTGAGCGTTCTTGTCATCTGCGCCGTCGCTGCCGAGCGATATGCCGTCGTGCGCAACCTCGGGCCCGCGACCCCGATCGAAGTCGCCGGTCTCAGCGGCGTGACCGTCGACACGGCGGCCGGTTCGGTGCAGGTCTTCGACGGCGGCCCTGGTCCGGTCGCGGCGGCTCTCAGCACGGCGGCGTTGCTCGCGGTTGACGCTGAATACGACCTGGTCGTCAGCGCAGGAATCGCCGGAGGATTTCACGGGCGTGCGGAGATCGGCGACATCGTGCTCGCCGACCAGGTGATCGCGGCGGATCAGGGCGTCATGACCGACGAGGGATTCAGCACACTGCGCGACCTCGGCCTGCCCGGCGAGAGTGGCTACGCAGTGGGCAACCTCGAGCATCGCGCGCGGCTTGCCTCGGGCCCCTACCGGTTGCTCGCCGGCGACGTGTTGACGCTGTGCTGCATGACGGGCACCGACGCGCGCGCTGATGAGTTGGCTGCCCGCTACCCGCGGGCGGTGGCGGAGGCCATGGAGGGGTACGGCGTGATCGAGGCGACCCGACGTTCATATGAACGCACTGGCCACGACATCCCGTTCGCTGAGATTCGCGCGGTCTCCAACATCATCGGACGTCGCGACCGGTCGACCTGGAACATTCCGCTCGCCTTCGGCGCTCTTGCAGATGCCATGTCGACGCTACTGAACGAGCCGCTGCCGTGAACCCACTCTCGATCGCCTTCTCGCCCTGCCCCAACGACACGTTCGCGTTCTACGCGTGGACCCACGGGCTGATCCCCGGCGCACCACCCGTCGACATCACGTTCGCCGACGTTGACGTCACGAACGGCGCGGCCGAGCGTGGCGAGTTCGACGTGGTGAAGGTGTCGTACGCCGCGTTGCCGTGGTTACTCGACCAGTACGCGCTCCTGCCCAGTGGCGGCGCGCTAGGCCGTGGGTGCGGACCCCTCGTCCTGACTGCCGGGCGCACCGACCTGCGCGGCGCATCGATCGTCGTTCCCGGCGAGCGGACGACGGCCTACCTGCTCTTCCGGTTGTGGGCCGCCGATCAGGGCGTCGGCGAGATCAGCGTGCTGCCGTTCCCCGAGATCATGCCCGCCGTTCGCGACGGCAAGTTCGACGCTGGCTTAGTGATTCACGAGGCGCGCTTCACGTACAGCAACTACGGCCTGACCAACGTGGTTGATCTCGGCGCGTGGTGGGAGTCCGACACCGGGCTGCCCATTCCGCTCGGTGCAATTCTCGCCAAACGACAGTTGGACGTCGGCGGGTTGGCGTCTGCTGCACGGGCCTCTGTTGAGCACGCATTCGCCAACCCCTCGGCGTCCGCCCAGTTTGTTGCCGAGCATGCGAGCGAGATGGATCCCGACGTCCAAGCCCGCCACATTGCCCTATATGTCAACGAATTCTCGGTCGACCTCGGCGACGAGGGCTACGCCGCGATCTCGGCGTTGCTGAGCCGCGCGGCTGCCGAAGACTTGGTACCACCAATCGAGGCCGCCGCGCTGCGATAATCGGCGCGTGAGTGAGAGCCCGATCCGAGGCGCGACTGCGCCAGTGCCACCCGATCTCACTGCGGAGACCTTCGATCGCGCACACGGAACGACGGCGAAGAACGCGTTGCTCTGGCGGCTCGCGCGCGAGGCGTATGGCGACGAATATCCCGAAGAGATCCAAGCGTGGGGCATGACGACTTGGTGGACCCTTGGGCAGTTCGTCTCTGGATTGCGGGTCGGTCCGGGACAGCGGCTGGTGGATCTCGCGTGCGGTCGTGCCGGGGTCGGCCTGTGGCTGGCGAGGGCGACTGGCGCGCAACTGACCGGCGTCGATTGGTCGCCCGTAGCGGTCTCCGAGGCAGCCGCGCGCGCACCACAATTCGTGCCCGCGGGCCGGGCTTCGTTCGTCGTAGGCGACCTCGCTGCAACGGGTCTTGAATCCGATAGCGCCGACGGCGCAGTCTGCGCCGACGCCGTTTTTTTCGCGGCTGACCGGGTCGAGGTCTTCGCGGAGATGGCGCGGATCCTGCGACCCGGCGGCCGATTCGTCTTCACGGCCGACGAGAGCGACGACCCTGACCGGCAAACTGCCGTTCCCGACTGGGGACCGATCATCCGTGCGGGCGGGCTCGATGTCGTGAGCCGGCAGGAGATCCCACACTGGCACGAGGACCTCAAGCGCATGTACGACGGCTGGCTTGCGAATCGCGACGAGCTTGCAGCCAGCCTCGACAAAGACTCGCTCGACGATCTGATCGGTGAGGCCTCGGCGGTCGGGCCAACACTGTCCCGCCGCACCGGCGTGCTCTATACCGCCGAACTCAGGTGATGCAGTTCAACCGTTGAACTAGTGCAAGACATACGGACCTGCGTCGATCACCACCTTGGTCCACGTGTGGCCGCCGTCAGTGGTCGACCACAACGGAGTGCGGTCTGCGGCGTCGCTCGCTGCACCGATCTCGGGCGAAATGAAGTCAAGGTTCAAAGGCAACGCACCTTGCCCTCGCATGCTTACCGGCGGCGTCCACCGACTCCAGTGCGCGCCCGCGTCGTCGGTCGAGATGATGACGTCGCCGTCGGTGGCCCGCCAATGGGTCGGGTCGATGAGGTCGACAGCCCAGTACTGGCCGGGCGACGGGCTGGGGAGCGGATGCACGTGCCACGACCTGCCGTCATCCGAGCTGGTGTTGATCGCGGCGTCACCGGGGCCGACGCTGCCGCCGAGGTCTACTAGTGCGAGGTCCTCGCCATCGACTACCGGCGCGCTGAGACCCTCGCCCTGCAACGGGTCGGCCCAGGCGGGAAACGGTGGCGAGGTGACCGAACGCCAGTGCCCCCCGCCGTCCGTGCTGATGTCTAAGTAGGGATGACCACCCGCGCAGAAGCTCGACGCCCAACCGACGGCCTGCGGCGTGAAGGTGAGTGACTTGTCGCACCCGAACGGCAGCGCATCAGGCGTGCTCGGAGTGCCGTCGCCGGTTGTCTGGGAAAGCAGCTGCCAGGTCAAGCCGCCGTCGTGGGTGCGGTAAATCTCAACACCCATCGAGCCCATCGCGCCCTGCAATCCGTAGCACCAGCCGCTGGACACGTCGACGAACTCCGGCGTGCAGTCCCGTGGAAGTGCGCCGACTCGCTGCCACGATTGGCCACCGTCGCTCGTGCGGTACAAGGGGATCGTCGCTTCAGAGTCTTGAGTTGCGGCTCCTAGCCACGCGATCTGATCCGAGAGCACGTCGCTGATCGGGTCATCGTTCGTGCCCAGCGCGCTAACGGGTGGCGTGATGTCCTGCCAGGTCCGGCCACCATCGACGGTCCGTACGACGAACGTCTCATTGGCGAGGTTGCCGACGACACTTGCCCACCACGTTGTTGCCGACACCTGGGTGAATTGCGCCAGGAAGCCGACGTCCGCCGGTGGCGATCTGACAGGTTTCGGCGGCGGCACGACAACGGGAGGCGGGCTACCCACCGGCGCGCTGTCGGCCGACGCGCTCTCGGCGGGTTCACTCTCAAGCGCCAGCGAACTAGCGGCTGTGACTGCGGTCGGGATAGCGGACGGATGCGATGCCCCAGTGACGGGCGCTCCGCACCCAGCCACGCTCATCGCAAGAACGGCAGCGCCGAACATCCCGGCCGCAAGGCGCAGCATCCCGATCACCTCGGGCCAAGAACGCCGAGCTACCGCCGCCGGTTGCCTCGACCGCAGCCGAGTCCTCACAGATGCAGGTCTTTGAGCCTCCCCCGGTCACGCGTTCGTCAGAGAAACTCGTCATTACCGCCGCGCGAGCTGCTTCTTTGAGGAAGACACATGCATCTGTGAGGGGTCGGCGGCTTGGACAGCCTCGGACTACTGGTCGAGGTCGTCCGCTACTACGCGCAGCACGGTGGCCACCTTGTGGCCGGTCGCCTTGTCGGGGTAGCGGTCGCGGCGCAGGCTGTTGGAGATCCCGTCGAGCAACTTGATCAGGTCCTCGACGATGACGACCATCTCGTCGGGCTTCTTGCGCTGCGCCTGGGCCTGGGAGGCAACCAGCGACGGTGGCGTATCGAGCACGCGGATCGACAGGGCCTGCTCGCCGCGCTTGCCTTCGGCCACACCGAACTCCACCCGGCTGCCCGGCTTCAGCGCCTCAAGACCCGAGGGCAGCGCTGAAGCGTGCACGAAGACGTCACCGCCGTCGTCGCGAGAGACAAAGCCGAAGCCCTTGTCGGTGTCGTACCACTTGACCTTGCCGGTAGGCACGGGAAGCCCTTTCGAAAAGTCGCGAAGGAGAAGAGGGAGCAAACACTGTGGACATTCCAGGCTAGCGGCACTGCTCCCTCTGCACCAATGTGTTGATCGGCCCTACAGAGCGCTGTCGCGATGCCCGAGAATAGCCGGATGAGCGAAAACGGGGACACCAGCGAGCACGGACAACAGCACGGCGACGCCAATGGCGGCCTGAGCGGCGAGCTACTGTCGGGCGGCGCGGGCTCTGGAGGCTGGGGTAGCTCCGACGCCACCAGCGGCTCGGGCAACTCGGGCGGCGACATGCTAAGCAGTGGGTCGATCGAACGCCCACCGCGCCGCAACCTCGCGGCGATCGTCGTCAGCCTGGTCGCGGTGCTCGCCGTCATTGGCGGCGGCGTGGCATACGTCGGCTACCACAAGCTTGCGAGCTCAGGGGCCCAGCCCGATGAGTGGGCGCCCTCGTCGTCCGTTGCCTACATAAAGATCGACCTCGACCCGGCTGCATCGGAAAAGATCGCGGCCCTGCGCTTCGAGCAGAAGTTCCCCGACGCCCCCCACGTCACCAGCGCCGACCAGCTCAAGGACACCCTGCTCAGCGAGGCGTTCGACCAGCCGTCGAGCAACATCGACTACGCCACCGACATCAAGCCGTGGCTCGGCGATCGGGTCGCTTTGGCGGCGTATCCCGATGCGAGCGGCAAAATCCAGCCCGTCGGCATCCTTCAGGTGAAGGACGCCACACAGGCGCAGGCTGGCCTCACGAAGTTGATCCACACGGGCGACGGCGGCATGAGCGCCGCCGGGTTCGCGATTGAGAATGACTATGCGATCGTCGGTCCGTCACAGGCAGCGGTCGACGCAGCCGTCGCGGCCGCGCGCACCTCGAGCATTACCGCGAGCAACCAGTACGCCGCCGACGTCGCGACGCTAGGTGGCGACCGCATCGTGACCGCGTGGGCCGATCTAGGTGCAGCATCCAAGTACGTCGCCAAGGCCGCAGCAAGCCAACTCGGCAGCCTCGGCGCTCTCGGCACCCTTGGCGGCGTGGGGGGGCTCTCGCAACTGAGCGGCGCCCAAGGGCTCACGAACCAGGTCAAGGGCCGCCTCGTAGTCGGCCTGAGCCTGCAGTCCGGATACGCCGAGATCAGCGGCCGGCTCGTCGGCGGTGACACGACTGGAATCCAAAGCCAGAATGCGGACGCCGGTGCGCTGCTGGGTCAGCTACCTGCTGGCTCAGTCGCTGGCGTGGCAGTTTCGGGAATCGGCGCCGCGATCAGCAAAGAACTCACCACGCTCGAATCAGGGCCGCTCGCCACGCTCGGCATCAAGGACGAACTCGACGCCGCAAGCGCCCAGCTCGGCATTAACTTGCCTGGCGATGCGGTCAACCTGATCGGCAACGGTGTTGCGATCGGCCTCAACAGCGTTCCGGCCGACGGCGCAAAGGCGAAGTTCACCGGCATCGCCGAACCCGCCGACGTCGCCAGCGGACTCAAGACTGCGCAGGCGCTCGCCAAGCTGCTGACGACCAACGGCACCCCCGCCACCGCCTCGGCGTCCGGTTCAAATGTCGTCGTCACCAACGACGCCGCGGCATCCGGCGCGCTGGGCAATGACGCTGGGTTCAAGTCGGCGATGTCGGGCATGCCCGACAACGTTGTCGCCGCTGCTTACGTCAACCTGGCCGGCATCTGGCCGGCGGCGGGCAGCAAGGTACCCAGCGACCTCCAGCACCTGACCGGCATCGGTACCTACGAAGCGCTCGACGGCAACGACGTCACCTTCAGCGTCCGAGTAACCGTCAACTAACAGGTCGCGCTCATCAGGTCGCTGTGTCCCCACCACTGCTCGCGACGGCGCAGCAGTAGGTGAGAAGCCAGTAACGTTGACCGGATGAGCACAGCCCAGGTCGATCTCGTCAACTGGTTGCGCGAGCAGCCTGACGACGATCTTGCGCGACTACTCATGGCCAGGCCCGACCTGTTGCACCCCGTTCCGTCCGACATCGAGGTGCTGGCGACTCGGGCTGCCGGGCGCGCATCTGTCGAGATTGCCCTCGATCGCCTCGACGTCGGCGCCCTGCAGGTCGTCGAGGCGATGGTGTTGTCCCCCGACCAAACCGACACCGGGGCGGTGGCTGCACTCCTCGGCGTCACAGCGGCTCAACTCACGCCCGCGCTCGACCGCCTGCGGGAGGCGGTGGTCGTGTGGGGTCGCGATGACCAGCTGCGGCTGCTCCCCGTTGTCCGCGATCTGATGCCTGCACCGGCAGCCCTCGGTCCACCCCTGCGGACGTTGCTCGAGCACGTTTCGCGCAGCCAGCTCGCCACTCTGCTCGCCGATTTGGGCCTGACGGATGTCGGCGATCCAACCCTCAGCATCGCGGCCGCGGCACAGGCGGTCGACGCGATAGCCGACGAGCTGGAAGATCCGGCGCAACTCGCGGAGTTGCTCGGCCGCGCACCTGCGGCCGCGCGCGAGGTCGTCGATCTGCTCGCGGTCGGCCCACCCACCGGTCGAATCCCAGCCGCCCGACGTCCGGTCGACGCCGCCAGCGCCGATTCACCTGTGCGCTGGCTACTCGCGCACGCACTCCTGATCGCCATCGACGACTTCACCGTCGTACTGCCGCGCGAGGTCGCCTGGCAAGTACGCGGCGGGCGCGCGTTCGGTGCGGTCGAACTCGATCCACCAGTGGCTCAGAGCACCAAGCACAAGCAGGCGGACGTCGACGGCAGCGCCGCCGGGCAGGCCTTCACGGTCGTCCGACTGGTCGAAGCGTTGCTCGAACGCTGGGGTGTCGAGCCGCCTGGTGTGTTGCGGGCTGGCGGGGTTGGGGTTCGGGATTTGCGTCGCACAGCGCGCGACCTCGAGCTCGACGAGCGGGGCGCCGCGTTGCTCATTGAGGTGGCACACGCCGCCGGCCTGATCGCCCCCGACGGCGAGGCGGCTGACAGCTGGCTGCCGACCACCGGCTATGACCTCTGGCTGGCAAAGTCGGTCTCCGACCGGTGGGTGCTTCTCGTCAGTGCGTGGCTGGTCACGACGCGGGTTCCGGGATTGGTCGGTCGCCGCGAGCTGCCGTTCATCCGCGCCAGCGCCGAGCCCGACGCGCCCGAGCGGCCACAACCTGCTGCGAATGCGCTCGGCGCCGACCTTGATCGGGCGTTAGCACCGATCGTTCGCCGCGAGGTTCTTGAGATCCTGCTTCGAGCCAGCGCGGGCGAAGCTCCGAGTGCCGAGTCGATCAACGAGTCGCTGCGCTGGTCGTGGCCGCGCCGCGGTGGGCGGCTGCGCGACGATCTCGCCGGCTGGACGATCGAAGAGGCCGAACTCCTTGGCCTGACGGGCCGCGGTGCACTGGCGACCTTCGCGCGCCCGCTGTGCGCCGGGTTGTTTGCGGGCTCCACCGCCGAAACCACCGGGTCGGACACCGAGATGGTGGCCGCAGGTGAGGATCCTGCGGCGGTCACTGCGGCGCTGCTCGACGAACTGCTGCCGCGGCCGCTCGATCATGTGTTGTTGCAGGCCGACCTCACCGCCGTCGCGCCCGGGCCGCTGGAAAGCGACCTCGCTCGCGAACTCGCGATGACCGCCGACATCGAATCGACCGGTGGCGCGACTGTCTTTCGGTTCAGTGACACGTCGATCAGGCGTGCACTTGATTCAGGACGTAGCGCGGCCGACCTGCATGCGTTGCTGGCCGCCCGGTCACGCACTCCCGTTCCGCAGCCACTCAGTTATCTCATCGACGACGTTGCGCGCCGGCACGGCCGGATCCGGATCGGGCTCGCCGGTTCCTACGTTCGCTGCGACGACGACGGGCTGCTGAACGAGGTGCTCGCCGACCGCCGCGTCGAGAGCTTGCGACTGCGCCGGTTGGCGCCGTCGGTTCTCGTCAGTCCGCTCGCGCCGGAGCGAGTCGCCGAACGGCTGCGCGAACTCGGCTACGCCCCCGCAGCGGAAAGCCCCGATGGGGCGTTGCTGCTCCGCCGTCCCGATTCAGGGCGAGCCCCGTCGCGGCCTCGACCGCTTCGACGACGCCCTGAGCTCGCGACACCTGCCGCATCGGTTGTTTCTGTCGCGGTCAAAGCGATTCGCGGAGGCGACCGGGCGGTGACATCAAGTCGCGGCATGGTGGTGGGTGGTGCGATTTCCGACGTCGTGCCGCATTCGGCGTCGACCGAGACCTTGGCGATTTTGCAAGACGCGTTGCGGTCAGGTCGGGCTGTCTGGATCGGCTACCTCAATGCCCAAGGTCAGGCGAGCAATCGCATCATCGAGCCGCAACGCCTGGCCGGTGGATACCTAACTGCATTCGACTACCGGCGCGACGAGCCGCGGACGTTTGCCGTGCACCGAATCACCGGCGTCGCCGAACTAACCGACGGCGAGATCGCCACTGTCACCGACACCGACGACCGCGCCGACGAGCCGACACCTGGGACAATGGTCAAGTGACCGACGGGCCCCTGATCGTGCAATCCGACAAGACGCTTCTCCTTGAGGTTGAGCACGAGCTGGCCGGGGAGTGCCGTCGGGCGATCGCGCCGTTCGCGGAACTCGAGCGTTCTCCAGAGCACGTGCATACCTACCGCCTCACGCCTTTGGGTCTCTGGAATGCGCGGGCGGCGGGCCACGACGCCGAAGAAGTTGTCGACGCGCTGCTGAAGTACAGCCGTTATGCCGTGCCGCACGCACTGCTGATTGACGTCGCCGAGACGATGGCGCGCTACGGCCGCTTGCAACTCACCAACGACCCTGCTCACGGCTTGGTTTTGCGCTCGGTCGACCGAGCTGTTCTCGAAGAAGTGCTGCGCAGCCCGAAGGTTGCGCCCATGATCGGCGTCCGGCTTGATGACGATGCGGTTGTCATTCATCCGAGCGAGCGCGGCCACCTCAAGCAGGTGTTGCTGAAGCTCGGCTGGCCGGCCGAAGACCTCGCTGGTTACGTCGATGGCGAGGCGCACGCCATCGCACTGCACGAGGACGGCTGGGCGATCCGGCCTTACCAACTCGAAGCGGTCGAGGGCTTCTGGCATGGCGGCTCTGGCGTCGTGGTTCTGCCGTGTGGCGCAGGCAAGACGATCGTCGGCGCGGCCGCCATGGCAAAGGCGCAAGCGACCACGTTGATCCTTGTGACGAACACGGTTGCAGCTCGTCAGTGGCGTCACGAACTGCTCAAACGCACGTCACTCACCGAAGACGAGATCGGCGAATATTCCGGTGCCAAGAAGGAAATTCGCCCCGTGACGATCGCGACGTATCAGGTGATGACGACTCGTCGCAAGGGCGTCTACGCGCACCTCGAACTCTTCGACGAACGCGACTGGGGCCTCATCATTTACGACGAGGTGCACCTGCTGCCTGCACCGATTTTTCGGTTCACTGCTGACATTCAGTCGCGTCGCCGGTTGGGGCTGACCGCAACTTTGGTACGCGAGGACGGCCGCGAAGGCGATGTCTTCAGCCTGATCGGTCCGAAGCGTTACGACGCACCCTGGAAGGACATCGAGGCGCAGGGCTACATCGCGCCGGCCGACTGCGTGGAGGTACGCGTCACCCTCACCGAGCACGAGCGGCTGCTGTACGCGACCGCTGAACCTGAAGAGCGCTACCGGCTCGCCGCGACGACCGAAACGAAGATGAAAGTGATCGAGGCGCTCGCTGCACGCCACGTCGGCGACCAGTTGCTTGTCATCGGCCAATATCTCGACCAGCTCGACGAATTGGGCGAGCGCCTCGGCGTCCCGGTCATTAAGGGCGACACGACGGTGAAGGAGCGCGAGCGACTCTACGACCTGTTCCGCACGGGCGAGATCACCACGCTCGTCGTGTCGAAAGTGGCGAACTTCTCGATCGACTTGCCTGAGGCATCGGTCGCGATTCAGGTGTCGGGATCGTTCGGGTCGCGCCAGGAAGAAGCACAGCGTCTCGGCCGATTGCTACGGCCAAAGCACGACGGTCGCACTGCCCGTTTCTACGCAGTGGTCGCGCGCGACACCATCGACCAGGACTACGCCGCGCACCGCCAACGATTCCTTGCCGAGCAGGGCTACGCATATCGCATCATCGACGCCGACGACGTGCTGGCGGGCGACGAAATCTAGTCGGCGGTCACGACTTCCCCGGCTCCGGAACTGACCGCGGCTCCACTTCGCATCCCGGGTGGTTGCTCAGCTCGACAACTTGCGGCATTTGTGGAGCCACCCGGGATGGGAAGTCGGTTCAGCGGAACGCGTCGAGCGCGGTGATCATCAGGTTCGTGGTGTCGTCGCCGCCCATGTGACCAGCCCGCACGAGATGCAACTGCGCTGCCGGCCATGCTTTGGCAAGCAGCCACGGGACGTCGGGCGGTCCGCCGATGTCGAAGTGGCCGTGAATGAGGACGCCCGGAATGCCTGCGAGTCGACCAGCGAAGCGTCGCCGTCCGCCTGCCGCCGCCGCAACCCGTTTGCGGCGGTCGGTGGGCCTGTGGACAACGGACGCCAGCACATCGACGTCCGACCTACTCTTCGTGGCGAGTCGCGCAACTGGGTGTCGGCTCGGTATCAGGAGGTTGGCGTGAGCGGCATCAGGGTTACACCAGAGCAGCTGGCAAGTCTGTCGTCGCGGGTCAGCTCGGGCTCGGCAAGCATCGAGGGTGAGCTGCGGTCACTGACTGGTTCGCTCGCGCCGCTCGGCAGCGATTGGGCCGGTGTTGCACAGCAGCGGTTCCAGGTGCTGTGGGCGGAGTGGCAGAAGTCCGCCGAGGGCCTACGCGATGCGCTCGGGGGGATCAGCCAACTGCTCGGCCAGGCCAGCACCAGCTACGCGGAAGCCGAGCGTCAGATCGCGGCCAGCTTCGGCACCGTCTGAGGCCTGGCAGGCGAAAGCCCCGCCGTCAATGCAGAAGGGCGACGACCGGTTTTCCCGGACGCCGCCCTTCTCACTAGAGCAGGTTGGACTTAGAAGTCCATGTCCCCGCCGCCGCCACCGCCCTGAGGTGCCGGGTTCTTCTCCGGCTTCTCAGCGATGACAACTTCGGTGGTGAGGAACAATGCGGCGATCGATGCCGCGTTCTGGAGCGCCGAGCGGGTGACCTTGGCGGGGTCGATGATGCCGGCCTTGATCAGGTCGACGTACTCACCGGTGGCCGCGTTCAGGCCCCAGCCGGGCTCGAGGTTGCGTACCTTCTCGACCACGACGCCGCCTTCGAGGCCAGCGTTGATCGCGATCTGCTTGAGCGGTGCCTCGAGGGCGATCTCGACGATGCGAGCGCCAGTGGCCTCGTCACCTTCGAGGTTGAGCTTCTCGAATGCGGTGCGACCGGCCTGCAGCAGCGCGACGCCACCACCGGCCACAATGCCCTCTTCGACAGCGGCCTTCGCGTTGCGGACCGCATCTTCGATGCGGTGCTTGCGCTCCTTGAGCTCGACCTCGGTGGCCGCGCCCGCCTTGATGACTGCAACGCCGCCGGCCAGCTTGGCCAACCGCTCCTGCAGCTTCTCCTTGTCGTAGTCGGAGTCGCTCTTCTCGATCTCGGCGCGGATCTGGTTGACGCGACCAGCAATCTGCTCAGCGTCACCGCCACCCTCGACGATGGTCGTCTCGTCCTTCGTGACGACGACCTTGCGAGCCTTTCCGAGCAGGTCGAGACCAGCAGTCTCGAGCTTCAGACCGACTTCCTCGCTGATGACCTGGCCGCCGGTGAGGATCGAGATGTCACCGAGCATCGCCTTGCGACGGTCACCGAAGCCGGGAGCCTTGACGGCCACCGAACGGAAGGTGCCGCGGATCTTGTTGACGACGAGCGTGGCGAGAGCCTCGCCCTCGACGTCCTCGGCGATGATCGCGAGCGGCTTGCCGCTCTGCATGACCTTCTCAAGCAACGGCAGGAGGTCCTTGACCGAGGCGATCTTGCTGTTGACGACGAGCACGTACGGGTCGTCGAGAACGGCTTCCATACGCTCGGTGTCGGTGGCGAAGTAGGGCGAGATGTAGCCCTTGTCGAAGCGCATGCCCTCGGTGAGCTCGAGCTCGAGGCCGAAGGTGTTGCTCTCCTCGACGGTGATGACGCCTTCCTTGCCGACCTTGTCCATGGCCTCGGCGATCATCTCGCCGATCGCCGGGTCAGCGGCCGAGATGGAGGCCGTCGATGCGATCTGCTCGCGGGTTTCGACGTCCTTCGCCAGCGCCAGCAGCGCGGCGGACACACTCGCGACAGCAGCTTCGATGCCGCGCTTGAGCGCCATCGGGTTCGCGCCTGCTGCGACGTTGCGCAAGCCTTCCTTCACCAGTGCCTGGGCAAGCACGGTCGCGGTCGTCGTGCCGTCGCCGGCAACGTCGTCAGTCTTCTTCGCGACTTCCTTGACGAGCTCGGCGCCGATCTTCTCGTACGGGTCTTCGAGCTCGATTTCCTTGGCAATGCTCACGCCGTCGTTGGTGATCGTGGGCGCGCCCCACTTCTTCTCCAACACGACGTTGCGGCCACGCGGGCCGAGCGTCACTTTCACGGCGTCGGCGAGCTGGTTCATACCGCGCTCGAGGGCGCGACGAGCAGTCTCGTCATACGCGATGATCTTGGACATGCGGATGGTCCTCCCGGGTCGGGAAACGTTGCGTGCGGCCGGACTCGACGCCCGCGACGGCCGACCACGCCTCGCCGGTGTCATGTCCGCCGGCTCGGCAGGGTCTCGAAGGCCCGGCCATTAACTTGCTGGAACTGTCACTCACGTGCTCAGAGTGCTAGCTCATGTTTAGCACTCAGACCCCCCGAGTGCAACCGACGACGGGGGCGGTTAGGCGAGGCCGGCGACGTCGAGGTAGGCCCGAAATGCTTCGACGGACGGCGGGATGGTGACCGACGGCGAGACGACTGGCGCGACGGCGTCGAGGGTCTTCAGTCCGTCGCCAGTGTTGAACACGACGGTCTCGGCGTCGGGATCAAGTTGGCCGGCAGCGAGCAGCTTGCGCAGCACGCCGATCGTCACGCCGCCTGCGGTCTCGCCAAAGATGCCTTCGGTACGGGCGAGCAGCCGCATGCCGTCGACGATCTCCTCGTCGGTGACGTCCTCGACCAGGCCGCCGGTGCGTCGGCAGACGTCGAGCACGTAAGGCCCGTCTGCCGGGTTGCCGATCGCCAGCGACTTCGCGATCGTGTCCGGCCGCACCGGCTGCACGACGTCGTAGCCAGCCTTGAACGCGTTCGAGACTGGCGAGCAGCCCGTAGCCTGCGCGCCGAAAACCCGATACGGCGTGGCGTCAACAAGACCAAGCTTGCCGAACTCGGTGAACGCCTTGTCGACCTTCGTCAGCTGCGATCCCGACGCGATCGGGATCACCACCTGCTCGGGCAACCGCCAGCCGAGCTGCTCGGCGATCTCGTAGCCCAACGTCTTCGATCCCTCGGCGTAGAAGGGCCGCACGTTCACGTTGACGAAGGCCCACGATTCTTCTTCGCCGGCGATCTCCGAAGCGAGCCGGTTGACGTCGTCGTAGTTGCCCTCAACCGCGATCAGCGTGCCGCCATACACGGCCGTCGTGACGATCTTCTGCCGCTCGAGGTTGGCCGGGATGAACACCACCGACTTGATGCCGGCACGAGCCGCCGCGGCGGCCACCGCGTTTGCGAGGTTGCCCGTCGATGGGCACGCGAGCACCGAGAATCCGAGCTCGCGCGCAGCCGCCAGCGCGACCGCGACGACCCTGTCCTTGAACGAGTGCGTGGGGTTCCCGCTGTCGTCCTTCACCCACAACTTGCGCATGCCAAGCTCACGAGCCAGGTTGCGAGCGAGCACCAGTTTTGTCATGCCTGGCTCAAGATTCGGCGTCTCGGTGACGTTCGACGGAACCGGCAGCAACTGCTTGTAGCGCCAGATGTTGGGTGGCCCGGCTTCGATCGACTCGCGGCTCACACCGGTGTAGTCGTAGGCCACCTCAAGTGGCCCGAAGCACATCTCACACGCATACCGCGGGCTGATCGGATACTGCTCTCCGCATTCGCGACACGACAGCGAAGTAGCCGACCCTAAAAGAGTCGAATGCGGCGGGACGGCGGGGGGCGACTGGGTCGCGGACACGGTGAAGCCTTTCTCCTCATCTTCCCCGCGGACCATCCACGGGACGGAGTTGGCACCTGTTCCGCAATTGCTAGACGCGGAATGGTTGCCGGGGCTTCAACGGGCCGGTCCCTCTGCCCCTCTTGATGAGCACTACTGCGTTGCCGATCTGCGGTGCGTACACGGTGACTCTTGGTGCTGCGCACAACAGTAGCGCCTCGTCGGGATCGGCCGAACGGCTGACCAAAGTCGGCCGTTTTTCCTAGAGCTTTGTGAGCCGTCGAGGCGCTATCGTCTTGCGCATTGGAGGGGAACCGCGGGCGGGGACATACCGGGCAGGAATGTTCTCGGCCGCGGTTTTTTTCTGCCCAAAATCAGTGCGGCCGGACGCCGGCCAGCAGACCCTCGAGAAACGCCACCACCGCATCAGGCCCGCTGAGTTGCAGATCGGCCCGCGCGGCCAGGTCGGCGAGGGCCGACTCGTCCG
>DATCFU010000054.1:0-19824 GCA_036509315.1 Acidothermaceae bacterium
CGCACTCCCCCTTCGGGGAAAAGCGCGGCCAACGCCTGCGGCACCGGCAAAAGCTCCAAGTTGTCGGCCCCGCGAAGCTGCTCGAGGAGGTCTGGTGACAGGCCCTCGAGTGACGATGCGGCGGAGCGGAGCATCCCTTGATTATCGAACATATGTTCGAATGCCGTCAATGCAGAGTCGCCCGCGGGATCTCTAGGATCGGCGGGTGGCGATCAACGAAACGGCCAGCGACGTCGTCCTGAATGTCGTGCCGTGGGACCACCCCCACGCCGAGCAGCTGCGGGCCGCCCAGCGGGCCGACATCGTGGCCCGATACGGCGGGAATTTCGAACCTGGGCATCGTCCGACGGCCGCCGACATCGCAGTGTTTGTGGTCGCCTACGACGGCGCGACACCCATCGGGTGCGGGGCCTTTCGCGATCTGGTCGACGAGCAGCCGACCGTTGAGGTCAAGCGGATGTATGTGCGACCGGAGTATCGCGGGCGAAAGATCGGCCAACTCATCCTGCGCGACCTTGAGGCGCGGGCACGTGAGCGGGGGGCGATGCGCGTGCGACTCGAGACGGGGACTCGGCAGCCCGAAGCTGTGCGGCTCTATGAAGGCGCCGGCTACCGGCAGATCCCCAACTTCGGTGACTACGTCGACGCCCCAACCAGCCTCTGTTACGAACGCATCCTGGACGCAACGCGATGAGTGACCTGCACCCCAATGCAGTACGTGTTCAAAAGGCGTTACTCGCAGCGGGCGCAAAGGGCAGCGTGCGGATGCTCGATGAGTCGGCCCGCACAGCGGCCGAAGCTGCCGCCGCGCTGGGCGTCGAAGTGGGTCAGATCACCAACAGCCTGATCTTTGTAGCCGACGGTGAACCGTTGCTGGTCCTGACTAGCGGCCGGCACCGGGTCGACACCTCGAAGGTGGCTGAACTTGTAGGAGTGACCAAGGTCAGTCGCGCCGACGCGGACTTCGTCCGCGAACACGCCGGAGTAGCGATCGGCGGTGTCTCCCCCATCGGCCACCCACGTCCGCTACGCACCCTCGTCGATGTTGCTTTGAATGACTACGACGTAGTGTGGGCCGCTGCGGGACATACACACGCCGTCTTCCCGACCACCTTCGACGAGCTGCTGACCCTCACCGGCGGCACATCCGCCAAGGTCGGCCAGTAAGGCAGAATGGAGTTATGGCTACTGCAGACCCCGACCGATCGCCGTCCGCTGAGGAAAGCGAACCGCCCAAGGCGACCGCGTCGGCTGACGAGGAATTGCGCCTCCGCTATCGCGAGGCGCTCGAACGAAAGCGCGCAGGCGGATCAGCAGCGGCGACCGGCCACGGAGCCGACCGACCGAACGCCCCGACGAGCAACGACAAGGTCAAGCGCACCTTCCGGCGTCGCGCCGGCGGCTGAGCCGCCCGGCCCATCTCGACGAGTGCCCGAACCCTCGTAGCGCGGTGGGCTTAGTTGAGGGCCCACGTCACATCGACGTTGACGGTGACGTCTTGTGAGCCGGCCTGGATGGGGACAGACCCTCCAGCCGGTGCCGCTTCCGAGGCCATCGGGTAGTTGAACGTCTGCGGCTGGGAGTCAGTCGACTCCGAGATGCTCGTTACGACACCCAACGTGCGCCCGGACGCGTCGGCGTACGTCTTGGCCTTTGCTAATGCGTCAGCGAATGCCGCCTGCCGCGCTTGCACGATCAGCGCGTTGTCCTGGTCGATGTCGAGACTCGCCTGACCGATTTGGAGCGCATCACCCCCGACCCGTGCCGCGTCGGAAATGATCGAACCGGCAGTACTCAGGTTGCGCAAGACGACCGACAGGTTCTCACTCACCTGGTAGCCGGTGATCCGCGGGCTGTTGTTGTTATAGGTGTAAGTCGGCTGCACCGATAGCCCCGAGGTTTGTAGATCGGCTGCGGCAACGCCGTCGGATTTCAACGTTTGCTGGACGGCGGCCATCGCCGTATTGGCATCCTGCATCGCCGCGGTGACGGTCGGCCTGGTGACGTTGATGGAGCTGTTGAGCCGCAACAGGTTCGGCGTCCCGGTTACTTGTCCGGTGCCGCTCACGCTGATGCCACTGCCGGCGGGCCCACCTGACGGTGCGGGACTTGCCGGCCCCGCGATCACCTCGGCAGGAGGCACAGTTGATGTGGCAGCCGATGCACTGCCACCGCGACCCCATGCGTAGGCAGCCACGACGATCAGGGCGGCGGCGACTCCGACGGCAACCGAGCGCACAGCGGGGTTCAACGACATGACGACCTCCGGGCACAGATGGAAGCGGGTGAAACGTGCCGGTTGGACGCCGTCAGTTGCTGCCCGGTTCCGCGAGCTCGGCTACAGGTCGGGCAGCCCGAGGTTCTGGTAGATCTCGCGCGTGGCCGTCGACTTGTTGAGCGTGATGAAGTGCAGGCCAGGGACTCCCTCGGCGAGCAACCGCTGGCACATCTGGCTCGCGACCTCAAGACCGATCGCTCGCACAGTCTCGGGATCGTCAGCAACCGCAAGCAATCGCTGCGCGAGATCCGATGGGAAGTCATCACCGGACAGGAGCGAGAACCGTTCGATCTGACCGATCGATGTGAGCGGCATGATGCCGGGAATGATCGGAACGTCGCAGCCAGCCGCGGCAATCCGGTCACGCAGAACGAGGTAGTCGTCGACAGAGAAGAACATCTGCGTAATCGCGAAGTCGGCACCCGCCCTGCACTTGCGCACGAAGTTCGCGATGTCGTCCTCGACGGTTGGCGACCGTGGGTGCTTGCGGGTGAACGCTGCCACACCGACGCAGAACTGGCCCGAATTCTTGACCAGCGCAACGAGTTGTTCGGCGTACTCGAACCCTTCGGGATGCGCGACCCATTCGGCCTGCGGGTTACCCGGCGGATCGCCGCGCAACACCAAAACGTTGCGCACACCGGCATCCGCGTATTGGCCGACGATGCGACGCAATTCGGCGACCGAGTGATTAACGGCGGTGAGATGGCCAACCGGTGTGAGCGTCGTTTCAGTAGCGATTCGCTCGGTCATGCGCACTGTCGTATCGCGCGTCGAGCCACCTGCCCCATACGTCATCGAGACGAAGGTCGGCCGTAGCTGCTCGAGCTCGCGGATCGTCTGGAACAACGACCGTTCACCCTGCTCGGTCTTCGGGGGGAAGAACTCGAAGGAGAACGAGTGGCCGCCCTGCGCGAGGAGCTCTTTGATCGTGCGGGTGCGTTCACTCAACACGGACGGGCGACCCAGCGACATGCGTTCAGGGTACTGGCTGGGCGGCCTGTAACCGCGCGGCGAACTCGGCGGCCGCTGCACCCGGGTCGGCCGCCTCGGTGATGGCACGCACCACGACCACGCGACGAGCACCCGCGTCAAGGACTTGATCGAGGTTGGCCAAATCGATCCCGCCGATAGCGAACCACGGCCTGGTCGTTGCCAGACTGCTGGCATATCTGACCAGCGCGAGGCCCGGAGCGGGCCGGCCTGGCTTCGTCGGAGTCGGCCAGCACGGCCCGGCACAGAAGTAATCGACGCCCTCCTCGACGGCGGCAGCGACCGCCTCACTCTCGGTGTGGGATGACCGACCGATCAGCACCTCTTCGGCGACGATCGCGCGGGCGACCGACACCGGCAGGTCGTCTTGCCCGAGGTGGAGGACAGGTGCACCCGACGCCCAAGCGACGTCGGCACGATCGTTGACCGCCAGCAACGCGCCGTGTCGCTCACACGCATCGGCGAACACCTCGAGCGCAGCCAATTCTTGCTTGGCCTCGATGCCCTTCTGCCGCAACTGCACGATGTCGACACCACGACTGAGCACGAGGTCGAGGAACTCGGCCAAGTCACCCTCACGCTCGCGCGCGTCGACACAGAGATAGAGACGTGTGTCAGAAAGCGAGCGCTTGGGCACGCCGCTTCACCTCCGTGCCGCGGTTCTCGGCGAGCGCCTGCACGGGAGAGCCAGGCAACTCGTCGTCAGTGAACAACCAGCGCAATGCCTCGTCATCGTTGAAACCGGAGTCGGCCAGCAGGCTCAACGTGCCCGGCAGGCCTTTGAGAATCGCGCCGTCACCGACGAAGATCGCGGGCACCCACAAGACGCCATCGCGCCGGACGCCGAGCAGTTTCCGTTCTCTTAACAGTTGGCGAACTTTCGTGACATCAACGTGTAATCGTTCCGCAACATCGGGCACGGTGAGCCACTCGGTGATGAGATCTTCGATGCCAGGCACCCCGATAGCGTGCCACGCGCCGATCGACACGCGTAGCTGTGGGTGGACCCCGGAAGGCTTCGGTCGTAGCTGTGGAGTAGCTGTGGGGCGGTCGCAAATAAGTCGAAACGGTGCTGCGACGACCCGTACCATCGGACGGCACTGTCTGAGCCTCCGCTTAGACTGGGCTCGACATCACCACAACTTAGGCGCGTGACCCCTGCCCCCTGCATTGCAGGCTGGGCGGTATCGCGGTGACGGGAGAATCGACGATGAAGACGCTTGCCAACTTTGCGGTCAAACACCGATGGTGGGTCGTGGCCGGCTGGATCATCTTCATCTTTGTCGCGCAAGGCATCTCGGGCGCGCTCGGAGGTCCGAACTACAAAGACACCTTCAGCCTGCCGCACACCGAAACCGCCTCAGTCACCAAGGTTCTGAAGACCGCGGATCTCGCGAATCAGAGCGGTGCGACCGGCACCGTTGTACTGAAGGCGAAGACCGGAACTCTGACATCTGAGCCTGCCGCGCTCTCAGCCGCACTGATCAAGTTGTGTTCCGCGGGCCACGACGTCGCCGGCATAACAACGCCATGGCAGACGATCGACTGCACGAAGAATGCCGCCGTCTCAGCTGGGGATCCCAAGCTGCTCAACACTGCCAACGGGTCGACTACCGGCTTAGTCGCCGTCACCTGGACCAATAACCACTACGACCTGAAGCTGTTCACTGGTGTCTACAACGACCTCAAGATCTTGCGGTCATCGACTCTGCAGGTCGAGTTCACCGGAAATGCATTCCAAGGAGTGGGCCAGGCACAAGGAGTGCCGCCCTTCCTGTTCGGTTTCATCGCGGCGCTGATCATTTTGGTCTTCGTCTTCCGCACGGTCGGCGCCACCGTCTTGCCGTTGGCGAGCGCAGTCGGCGCACTAGGCGCCGGTCTTGGGCTGATCGGCATCCTCACGCACGCGATGAACGTTTCGAACATCACTCCTGAGCTCACGGAGTTGATGGTGCTGGGCGTCGGCGTCGACTATGCGCTGTTCATCGTCACCCGACACCGGCGCAATCTGCGGCGTGGCATTCCCCTGCACGAATCCATCGTCACGTCGATGGACACCTCGGGCCGTGCGGTGCTCTTCGCTGCCACCACGGTCTGTATCGCGCTCCTCGGACTTCTCGCACTTGGGGTGAGCTTCTTCAACGGCATGGCGATCGGCGCTGCGGTCGCCGTCAGCCTGACTGCGGCCGCATCACTGACGTTGCTGCCGGCACTGCTGTCGCTGTTCGGGTTGAAGGTACTGCCGCGCACGCAACGTCGCGCTGTGCGGGCCGGTGAGTTCATCGAGCCGCACGCCACCGGCTTCTGGGCTCGCTGGTCGACGACCGTTGCGCGTCGCAAGACCCTGTTGAGCCTCGGCGCGGCCGCAGTCATCGTCATACTTGCGGCCCCATTCTTCTCGATGCGCCTCGGAGCGGGCGACCAGGGCAACGACCCGAAGGGATCGACCACCCGCAGCGGCTATGACCTCATCGCCACCGGCTTCGGTGTCGGCTACAACTCCACTCTCGAGGCTGTCATCGACGGCCCCGGCGCAACCGATCCTGCGTACTTGCGGAAGGTGTCCACCGCACTGCAGGGCACCACGGGGGTCAACCCGACGAGTGTTCACGCGATCCCGCTGAACCGCACAGTCGCGTTTGTGTCGTTCAAGTCGACGACGTCTCCACAGGACGCGAAGACCTACGCACTGGTGAAAAACCTGCGCGCCCATACGTTGCCGCCGCTCTACAGCGGCACGGCCAACCACGTCTACGTCTATGGCGACACGGCGATTCAGGTCGACTTCGCGAAGGTGCTCGCGGCGAAACTGCCGATCTTCATCGCCGCCGTCGTGGGCTTGTCGTTCCTGTTGCTGTTGGTCGCGTTCCGCAGTCTGGTGATCCCTTTGACGGCCGCCGTGATGAACTTGCTCGCCGCGGGGGCGTCGTTCGGGGTTGTCGTAGCCATCTTCCAGTACGGCTGGGGCGCTGATGCCCTAGGCCTTGGCAAGGGCGGTCCGATCGATGCTTGGGCACCGGTGATGTTCTTCGCGATCCTGTTCGGTTTGTCGATGGACTATCAGGTGTTCCTCGTCAGCCGCATGTATGAGGAGTGGCTGCACACCCACGACAACAAGCGCGCCGTCATCGTGGGCCAAGCCGAGACGGGCAGCATCATCACAGCTGCGGCACTGATCATGATTGCCGTCTTCGGCGGCTTCGTGCTCGGCGATGAGCGAGCGATCAAGATCTTCGGTATCGGTCTTGCAACCGCCGTCTTCCTCGACGCGTTCTTGCTTCGGACAATTCTGGTGCCCTCGTTGATGCATGTGCTCGGCGATCGCAACTGGTACCTGCCGACGTGGCTCGACCGCATCACTCCGAAGGTGGCGTTCGAGCCGCCTGACGAGCCAATCGCCGAGGAAGACAGCGTGCTGGTCGGCCATAGCTAGCGTCCTTCGCCGCGTTACACTGGCAGGCACACGGGAGCCCGGTCGGACCGGGCTGAGAGGGTGGCTAGCGGCCGCCGACCGTCGAACCTGCTCCGGGTAATGCCGGCGAAGGGAGTCAACCGGATGGCTGGCAATGACCGCGAGGTCGTCATTGTGGGCGGCGGGGTGATCGGGCTAGCGATCGCGTGGCGCGCCGCACTTCGCGGGCTCGCGGTCACTGTGCTCGACCCGGCGCCCGGCACCGGCGCGTCGCATCACGGTGCCGGAATGTTGGCGCCGGTCACCGAGGTGCACTACGGCGAGGAGGACCTCCTTCGCCTGAACCTTGCGTCGGCCGTGCGTTACCCGAGCTTCGTCGAAGAACTCGAAGAATCGAGCGGGACGACGGTGAGTTACCGTGCGACCGGCACGCTCGCCGTCGCTTTCGACGCCGACGATAAGGCTGCGCTGGACGACCTGCACGGCTACCAGGCGTCGCTGGGGCTTCGCTCGCAACCGCTCACCGCCCGCGAATGCCGTGAACTCGAGCCGTACCTCTCGACCGCAGTTCGCGGTGGCCTGCTGGTTGACGGTGACCATCAGGTCGACCCTCGCCGCCTCGTTGCCGCCTTGCTGGTGGCGTGCGCGCGTAGGGGTGTCGACGTCCGCCACGTGCCCGCTCGCGAGCTACGTGTCGAAGGCGATCGCGTTGTCGGCGTTGACGAGGTCAACGCACGGGCGGTCGTGCTCGCAGCTGGCTGCTGGTCCGCGGCTTTGCGCGGGCTCACGGCGGATGCGCTCCCGCCGGTGCGGCCCGTGAAGGGCCAGATCCTCCGGCTGCGCGATGACGTCGAGCATCCGATGCTTGCCCGCAACGTCCGGGCACTCGTACGCGGACGGCCGATCTACCTTGTGCCGCGCGCCGACGGCGAGATCGTGCTCGGAGCTACCAGCGAGGACAAGGGATTCGACACTCGACTGACCGTCGAGGGCACAGGCGACCTGCTGGCCGACGCCCGCGAGCTGCTGCCTCGAGTGAGCGAGATCGAGCTTGTCGAAACGTCGGTGGGCCTGCGTCCGGGCTCCCCGGACAACGCCCCGATGATCGGCGCCGGCTCGCTGCCCGGGCTCGTGATCGCTACCGGCCACTACCGCAACGGCATCTTGCTCGCGCCGATCACAGCCGATGCGATCGCCGACCTGCTCACGACCGGGAGCTTGCCTGCCGGCTTTGATCGATTCGACCCTTGCCGCTTCGCGCGAGCTGCGGTGCCCGCGTGACCATCACGGTGAACGGCCAGCACCATGACCTGCCCGAGCACGCGACGCTGACCGATGTCGTTGCCCGACTGACGACGGCTGCACGCGGCGTCGCGGTCGCGTTGAACGGTAGCGTCGTGCCTCGCGGCGAATGGGACTCCACCGCCCTAGCTGAGGCGGATCAGGTCGAGATTCTGACTGCTGTGCAAGGAGGTTGAGCCGTGGACGACCCATTCGTGCTGGCCGGTGAAACGTTCACGTCCCGCCTCATCATGGGCACGGGTGGCGTTCCGAGCCTCGACGTTCTCGAGGCTGCACTCGAGGCATCCGGAACCGAGATCACCACGGTGGCGATGCGCCGTGTCGACCCGGCCGCGCAGGGTTCGATCCTCGACGTGCTCGGACGACGCGGGGTGCGCGTGCTGCCGAACACCGCAGGCTGTTACACCGCAGCCGACGCAGTTCTGACGGCACGGCTGAGCCGTGAGGCGCTCGGTACGAACTGGGTGAAGCTCGAGGTGATCGCGGACGAGCACACGTTGCTGCCCGACCCGATCGAGTTGCTCGACGCGGCGGAAACCCTCGCGTCCCACGGTTTTCTCGTGTTGCCCTACACGAATGACGATCCGGTGCTCGCCCGACGGCTCGAACAGGTCGGCTGTGTAGCCGTGATGCCGCTCGGGTCCCCCATCGGTTCTGGGCTCGGCATCCGCAACCCGCACAACATCGAGCTCATCGTTGAGCGAGCCGGTGTGCCCGTCGTCCTCGATGCCGGCATCGGCACGGCGAGCGATGCCGCGCTGGCCATGGAGCTCGGCTGCGACGCCGTGTTGCTCGCATCCGCTGTCACCCGGGCGCAGCGCCCCGCATTGATGGCCGACGCGATGCGCAAGGCCGTGGAGGCCGGCCGCCTAGCGAGGCTCGCTGGGCGGATCCCGGTTCGCCGCTACGCGAAAGCGTCGTCTCCGCCAGTCGCGTGATCCAGGGCAGCAGTAGCAGAAATAATTGGCGGGACGCCGAGGAGCACTGCTAGTTCATCGACGTCCGCCGCGAGGGCTTCGGCGTCGGCGAGTTCTTCGCGCGAGCCGTAACCCCAGAGCGCACCGATGCACGGGATGCCGTTCTCGTGTGCACCAACGACGTCGTGTGATCGATCGCCGACAAGCACGACGTCGTCAAGGTCGACGCGCAATGCGCCGAGGGCCTGGGCGACGACATCACCCTTCTCCGTACCGTCACCGTCGAGCGCCGGCCCGAACACCGCCTCGAAGTACCGGGCCAGCGCAAAGTGCTCGATGATCGGCACCGCATACGGCAGCGGCTTCGACGTAGCGACAGCCAATCGGCGGCCGGTATCGACAAGCTCGCGCAACAAGCCGGGGATGCCCGGGTACACGGCGTTCTCGAACATGCCGAATTCCACGAAGTAGCTACGGTAGGCGGCCACCGCCTCCAGGGCGGTGATCTCGTCGAGGCCGGCGATATCGCGGAACGAGTCAAGAAGCGGCGGCCCGATGAAGCGCACGAGCGAATCCGCGTCAAGGGCCGGCAAACCCAGCTCCTTGAGAGCAGCGGCCACGGAGCGGGTGATGCCAGGACCCGATGCGGTCAACGTACCGTCAAGATCGAAGAGCACGACGCCGGGCTGCACAACGTCCATCTTGTCGTACCGGGTGCCCGCGACGGAGGGCACGTCCACGTCGCGCCTGCCCCGTCGCGCCCATGGCCGCACGTATGCTCGACGCCGTGGATACGACGATGTCGGATGCCTTGGTGGGCCGCGTCCTTGACGGCCGGTACCGGGTCGAGGCACGCATCGCCCGCGGCGGCATGGCGACGGTCTACCGCGCGCTGGACACCCGCCTCGACCGCGTCGTCGCGCTGAAAGTCATGCACCAGCTGTTCGCCGAGAACGACCAGTTCGTCGCTCGGTTCAACCGTGAGGCCAAGTCGGCCGCCCGCCTCTCGCACCCGAATGTGGTCGCGGTGTACGACCAGGGCGAGGACGACGGCTACGTGTTCCTCGCGATGGAGTACGTGCAGGGCCGGACCCTGCGCGACCTGCTGCGCGAGCGCACCCGGCTCAGCGCTACCGAAGCGCTGTCGGTACTGGAACCGGTACTTGCCGCGCTCTCGGCCGCTCACGCCGCCGGGTTGGTGCACCGCGATGTGAAGCCCGAGAACGTCTTGCTCGCCGACGACGGCCGGGTAAGGGTCGCCGACTTCGGGCTGGCCCGCGCTGCCGCCAACCTCGAGGCGACGAGCGCGACTTCTCTCATCGGTACGGTTGCGTACCTCTCACCCGAGCAAGTCATCCGCGGCATCGCCGACGAACGTAGCGACGTCTACTCGGCGGGCGTAATGCTGTTCGAGATGCTCACTGGTCGCCCACCGTATGACGGCGAGACCGCGGTGTCGGTCGCCCTGAAGCATGCGCACGAGGATGTGCCGCCGCCGTCCAGCCTTGTGTCAGGCATCCCCGCCTCTGTTGACCTGCTTGTCGCCAGAGCGACCGCGCGCGACCCTGACCGTCGCCCGCACGACGCCGGTGCGTTTCTGGCCGAGGTCGTGCGCGTTCGTGGCGGTTTGGTCATGTCTGAGGCGGACGACGGGGACCTGACGACCCTGATCAACCGAACGCTCGTCGTCGAACTGCCAGACACCAGGACCGTCGGGCCGAATCCGCCCTGGCAGTCTGGGCACGCCGCGCCGCAGCCCGCCTTTGCCGGGCCGCCGAGTCAGCCCGGACAGCCGCCGCGAATCGCGGAACCGCCGGAGCCGCCCGAGGACGAGTACCGCCGGCCGCATCCGCATCGCAAAGGCTGGATCGCGTTCTTCATCATCTTGCTGCTCGCCGCAGCCGCTGCTGCAGCTGGCTGGTGGTTCGCTGCAGGCCGGTGGACCTCCACGCCGAACCTGACGAAGCTGTCGTCGTCTGCTGCCATCGAAAAGGCCAAGGCGGCCCACGTGACGGTGCAGGTTGGCGCGCCCGAGTTCTCGTCAACTGTCCCCAAGGATGCCGTCGTCGAGCAGACGCCGGCTGCCGAACACAAGGTGTTGCGGGGCGACACGGTCACGATCCGGCTGTCGCAGGGACCGCAGCTCTTTCAAGTGCCAATGTTTGACCCCGCTGGTGGCACGTCGCTCGTTGACTACAAGTCCGAACTCATCGCCGCGCATCTGAACATCGCTGATCCCCCGGCAACTCAATACAGCCCGACCGTCATTGCCGGCAACGTCATCTCCGTCGATCCGGCGGTCGGGCAAAACGAGAAGGCCGGCACCACGGTGACCGTCACAGTTAGCCTGGGTCCACAGCCGATCACCATCGTCGACTACACCGGTCAACCGGCGGACCAGGCCACAACGGCGTTGACAACCGCCGGTTTCAACGTGGTGCCGACCCAGGACTACAGCACCACCGTGAAGGCTGGTTCGGTGATTTCCCAGTCGCCAAGCAGCGGGACAGGCAAGCTCGGCGACACCATTACCCTTGATATCTCCAAAGGCCCCCAGCTGTTCAAGGTGCCCGACGTCACGAGCAACCTCAACGACCCACAGAGCTGGACCAGCATTCAGCAAGCGACGAAGACTTTGACCGATGCGGGGTTCAAGGTGAAGGTGGGAGCGAGCGGCCGATTCGGCGTCGTCACCAAGGAAACGCCCAACCACGGCACCATGCAGCCGCTGGGCACCGTCATCACCATTTACGCCCAATAGGTCCGACCGCCGCACTCTGACATCCTTGACGGATGCCTCCTCGCAAGCCGTCGCCGGTCGGGGTTCACCTCCCCGTTGCAGGTGGGCTGTCCAGCGGTGGTCTCGCGTACGCACGCGACGTCGGCGCCGAGGCGATCCAGGTCTTTTTGTCCAACCCACGCGGTTGGGCGCGATCCGACGGCGATGCTCGACAAGACGACGAGTTCCGCTCGTCGTGTGCATCGGCGAGGATCCCGACGTTCGTGCATGCTGCGTATCTCGTCAACCTCGGCTCCCCCACGCCATCGACGTTGGAGAACTCCGTCTTGTCATTGCGTCACGCACTGAGGCGTGCCGGCGCGATCGGCGCGCGTGGTGTCGTCGTCCACGCAGGTTCGTCCGTGACCGTTGCAGGCAGAGACGACGCAATGGCGCAGGTACGGGAGAATGTGCTGCCATTGCTCGACGAGATCCCTGATTCAGGGCCGGACATGCTGATCGAAGCAACGGCTGGTACGGGCCAGTCGCTCGCGTCGACAGTCGACGATCTCGGGTGGTACTTGGAGTCGCTCGACAATCATCCGAAGCTCGGTATCTGCCTTGACACCTGCCACGCATTTGCCGCAGGCCATGACCTTGCCGAGCCAGGCGGCGTCCGATCGACATTGAATGCGTTGGTACGAGCTGTGGGCAGAGGCAGGTTGAAGTTACTCCACGCCAACGACTCCAAGGACGCGTGCGGATCGAATCGCGACAATCACGAGCGCATCGGTAAGGGACACATCGGAGTCGAACCCTTTGCCGAACTGTTCCGGCATCCGGCAACTCGCGGCGTTCCGCTAGTGCTCGAGACCCCGGGCAAAGCGCCGGAACATCGCGAAGACCTGGCGCTGATGAGGACGCTGCGCGATCGGTAACGTCGAGCAGCTCACATGCGCGGCACTCGCGCGCTCGGCTTGCTTCTCGCAGGCCTGTCAAGGATCTTGGATCAGGTGACGGAACCGCCGTACCAGCCGCCGAATCAGCCGCAGTCGCCACCGTACGGCTACCCGCAGTCGCCACCTCCCGACTACCCGCAGTCGCCACCGCCGCGCTACCCGCCTGCGTATGGCCCGGCCTATGGTTACCAGCCCGCGTATTCGCCGCCTGGGAGCCAGCCGCAGCCTCGGCCGCCTCGACGCCGCCGACTGCTCTGGACCTGGATCGGTTTCGTCGGCGCTGCAGTTGTTGCGTTCGCGCTCTTCGCCGGGTTCGCGGTGCAGTGGGCGTTGGCTACGAGCCGAATCGGCCAGCCCGGCAACACGTCGGCGACCTATGGCACGGTCACGGCGGTGCAAGGGTCGCAAGTGCAAGTACACGTGTCTTCCGGAACGACACTAGTAACGCGCACCGAGACCCATGTCTTCAACCGGACCAGAAGCGGTACCGCAATGACTCATGTGGACGGCGGTTTCGACGCGATCGTCAGCGGTGCGCCTCCTGAATCGGTCGGAAATGTGGTGTCGTTCACGTACACCAACGACGAGTCGCACGGAACCTACCTGGCTGTTGCACCGTCGCGGATCAAGGCGGCTGGCTCCATACCCGTCGGGATGGTCGTGACGTTCGTCGTGGGACTGATCTTGGGGGTTGTGGGACTGATCCTGCTCATCGTGTGGCTTGTGTCGCTGCGACGAAACCGGCAACCCACACCGCCGATGTATTCACCGCCGCCGAGCTACTGGCCACCGAACCCGCAGCAGCACTAGCCACTCGACGGGCAGCGGGGATCACGGCCGCGATTTGTGGCTTACTCGCCAGTAGCCAAACAAGACCACCACGCCGGCAACTGCTGCCCCAACGAATGGTGCATAGAGCGAGGCCATCCCCGCAACCATCGCGATTCCGGCGACCACGAGGCCAGCTCCGAGCGCAGGCGCGACCCATGGACGGACTGGACCGAAGACGTCACGCTTCTCAGGCATGCCGCCACGCTATCGGCCGCGCGGTCAACTGCCGAACGCCGCCGTGAGCTGACCCACAATGCTGGTGCCGAGCACTTCCGTGCCGCCATAGACATAGACGTTGGTCAGCGCGCCGTGGTCGGCGTTGAGGTAGGTACTCGTACTCGTCGGCACACTCGTCTGGCTTGACAGCAGCAAAGGCGCTCCGATCAATGCCAGCTGAGCGCCACCAGCCAGTGCGTCGGGGAAGCCGGCGCCGGTTGCAACACCGACAACCGTTGATGACGGGAAGAACTTCGTCGCCACGGCTGCAGCCGTCGCGTAGCGATCAGTGCCCACGATCGCCGTCGCAGACGGCACCGCGGCCGCGGCCGGGCCGCCGATGGCATACGTCGTGTGCGCACCGGCGAGGTAGGCCGCGGTCTCCGTGGGCACGGTCGAACCGTTCGTCAGCAGGATGGCACCGTGAACATGCGCCGCCGCCGGACCAGCCGCCAGTGCGTCAGGGAAGTTAGTGCCGGTCGCGAGTAGCACCGTCGCCGGAGTGCCGAGCGCTTTCGCTACTGCGACGGCCGTCGCATACCTGTCCGCACCGGAGTAGCGCACAACGCTGTAGCCGAGGCTGGTCAGCTGGCTTGCGACAGTGGCCGGAACTGCCGACGTACCACCGAGAACGTAGACCGTGCCGCCAGCGGGGAGTACGCGCTTGATTTCACTTGCTGTTGCGGCCGGCAGCGTCGAGCCTTCGGTCAGCAACAGCGGTGCGTTCTTTGCGGCCGCGAGCGGTCCGCCAACCAATGCATCGGGGTAGTCGTCACCGCGGGCCAGAACAACCGCTCCTGCGTTGCCGGCCGGGAACGAATCCTGCGAGACCGCGACCGCTGTTGCGATCCGGTCAGTCCCGGCGACTCTCGTCACGGGTGCAGCAGCGACAACCGGAGCCGCCGCACCGCCACCTCCACCACCACTCGAACCGCTACCAGTGCTTGAGCCGCTACCGCCAGTGGAACCCGTGCCGCCAGATCCGGTGCCCCCAGAATCCGCCGCGTTGACCGAGATCGTGGCCGATCCTGAGCTCACCGACGACTCCCCGTCGCCTAGGTAATCGACGCGAATCGAGTGGCTGCCGAGGGTTAGTCCCGAAACGACGAACGTGGCGTCGCCGTTCGAGTCGAGCGCATCGGTGCGGAGGGACGTCGAACCGTCGTAGAACGACACGTTGCCCGTCGGCGTCACGTTTGCGTCGGAGTCAGTGACATGTGCAACAACTGACGCGGACGTTCCAGGGACAACCGATGACGGCGACGCAGTGACCGTTGTCGTGCTCGCCAGGAATGGCGGAATAGTGACAGTGTCAATTAGAGACTCGACGGTGCCCGTGCCGACCTCGACAGGCGTCGGCGTCCCGGCCACGCCAGCCCCCATGTAAGCGCCGATGAAGCCCGGCCGGCACGACGTGTCGCAGTACCGGTAGTAGATGTCGTATTTTCCGGGCAGCATGTTCGACTCGGCCCACAGCCCGTTGGCATTGGGCAGATTCAAAATGCCGATCTGGTTTGGACCGTCCGCCTCGCCGGGAATGGGCTCGAGCTGCGGCCAGACAGCAGTGATCGGCACTCCCGGCGGCAGGATCAGGTGAATGAGGATGACCCCGCCCACCTTCAGCTTCTGGGTGTCGAGGTTAGAGGTTGCGCCGCCTACGACCGAGACTGGCACGGCTTGAGAAAGTATCTGCGTGTTGTCGTAGTACTGCGACTGGACGTTCGGCGCTGTCATTGTCCCGAAACACACGCCGAAGTTCATGGTATAGGTGCCCGTGGGCACATTGCTCAGCACGTAACTGCCGTCGGTGGCCGTCTGCACGGTGGCCGGCTGGGTTGTCGCCCGATTGGTCGGCTGTGCGTACACGCACACATCTGGCAACGGGTTGTTGGATATATCAGTTACGACGCCGCTGATCGTGCCTGTCGTCGAGTGGACGCCGGAGCTCGACGCAGCTGCACCGGCTCCGAGAGGTACCGCGATGGCGAGCACAACACCCGCGGCAACGATTGCAGGACGAGCGAGCTTCATGAATCAATCCCCCGTATTGGCGTACGTGGGCTGATTGTTTCGCCACTCGCAGAAAGCTTGAGGGCAATACGCAAAGTGCAATCGATCGGCTGAGGCTCAAAACGGCCCAATCCACCGAATGCGGTCAGGCCAGCGGGTCAGGCGCGGTCGCGACGACCGTCTTGGAGCATCGACGCAACCAAGAACGCAAGCTCAAGCGACTGACCAACATTCAGCCGAGGGTCGAGCGCGGTCTCGTAGCGACCGGACAAATCGGCGTCCACGATGTCATCGCCGCCACCCAGACACTCGGTGACGTCCTCGCCGGTCAGTTCGACGTGCAGACCTCCGGGGACTGTGCCGAGACCGTGATGAACCTCGAAGAAGCCGGTCACCTCCTCGACGATGTCGTCGAAGTGCCGCGTCTTGTACCCACTCGCCGACTCGATCGTGTTGCCGTGCATCGGATCGCAACTCCACACGACCTCGGCGCCCGACGCCGTCACCTTCTCGACGATCGGCGGGAGCACGTCGCGCACCCGTTCGGCGCCCATGCGGGTAACGAACATCAAACGGCCGGGACGGCGGTCAGGGTCGAGCTTCTCGACAAGTGCGACGGCCGCGTCGGGTGAAGTCGTCGGACCGAGCTTGACGCCGATCGGATTCGCAATCTGACGGGCGAACTCCACGTGGGCACCGTCGAGTGCGCGGGTTCGCTCCCCTACCCAGACAAGGTGCGCCGACTGGTCGTAGTACGCCGACCGGTCGTCGTCCCATCTCGTTAAGGCAGCTTCGTAGTCGAGCAGCAAGGCCTCGTGGCTGGAGAACAACTCGACCTGGTGCGCGACGTCGGCCCGGTCAAGATCGAAACCACATGCCTGCATGAACGACAGCGCGCGATCGATGTCCATGGCAATCGACTCGTAGCGCTGCCCGGCCGGACTGCGACCGACGAAGTCGGAGTTCCATGAATGCACCTTGCGCAGGTCGGCGAACCCGCCGGTCGCGTGGGCGCGGATCAGGTTCAGGGTCGCGGCAGCCCGGTGATAGGCCTCAAGCAGCCGCGCCGGATCGGGGACCCGAGCCGCCGGCGTCCGCTCGATCGAGTTGACGGCGTCACCGCGATAGCTGTCGAGTTCGACGCCGTCGATGAACTCGGTGTTCTTGGACCGCGGCTTGGCGTACTGCCCCGCCATGCGGCCAACCTTCACGATCGGCACGCTTGCGCCGTAGGTCAGCACGACCGCCATCTGCAGCAAGATCTTGATCTTGTCGCGGACCTTGGCGACCGTGGCATCGGCGAAGGTCTCGGCGCAGTCACCGCCCTGCAAGAGGAACGCCTTGCCCCTGGCGACGTCGGCGAGCCGCGACCGGAGGCGGTCACATTCCTCCGGGACGACGAGGGGTGGCAGCTGCTCCAACTGCTCGACGACGCCACACAGCGCCTGCTGGTCAGGCCAGATCGGGACCTGAGCAACATGGAGGGCACGCCACGAGTCGATTTCCTGCACCTGCGGAGTCTAACGGGGTGTGGTGTGGCTTCGGCCTTAGCCGAACAAGACCTGGGCTTCGGCGTAGCGCTCGGCCGGCACGGTCTTCAGCTCACCAGTCGCCTCGGCAAGCTTTGCGAGCACGATGTCGGTGCCGCGAAGGGCGACCATCATGCCGAAGTTGCCGTCGTGCACCGCGTCGATCGCGTGCAACCCGAAGCGGGTGGCGAGCACCCGGTCGAACGCGGTCGGTGTGCCACCACGCTGGATGTGACCGAGCACCGTCGTCCGAGCCTCTTTGCCGGTGCGCTTCTCGATCTCGTCCGCGAGCCGCTGACCGATGCCGCCCAGGCGCACGTGACCAAATGCGTCGAGGTCGCCGGTCGCGACCTCCATCGTTCCCTCGGCGGGGGTGGCGCCCTCGGCCACGACGACGATCGGCGCGTAGTGGCTCTGGAACCGGTGCTCGATGTAGGCGCAGACCTGCTCGATGTCGAACGGGATCTCCGGAATCAAGATGACGTTCGCGCCGCCAGCCATGCCGGCGTGCAGGGCTATCCAGCCCGCGTGGCGGCCCATGACTTCGACGATCAGTGCCCGGTGATGCGATTCGGCCGTCGTGTGGAGGCGGTCGATCGCCTCGGTCGCGATGTTGACAGCCGTATCGAATCCGAACGTGTAGTCGGTGGCCGATAGGTCGTTGTCGATGGTCTTCGGGACGCCGACGACCTTTAGGCCACGGGCGTCCAGCTGGGTCGCCACGCCGAGGGTGTCTTCGCCGCCAATCGCGACCAGCGCGTCGATGCCGAGCTTCTCGAAGTTGGCGGCGATGGTGTCGAACCCGCCGTCGATCTTCGCCGGGTTGGTACGCGACGATCCGAGGATCGTGCCGCCTCGGGGCAGGATGCCGCGAACCTGCGGGATGCCAAGGGGGACGGTGTCGGCGTTGATGGGGCCACGCCACCCATCGCGGAATCCGACGAACTCATAGCCGTAGTCCTCGATGCCCTTGCGCACGACGGCCCGAATGACAGCGTTGAGGCCGGGGCAGTCGCCGCCGCCGGTGAGAACTCCGACTCGCATGGCTCGATTCCTCCAACGGATCCGGGAAGCCGTCGCCGACAGCGACGGCGGCGGTCAGCCTACCGGCCTGACACTTTGTGAGCGCGCGCGTCAGGCCGAGCGGGCGATCTGCGGCGCGTCGCCGTCCTGGTGATCCGCAGCCCGCTTGCCGCGCGCCTTCAGCTCCTCTTTCGCCTTCGTCGCGTAAATGTCCACGTATTGCTGGCCGGACAGGCGCATGAGTTCGTACATGATTTCGTCGGTAATCGCGCGCAGCACCAGCCGATCCGACTCCATGCCCTTGTAGCGGGAGAAGTCGAGCGGCTTGCCGAACCGCACCTCGGGGCGGATCACTTTCGGCACAAGGTGGCCGGGGGGCTGCAACCGGTCGGTGTTGACCATGGCGCACGGAATCACCGGCACGCCCGCCTCCAGGACCATGCGTGCCACTCCGGTGCGGCCTCGATACAGCCGGCCATCTGGTGAGCGGGTGCCCTCGGGATAGATGCCGAGCAACTCCCCTGCCTGCAGCACGCCGAGGCCGGTGCTCAACCCCGAAGCGCTGGCCTTCCCACCAGATCGGTCAACGGACAGCTGCCCGATGCCGCTGAAGAACCACCGGCTCAAGGTGCCCTTGATGCCGCGGCGATTGAAGTACTCAGCCTTGGCCATGAACGTGACCTTGCGGCCCGGGATCACCAACGGGGCAAAGAACGAGTCAGAGAAGGAGAGGTGGTTGCTCGCGATGATGGCGGCGCCGTGCGTGGGAACGTTCTCGACCCCGACGACCTTGGGCCGAAAGATCAGCCGCAGACTGGCCCCAAGGGTCCACTTGAGGAACCAATAGAACACCTACAACACCGGGTCCCTTCGCGTGACGAGCCACACCTGCCTCAGGTGACACGTCCTTGGCGCACCATACCGCTGCCCGGCCTCCGCGCCGATAGTCCGCGAGGAGTACGGTTCCACCGCCGGATTCACCAGGTCCCTGGACGCTCTGCGCATCGGGATACTTGGGATAAGTCCGGCGTGTCAGCGCAGCCGCTCCGTTTCTCATGCAGGATTGATGTATGCCAGGTCGCGACAACGGGTTCGTCGCTCGTCATTACGTTCCGCTCGCCGATCTTGATCCGCGGCTTGCCGACGCAATGCTCGAAGCGCTGCGCGCCGAAGGCATCGCGGCCTATGTCGTCCCGAGCACCGGCCAGCTGGGCGGCTATCTCGAGGTACACCTCCCCGAACGGCCGCGCGACCGGCTGTGGGTCGACCGCCGTCACCACGATCGCGCGACCACACTCCTGAACGTGCATGGGGACCGACCAGACCTCATCGCCGCTGCGACGCCGGACCAGCTGGACGGCGGCGGATTAGACGACGGATTAGACGGCAGAGGGGCGGACGGCGAGGTGTTGCCCGACGGCCATTCCCACAGCCGCGTCGACGGCGGGCCTTCGGGCGGGGACTCGACGGATGACGTCTGGGCGCAGATCGTGGCCGGCTTCGACCTGCCGGCAACTGTTGGGGCTGGCCCGTGGCCGCTCGCCGAAGACCTGCCGCCGGACTCCGACCAGCGCGACGCTGCCGCGTCGGGCGACGGCTCTGACCGCCGCCGACCGTCGTCCATCGAAAGCCTCT
>DATCFU010000055.1:0-62023 GCA_036509315.1 Acidothermaceae bacterium
TCGATGCCGGTGCTGGTGTCTGTGCCGCCGGGTTCGCCAGTTTCGCTCACGGACCAGGCGACGGCGGGCGCTCCTAACGCAACGCAGGGAACGGGCACTGACGTGCAGACCTATTCGCCTGCACCGACGGCGACGGTGTTGGGCTTCGTCACCCAGCCGGTCGACGTTCAACTCAACACCACTATGACGAACGCTGACTCGTCGACGACCCACATTCGAGTCGCTGCAGATGTCACACCGGGCGGTGCGGTCGACACGAGCTACACGGGCAACGTGACATTGAGCTTTGGCACCAACGCGGGCTCAGGATCGTTCGTGGTCGGCGGCAACCCAGCGTCGTCCATCACTGTCGGTGCGGTAAATGGCGTCGCGGACTTCTCGCCGATCATCGTGAACGCGACCGGCTTCGGCTACACGCTCCAGGCGACGGCCAGCGGGTTGACGTCTGCTACGTCGAACACGTTCAACGTGGTGGCTGCCGCGACGACGTGCCCGTCGGGCCAGACGTGCACTGTGACGACAACGAGCCCAACGACTGGGCTTAGCGCCTCGATTGCGGCGGGGACCGGCTCCGGCAGCGCCGTCATCACCGCGACCTTCGGCGGCAATGTCGCGCCCATCCACCCTTGCACGGGTGCGACGGCCGGCATTCTCACGTTCAGCGGCAACAGGCAGAAGACCATTACCCTCACGATTCCGATCAAGCAGGGATCGCTGCTGTTCTGCTACGGCCAGCCGACGCCGTTCCTCGACATCTTCCTGCACAAGACCACGTACTTCAGCACGGTGAATCACGAGTACGAAGGCATCCTGCCCGTGTGCTTTAAGAACTTCACTGGACCGTGCGTGAAGTCGATCAGCTTCACAAGGAAAACGGAGAAAGTGGTCATCCTCAGCAACGCGGCGGACCCACGCGCTATGCGGTGACGGGTACGACGCCGAAGCTCCGCCGGTCGGTAGACGCGGTCGAAGCCACGGTCGAAGTCTCGGTCGACGCCTCCGTCGTCGATTCGACGTCAGTGAGGTCGAGCGAGAGGCCGAGGCGGCGCTGAAGCGGGCGCACCTGCGCCAGCAATGCTTCATCGACGCCGAGCCCTGCTTTGCGCGTACGTTCGGCCATCGCGGCGACCGTGAACGCGATCTCATGGGCAGCGCCACGCTCCCTCGCGACCGTCAGCGCGCGCTCGTATGCGAGGTCGGCCTCCGGCACCTCCCCGAGCGCGTCGTGACACGCTCCCATCACCCGGTAGAGCAGCGGCGCCTGCGCCGGCTGCTCTGAAAGCCGAGCGGCCGCCAGCAATGACGCCTCAGCCAGTGCCAGCGCCGCCGAGTGCTCTCCGCGAAGCTGCAGGCATTCGGCCTGGAACACGTCGGCATCGACAACGTCCATCCTCGCGCCTTGCTCGACAAAGCAAGTGCGGGCCTGGTTGAACTGGACGTCTGCGTCTGCGTACCGGCCTTGCCGGACCAGTACCCGCCCGAGCAGCGCGCGACCGAACGCGACATCGTTTTCCGAACCCGACGCTCGCCACACGCGGATCGCTTCACGCAGCGCGACTTCAGCTTCCTCGATGCGGCCTTGGTCGAGCAGGATCTCCGCGATGTTGCCATTCGCCACGGCCACGTTCGACGAGTCACCCAACCGTTCGACCAGTCTTCTTGCCTCGGTGTAGAAACCGACCGCGTCGTCCCAGCGGCCGTCGAAGTACGCGCGATATCCGATCTGCGTGAGTACTCGAGCCTGGCCCGCCAAGTCACCGGTCCGCTCGTGTAGCCGCAGAGCTCTGCGTCCTCGACGCCCGTCCACCCGATGTCCCAGGTTCACCTCGACCATGTCGAGAATTGCGAGCGCATCGGCGACCACGGCGGGTGTGCGTGCGGCATGGCCGTGCTCGATGACATATTGCAGGCTGACTCGAGCGGCAGCGAGCCGCCCTTGCTGGAACTGCGTGAACCCGATGCTCACCTGCATCTCCGCCCGCAAGTCCGCAGCGGCGCTTCCCGGCACGCCCTCGAGCGCTTCAGCCACCCGTCGGAGCCGGCGCAACGATGCGCCGTAAGCCCCGGTACGCGCGGCGCTGCGAGCTCGCTTCAGCCCGATCCGAGCGACGGCGAGCGGATTGGTCCGCTGCAACCGCGTTGCGGTGGCGTGGGAGAGGTCGCCCCGGTCGTACTCGCCGAGCCGCACTTGGACGTCGCCCAAACGTTCGAAAAGGTCCGCGCGGACAGCAACGTCGACGCTATGCAACCGGTCGGCAGCAGCGATGGCCCGACGGTACAGTGCAGCGGCTTCGGTATTCGCATGCGTGTCGGCCGCTCGATCGGCGGCCGCCCGGCTGGTGCGCAGCGCAGCCTCGTTGTCACCGGCCTCGAAGTAGTGCAGAGACACGATCGCGTCGATCGACTCGAGATCGTCTGGGTGGCGCTCCGTCAACAGCTGCGCGAGCCGACCGTGCAGCGCTGCGCGACGCCGAAACGCGAGTCCTTCGTACGCCGTGTCCCGGATCACAGCCTGCCGAAACCGCAGCTCTCCGGCGTCCGATGAAAGAAACTCGCCGAGGTACTCGAGCGCGCGGGCAGCGTCCTCGTCGAGCAGCTCGCCGAGGATGTCGGGATCGACCGACATGCCGACGACGGCAGCGGCGCGCAGAACCTCTCGGGCCGCAGGAGCGAGCCGATCGATGCGCGCAGCGACCACTGTTTCAATCGTGTCAGGAAGGTCGAGCGTGCCGCGGGCGGTCCGTGCGGTAGCGGCGAGGTGCCGCAGGAACAAGGGATTGCCGCCACCACGGGCGACAACAGCCTCGGCAATGTGCGGAGCAAGAGGTGCGTCATCGGTGTCCGCGTAGATGAAGACCTCCGCGTCGACTGGCCCGAGCGGCTCGATGACCAACGTGGTCGATCCCTCAGAATCGGGTCGGGGCCCATCGCCTCGTCCCGCCAGCACGATGAGCCAGGGCTGGCGGGTTACCTGTTGGGCAATGTGGCGCAACAACGCCTCGGATGCCTCGTCAGCAAATTGCACGTCGTCGACCACCAGCAGCGTCGGGCCGGGCATCGACGCCTTGAGCATGTCGAGCACGAGAGTATGGAGTCGATCGACGCGAAATTCCGGTGCTAGGTCACTTGTCTGGGCGGTGTCGGCCATTGAGATGCCGAGCATCGGCCCGAGCAGTGGAATCCAGTTCGTCAGGTCGGGCGCGTGCTGCGAACACCAGTCGCCGAGCCAATCGGGGAGCGCGGCCGTCGCGATCTCGCTGGCACCGATCGCGTCAAGCAGCAGGGGCGCGGCGAGCGCATAGGGGGACGACGCGCGGTAAGGCTCGGCGGCAGCAGCGACGACCCTCATGTCGAATGCCATGCGCTGAAGCTCAGCGAGCAGGCGAGTCTTCCCGATGCCCGGGGCGCCGAGGAGGTCGATGTGCTCGCCAGTGCCCTCACGTGCCCGCACCAGCGCCGCGTGGAGGATGTTCATCTCGTCGGCTCGGCCGATCAGCGGCAACTCGCCACTCACGTCGATGCGAGCAAGCGGTAGCCCGACCGATCGCACGACGACAGGGGCGACCTTGCCCTTGACGGAGAAGCTCGGCACCTCGCCGAGGTCGAACTGCGTTCGTGAGGATTCCGCGACCACCGGCAGCGCCCAGATCTGACCGATCGGTGTCTTGCCCATGATCCGCGCCGCGAGGTTCACGACGTCGCCCTTCACGGAGTACGACCGACGGCGTGCCGGACCAACGGCGCCAGTGAAGGCGCGTCCTGCGGTCACGCCCGCTCGAACCGACAGCGGACCGGGATCTTCGAAGATCTGGCGTAGGGCGCACAGCATCGCTTCCGCCGGATCCTCAAGGCCCTTGGGCGCGCCAGCCACCAGCATGATCTTGCCGCCGTCAGCGGAGATATCGGTCTCGTGGAACGACACGATGTTGCGATGGCATGACTCCTGCGCCACTTCGACGAGGTGTTGCAACGCGTCGTCGACTGCCCCGTCACCTGAGTCCGCGCGCAGTTTCGAAATGCCGGAGAACTCCAGGAAGGCGACCGTCACCTGGCGGTGCTCGCCAATACCGCCGCCGCTAACAAGATGGTCGAGCACCAACTCGGGGATCAGCCCCGCGACGGGAGCGGCCGGCAGCGGATCGAGGTCGTCGATCACGTCGCATCGTGGCGCGTGGACAAGCAGGATTCCGGGCCCTTTGGCGTCGCCAAGGCACTCCGGCGGCAAGAGTTCTGCGGTCGTCGGGCTCACCAGAATGTCACCCGCCTCCGCCGTTGCCTCTAATGCTGCTGTCACGGTGGCGGCGTCACCAGTAATGAGCAGTTCACGATGACGTTGGCCCAGGAAATGGAACGAGAACATGCCGGTGTGGATGCCGATCGACATCCTCAACCGCACCCGGCCGACTGACGTCTCGAGCGTGCCGACGCGTCGCATCGTCGACTGCATCGCCGCGGCCGCGTCGCATGCCCGCAGCGCGTGATCGGCACTGTCGAACATGAGCAACAACGCGTCGCCACCCCACTTGACCAACCAGCCACCGTGGTCGTAGGCAGCGGTCAGCAGCGCACTGAGCACGACATCGAGGTGGTCAGACATCTCCTCTGCGCCGAAGCGGCCCCTGGCTGCTAGCCGCTCGGTCAGCCGGGTGAAGCCGGAGATGTCAGCAAAAACCAGGGTGCCAACCAGCTGTTGAGCACGCAGATCGGGGGTCTCTTGCAGCCACTTGCGCGCGAGCTCGGATACGAACGGCTCGAGGTCGGTCGAGTGGCTCGCCGGGCGATCAGCGTTGCTGACGGACAAAGCCGGTGTCCTCAGGGTGGCGGGACTTCATGTTCGCATGTCCGGAGGCTGCGTGTCTGGCGGTCGAGTCAGTTCTGGGCTGACGCAGCAGCGTCCACCGGTGAACGGATGGTGACTGCTGGGTGAACGACCGGTCCAGAGATGACCCGCAGTGAACGCCGTCCATTACTGTTTCCTGCGTCCGACGAGCGTGCTCACGGAGGTGCAGATGTCAGCCGTCAACCCAAGCGATCTGTCGCGCAGCGCGCTGTTCGCCGGTCTTAGTGAGTCAGACCAACGCGTCGTCGCTAGTTGGCTGGACGTCGGGGAGTTCGACCCCGGCTACAAGCTCACGCACGAGGGTGCCTCGGGTTACGCCTTCTTCGTGCTGCATGACGGGACGGCGGATGTGATCCGCGGCGGGAACGTCGTGCGTACGTTGGGCGCAGGCGACTTTTTCGGCGAACTCTCGATGCTCGGAGACGGCCGGCAAACGGCCACGGTGACGATCACCGCGCCCTCGACGGTCTGGACGATGTTCGGGACGCGCTTTCGCGAGTTGCAACAGCAGCACCCCAAGATCGCTGCTGCGATCGAGAAGGTGGCCGCAGAGCGGGTCAGCCCGCAGTAGCTCTCTGAGCGCTCCGCTCCGGTAGTCTCCGGCCGTCGGACCCAGTTGGGACGCCGAGAGGAGCGCGCGCGTGGACGCCACCGCTGACACCCTTCAAAAGGCGCTGCGGATCAACCTCGATCCGCGCTGGTACGGGACTATCGCCGAGATCGGCGCCGGCCAAGAAGTCGCTCGGTGGTTCTTCCGCGCCGGCGGCGCAGCCGGCACGGTGGCGAAGTCGATCTCCGCGTACGACATGGCAGTCAGCGACGCCGTCTACGGCAAGTCCGGCAGGTACGTCTCGATGCCGCGACTGCAGGCCATGCTCGATCTCGAGTTCCACCTGAACATCGAGCGACTCGACGCCGAGCGCGGCGACTCGAACGCCTTCTTCGCATTTGCTGACACCGTCACGGCGCGCAGTTTCAGTGGCGGCAACGAGTGCCACGGCTGGATGGGCGTGAAGTTCCAGGCACACCCGCATGACGAGCCGAGCCAGATCATCATGCATGTCCGTATGCTGGACGTCGAAGCAGCACTTCAGCAGGAAGCGCTCGGCATTGTGGGTGTCAACCTGCTGCATGCCGCTTTCTTCCAGCACCACGAGCCCGAACTGCTCGTCGAAAGCCTGCTCGACCGATTGACCACAGGCCGCATTGAGATCGACATGATCGAGTTGAAGGGCATCGAGTTCCGGTCGGTCGATAACCGGCTCATGGCGCTGAAGCTCGTGCAAGTGGGCCTCAGTGGCGCCGCGATGTTCGGCCCCGACCGTGAGGTGCTGCAGCCGAGCGAGGTGTTGCGGAAGAAGGCGATCCTTGTCGAGCGTGGGAGTTTCCGGCCGCCCACCGTGGTCAACATCGACATGCTCGAATCAGCCTTGGCGAAGTTCATCTCCGACCCGGACGTCGCGAGCCGCGAAATTCTGATGCTCACCGAGTTGACGATGGCGAACCTGCTCGCCGGTGGCGGTGACGTCGATCGGCGCGACTTCTTGGCCCGTGCCGACCTGTTGGCGGCCTGTGGCATGACCGTGCTGATCTCCGACTACGTCGAGTACCACCGGCTGGCCGCCTACCTCGCGTGGCGCACCGACGGGCGCATCGGCATGGTCATGGGCGTGCCGAGCCTGATGGACCTATTCCACGAGAGCAACCATGCGGCGCTGCCCGGCGGAATCCTCGAGAGCTTCGGCCGACTCTTCAAGAACGACCTCAAACTCTTCGTCTACCCGATGCTTCGCGATGACCGGATCACCACCGTCGACGACCTCTCGGTGGGCGAGGACCTCCAACCCTTGTATGACTACCTCGCCAGGCGCGGCAGTTTCGTCGGCCTCGACAATTACAAGCCCGACTACCTGCCGATCCTCAGCCGGGACGTGCTGCGCCGGATCGCGGGCCGCGACGAGAGCTGGGAAACCATGGTGCCCACGGAGGTCGGCGACCTCATCAAGAAACGCGGCTTCTTCGGCTACCACCGCACCGACGAGTAACCGTCGGTTGGTAGGGCCGTCATTCGCCCGCTGTTCTACAACTGTTTGACGGACGTAGGAACGTTGCACGAGCTGCGTCACTACCTTGACGTCGGGAAGGCGGGGGCGAAGTCACGACGTGCTTTCGTAATGCGCTGGTAATGCCGAAACCGGCATGATCATGGCGTGCGGATTTTGGTGGCCTCAGATCTGCATTACCGCCTTCCCCACTACGACTGGTTAGTCCGGGCAGCAAACGACGTCGATGTGGTGGCTCTGGCCGGAGATCTGGCCGACGTCGTGAGTCCAGTGCCGTTCGACGTGCAGGTCGTCGTCTTGGAGCGATACCTCGTGTCAATGGCAGAGCGCGCCACAGTTCTCGCCGCCTCGGGCAACCACGACCTCGACGGTCCGGGCGACTTGGGCGAGCAAGTAGCGAGCTGGTTGCGAGAACTGCGCCAAGACACGCTGCTGTGCGACGGTGCTTCGGTCGACCTCGACGGCATCCGTTTCACCGTGTGCCCCTGGTGGGACGGGCCAGCGACACGCAATACCGTTGCTGCCCAACTTGCGGCCGCCGCGGTTGATCGGCCCGCAACTTGGATCTGGCTTTACCACGCGCCGCCAGCGAACACGGTGCTCTGCAACGACGGGCGGCGGGCCTTCCCCGACCACGAATTAGCAGCCTGGATCGAGCAATACCAACCCGAGCTGGTCATGTGCGGCCACATCCATCAAGCCCCGTGGGCCGACGGCGGCTCGTGGCACGCGCAACTCGGCAAGACGTGGGTTTTCAACGCAGGCAAGCAAATCGGCCCGATCCCTCCACACATCACGATTGATACCGAGAGCGGAACGGCGGAGTGGTACGGGGTCTTTAGCTCCGAGACGGTGAACTGGCGCTAGCCGGCTTCGGGGTCGCGAACGGAGCCAGCGGGTGGCGGCTTCGGGTGATGGTGGACCAGGACGTCGAGAATCCCGTCGACCATGCCGAGGTGGTCGTCACGGTCGGCGTACTGCTGCTTGACGTCGACGAGGTACTGAGTGAGGCCGTCGAGGCGAGCGGCGGTCACCCGCAGGACTGCGAGCGCCGCGCCTGGCTTGTCGCGAAGGAAGTCGAGCGGCGCCGCGATTGCGTACACCTCGACGTCCGATCTCGCTCGTACTGTTGCCGTCGCGACCTTGTCGAGGATCACCGACATTTCCCCGAACACCGCCCCTGGGGAGTCGATGCGCGCGAACGGGACACCGTCGCGCTCGACGTTCACGGATCCCGATACGAGCACCAACATGCCGTCGTGGCGGGTGCCCTCTTCAATCAGGACGCCGCCAGCCGGCACCGAACGCACCGGCAGGCCGTCGCAGTAGTCGAGCAGTTCGGTCACCGCGCCATTGTGTCGACTGGGAGCGCGCCCGAACAATGCGCCCTCCGAAGAAACGCTGGCGGAGGGCAAGGGATTCGAACCCTTGATGAGCTTGCACTCATAGCGGTTTTCAAGACCGCCGCCATCGGCCTCTAGGCGAGCCCTCCAGTCGATGAACTTACGGCACGGGCGACGCACTGTGACGTCCGCGTAACAACCGTTGTCTACCTTCGGGGCAGCCCGGAGGTGCCGCGATCACAGCCAACGATCCGATCCAACCGGACGCCGATCAGCTGGCCGGCCACATCATCGTGTGTGGCCTGGACGGCATCGGCGTCACGATCGTCGAGCACCTGCACCGCTGCGGCCAGCAGGTCGTGGTCCTCGAACAGCTCACGAAGCCGTCGCAGCTGCAGTCCGTTTCCGCCTGGACAACCGCGGTAATCAGCTCGAAAGGCAGCCTCGCGCAGACGCTCGACGCTGCGGGCATCACGACGGCGGCGGCCATCGTGTGCGTGGTAGCCCAGGACCTACAGAACGTGCAGCTCGCGCTGCAGGCACGGCATATGAACCCACTTGTCCGAGTAGTCTCCCAGCTGGGCAACAACGCAGTACGCCGGGCGATGGCGGTCGGCAACGGGCCGGGTGCGGTCATCGACGGTGCGTCTCTCGCGGCTCCCGCGATCGTCGAGGCTTGCCTTGGCCGACAGCTGCACGAGATGCAGGTCGGAACCACCACGTTCGTCGCCGCCACGGTCCCTGTTGACGGCGGCACGCTTCGGTCGATCTTCGGTGATCTGGCGCCGGTCGCGGTCACGAGGGACGGCGTGGTCTTCGCCTGTCCCGGGCGCGACTTCGTCACTGAGGCTGGCGACTACGCGACGATGCTCGGCACACCTGACGAGCTCCGGATGCGCGGCATCGAGTTCGAGCCCGACCCCGGAGGGCGCGAACGGCTGCGGCCGGGTTCGCGAATCCGCCAGCTTCCGAGCACCGTGCGGGCGGCCATCGGCGAGTTCGACCCCGGCGTCTACCGCGCGCTGGGCGCACTGGCCACGCTGGTGACGATCTCCACCGTGCTCCTGCACCTCGGCTACCGAAAGCCCGGGATGAGCGTGCTCGATGGGCTCTATTTCAGCGTCGAGACGGTGGCGACCGTCGGCTTCGGTGACTTCAGCTTTGCCAGCCAAGACCCGGCGCTGCGCATCTGGGCGATTTTCTTGATGCTCGCCGGCATCACCACCACCGCTGTGCTGATGGCCTACGTAGCGGACTTCCTCATCAGCCGTCGGCTCAATCATTCGATCGGACGGCGGCGGGCTCGCGGCATGTCCGGTCACGTGATCGTCGTTGGGCTCGGGGCATTCGGACTTCAGGTGGCCGCGCGCCTGCAGTCGGTCGGAAAGCAAGTCGTGGTGATCGAGCGCGACGAACGGAATCGGTTTTTGTCGGAAGCCGCAATCCTCGACCTGCCGATCATTTTCGGCGACGCGACCTCGACGGTGACGCTCGAAAGCGCGCGTCTGCATCAGGCGGCAGCGATCGCGATCCTGACCAGCAACGACATGGTGAACATCGAGACGGGCATCGCGGTGCGCGACCTGCTCGGCGCCCAGTGGACCGCCGGTTCGCTCCCAGTGGTTATGCGCGTCTTCGACCACTCGCTTTCGCGCACCATCTCAGCCCGCTTCGGGTTCCAGAACATCCAGTCCATCGAGGAGATCACCGCGCCCTGGTTCGTCGCCGCCGCCCTGGGTCTCGAAGTGCTGGGCGCCTTCTCGGTCGCCCAGCAGCCGTTCACGATCGGGCGCCTCACCATCGCCGCGGAAAGCGCCCTCGTGGGGGTGGCGATGCAAGGGCTGTCCGCCAACACCAGGGTGATCGCCTTGCATCGAAGAGCAACGGGCGTGCTCGAACACCCACCACGGCGGGGCACCATCTTCGACGAGGGCGACACCGCGTACATCGTCGGACCCAACGACGAGCTCATCGGGGTCCTGCGCACCGCCGCAGCACCACCCACGGCGGCGAGCCAATCGACGTCCAGCCAATCGACGTCCGAAATCCGTCTCGACGGCGCCGCGGCACTCGCCGAGTGAAGCAATTGCGGCCCCGCGGCGAGAAACCCGACGTAATTCCTTCACTCGACGCGGCGGGGCAAGGAGTCAGGTGTATGCTTGCCGATAGGCAACTATCTACGGCGGGATCTCATGACGCACATCGACGTGGACGACGTCAGCCGGCTGCGCGCCGCAATCGGCCGCCTCTCCCGCCAGCTCAACGCATCGGTCGCCGATATCGGCTTCAGCCCGAGCCAGCTTTCGGTGCTCGGGACTGTCGCCCGTCGCGGCCCGATTGGGATCGGCGAGCTCGCCGAACTCGAGGGCATCAACCCGACGATGCTGTCGCGCATCGTCGGCAAGCTCAGCGACGCTGACCTCATCGAACGGCTCGCACACCCGGACGACGGGCGAGCGGTCGTCGTCCAGACAACTGCGGCCGGTCGCAAGCTGCACGACCGAGTCCAAGGGCAGCGCAGCAAAGCCATCGCCGCGCGGTTGGAGAACATGCCCGACCTGCAAGCCGCGCAGCTGCTTGCCGCACTCCCGGCACTCGAGGCGCTGTCCGCCCGATGAGCGAAAGCTTCACTGCCAGACGAATCGCCCTGAGCAAGCAAACATTCGCGGCGCTCGCGATCCCCAACTTCCGGCGCTACTTCACTGGTCAGGCGATCTCACTCTCCGGTACCTGGATGCAGTCAGTGGCGCAGTCCTGGCTCATCTTCAAGCTCACCGGATCCGCAACCGACGTCGGCTGGGCTGTCGCGTTGCAGACTCTGCCGGTCTTGGTGCTCGGACCGTACGGCGGGGTGGTGGCCGATCGGATTGACAAGCGCAAGCTGATGATGGTGCTGCAGTCGATGATGGGCGTCCTCGCACTGGTGCTCGGCCTGCTCGTCGTCACCAATCACGTTCACGTATGGGAAGTGTTCGCCCTCGCATTCCTGCTCGGCTTGAACAACTGCTTCGAGAATCCGGCACGGCAATCCTTCGTGCTGGAGATGGTCGGCGCGAAGGACCTGCGCAACGCGGTCAGCCTGAACTCCACAATGGTGAACGCGGCTCGTGCAGTGGGTGCTGCGATCGCGGGCATCGTGATCGCCGCGGGCGGGATCGGATTCTGTTTCCTGCTGAACGCGGGCAGCTTCATCGCCGTCGTGTACTCGCTCGCCTCCATGGACGTGGCCGCACTGCGCCCGACACCGCCCACCCACCGGTCGAAAGGACAGCTGCGCGAAGGCCTGAGGTACGCGGCCACGACTGTCGCGATCGGCGTCCCGCTCGTCATGATGGCGCTCGTCGGATGTCTCGCGTACGAATTCCAGGTGGTCCTGCCGGCACTAGCGAAGACGTTCCACGGTGGCGGCGCGACGTACGGATTCCTGACCGCAGCGATGGGCGTCGGCGCGATCGCGGGCGGCCTCTATACCGCTGCGCGCGGCCGCACCGGAGTGCGCGCGATGGTGACGTCGTCCGCCGTCTTCGGCGTCGTGCTGCTCATCGCATCTGCAGCACCCACGTTGCCCCTCGAACTGGTCGCGATGCTGGCTGTCGGGGCGGCCAGCGTGTCGCTCCTGTCGAAGGGCAACAGCTCGTTGCAACTCGCAGCGGCCCCGCAAATGCGCGGTCGGGTGATGGCACTGTGGGCGGTCGCGTTCATGGGTTCGACACCAATTGGCGGACCCATCGCGGGCGCGGTCAGCGAGTACTTCGGTGCCCGCTGGGGTTTGGTCCTGGGCGCCAGCGCGTGTCTGGTCGCAGCCGCTTTCGGTGCGCTGGTGTTGCGGCGAATCGCAGGGTCGGACGCCGAGGGCAGCCGTTATCCGACCGCACAGACCGCACCCGCCGACGCACCCACCGCCACCGCCGCCGTCCGCTAAAGCTCTGTCAGTTCTAGACCTGCAGCGGCTCTGGGCGCGCGATGTGGAAGCCCTGCACCCATTGCGCACCCAGGCGTTCGAGGGTCAACAGCTCGTCCGCCGTCTCGACACCTTCAGCGATCAAGTCAGACCCGATGTCTCTCGCGAAGGAGACCAGCGACGACGCGAGTGCGCGGCGCGCAGGATCGTGATCGACGCCATGCGTCAATGACTGGTCGAGCTTGATGATCTCGGGTTGCAGCAACAGGATGTGCCGCATGCTCGAGAAGCCGGCACCGGTGTCATCGATCGCGATCCGCGCACCCTTCTCGCGGAACCGCGCAATGCGGCTGCGGATCGGCCCGTAATCGTCGACCACGACGTGCTCGGTGAGTTCGAACACCAAGCGCGAGCAGATGGGATCGTCGATGAGGTAGTCGAGCTTGCCGGAGAGCAGTAAGTCCGGCGACACGTTGATCGCCAGGAAAGCCTCATCCGGCAGCCTCGACGCTTGCGCAAGTGCGGCCGAGATCGCCTTCATCTCCAACGTCGGCCCGAGACCGACCGAGGCGGCTTCTTCGAACCACAGGTCGGGCGATCGCATCGGTTTGCCGGCGAACCTCGACAGTGCCTCGACGCCGACGATCGAGTGGTCGGTCAAGTCGACGATCGCCTGGAACACCATCGCAAGCGAGGACTCGTGCTCGAGCACCTGCTCGATGCGTTCGAGGTGCCCGTTCTGCTCGCGCTGGAGCCGCTCGTCGTCCTCCTTCATCTCGTCGAGCTCGTCGTTCAGCGCAAAGTTCTGATCCTGCAGCGCGTTGTGCAGGAACCTGTTCTCGAGCATGTTGCGAACTCGCAACACGACTTCGATCGGGTCGAGTGGAGTAGCGAGGAAGTCTCGCGCTCCTAGCGACAGTGCCCGGTGCAAGGTGTCCGGGGTTGTGTCGCCCATGACGACAACAACGGGAAAGTGCCCGCTCCCACCGCTCGTCGCAACAAGCTCTTCGAGGACCCCGTAGCCGTCGAGCCCGGGCATATGCAGGTCGAGCAGGATCACGTCGGGGTCGGAAATGCTTGCCAGGTCCAGGCCGGCTCGCGGGTTGGTGGCGCAGGCGATGTTGCGCAGGCCCGCGTCGCCCAGCACCGAGACGAGGGCGGAGACGTTGGCGGGGTTGTCGTCGACGACGATGACGCGCGCGTCGGCAAAGCGGTGCAGCATTTTTCGATCATGAACTGGGGCTCATGGGCAGACAAGAGTCTTATGGCTGGTTTATGCCGATTTGCGGTCAATACCGCGCTCCGACCGGAGGACCCTAGGGTGGCCTTCGTGCACGCGATCACGATGACCAGCCCTGGCGATGCCTCCGTTCTGGACTGGACCGAGGTCGCAGACCCGACGCCCGGAGCGGCTGAGGTCGTCATCGCCGTTCGCGCTGCAGGCCTCAACCGAGCCGACCTTTCCCAGCGCGCTGGCCACTATCCGCCGCCACCGGGAGCCTCACCGATCCTCGGCCTCGAGTGCTCCGGCCACATCGTCGCGGTCGGGCCAGAGGTGCATGACTGGCGGGTCGGCGACTCCGTCTGCGCGCTCTTGGCCGGGGGCGGCTACGCGGAGTACGTGGCCGTACCCGCGGGGCAGGTGTTGCCTGTTCCAGCCGGCGTGCCGGTCGTCGATTCGGCCGGGCTGCCTGAGGCTGCCTGCACGGTGTGGTCGACGGTCTTTCAGGCCGCTCACGTTCGCCCCGGCGAGACGCTGCTGGTGCATGGCGGCACCAGCGGCATCGGCACCTTTGCCATTCAGTTGGCCCGCGCCTTGGGCGTGCGAGTTCTTACCACGGCCGGGACGCCAGACAAGTGCGAGCGGGCGGTCGCGCTTGGTGCCGAGCTGGCGATCGACTACCGACGCGACGACTTCGTGTCCGCGATTCACTCGTATACGGACGGCGTGGGAGTTGACGTCATCCTCGACGTCGTGGGTGGCGAATACCTCGGTCGCAACCTCGAAACCCTCGCACTGGACGGTCGCCTCGTCGTGCTCGCCATGCAACGCGGACGCCGGGCCGAACTCGATCTTGCGTTGCTGATGTCGAAGCGCGGAACTGTGTACTCCGCGGGGTTGCGGGCACGGCCCCTTTCTCAGAAGGCGGCCATCGTTGCTGAGGTCCGTTCGTCGGTATGGCCGCTCGTCGAGTCGGGCGCGGTGAAAGTCGTCGTCGAGGCTGAACTGCCGATGGCCGACGCCGCGCAAGCGCATCGCTTGATGGAGGCCGGCGACCACGTGGGCAAGATCCTGCTCACGCTGCCTGAGACAATCGCTGTATGAGCATCGACGGCGCGCCAAATGGTGGTTCGAACGGTCGCGTGCCCGAGGACTCTCAGGTCGAGATCGTTGGCCCAGATGACGAGGCAGCAACCGGCACGGTCGCCGACCTGGTCAATCAGCCAGCCAAAGTCATGCGCATCGGCAACATGATCCGGCAGCTCCTCGAAGAAGTGCGAGCTGCGCCACTCGACGAGGCGAGCCGCGTTCGACTGAAGGAGATTCACGCGGCGTCCGTCAAGGAACTCGAGAGCGGGCTGTCACCTGAACTCGTCGACGAACTCGAGCGCCTCACGTTGCCGTTCACCGAGTCCGAGGTTCCGAGCGAATCGGAGCTGCGTATCGCGCAGGCGCAGCTCGTGGGCTGGCTCGAAGGTCTGTTTCACGGGATCCAGACCGCACTTGTCGCGCAACAGATGGCGGCGCACGCTCAACTTGAACAGATGCGCCGCGCACTCCCGCAAGGCACGGCCCCTGAAGGGCAGCGACCGAACCAGGGCATGTACCTCTAGCGGAATTACAAAGCCGCGCAGCGGGCGCTAGTGCACCCGCGGCTACCGGATCCACAGCGGCGGGCTGCCCGTTGACGGGAGCTCAGGTCACCACCGCGTTGGGCGTGACCTACGCGGATCCAACGGTGGGCTACGGCATTTGTTCTTACCTGAGCAGCAGCGCGGGCAGTGCGTTCACCATCACCGTGAACAACGCCACGGGAGACTTTGACTTCAACGGGACACTTGCGACCGCGAAACAGGATCAGGGGACCGACACCTCGACAACCATTCCGAGCCTCGGTGACAAGGCCGCCGGCACCGGGCAGGAGATCGTGGTCCAATCGGGCGGTAAGACTATCGACATTCGCAACGTCGACGAACCGCCCTGGACCCAGTCGATCGCGCTAGCCAAGCTAGTCATCGCCGGCCTGCACTGACCCGGCTCGGCTAGGCGAAGAGGTGCTCGAGGACCAGCGCAACGCCGTCGTCGTCGTTGCTTGACGTCGTGAGCTCGACGGCGGCGAGGACGTCTGGGTGCGCGTTGGCCATCGCGTAACCCGTGCCGGCCCACGCGAGCATCGGCAGATCGTTAGGCATGTCACCGAAGGCGACCACGTCTTCGCGATCGATGCCACGCTGCGCCGCCAGGTGCGCCAGCGCGGTGCCTTTCGTGACCCCGAGCGGACCCATCTCGACGAGTCCGCGCCCGTTCGAATGGGTCGGCTCGACGAGATCGCCGACCAGTCCGCGCGCAATGACAAGGAGTTCGTCGGCAGCGATCTCGGGATGCGAAGCAAGCAACTTGGCAGCGGCGTGCGAGGTCACGACCTCGAGATCGTGAACCGGCAACACTTCATTGCCAACGTTCCAGCCTCCCCTGTACCCAGGCGATCGGTAGACGTCGAAGCCGTTCTCCACCGCAAACCCGAGGTCGGGCAGCGCCGTCGACAAGATGTCGACAACCTTCGCGACGGTTTCGACGGGGATCAGGGTCGACTCGAGAATCTGCTCGGCCTCCAGGTCGTAAACGATGGCGCCGTTGGAGCAGATCACGATGCCGTGGTGATCAGTCTGCTCCGCGATCGTCGTGATCCAACGCGGCGGCCGACCCGTGGCGAGCACGATCGAGGCACCGGCTCGTTCGGCCGCCAGCAGCGCGTGCACGGTACGCGTCGAAATCGTGCCGTCGGATCGCACGATCGTGCCGTCGAGATCGGTAGCGACCATGCGCGGTGCGCCAAAACGCGAAGACTGTTGCACGGATCCCCTACGCGATCGGCTCGAGCACGTCGCGGCCGAGGTAGGGGCGCAGGGCAACCGGCACGACGACAGAACCGTCCGCCCGCTGATGGTTTTCCAGGATCGCCACGATCGTGCGAGGGATCGCAACCAGAGTTCCGTTGAGAGTCGCGGCAGACCGGACGCCGTCGGCGTCGCGCATGCGGATGTTCAACCGCCGCGCCTGAAACTCGGTGCAGTTCGATGTCGACGTAACCTCGCGATATTTGCCTTGTGTCGGCACCCACGCTTCGCAGTCGTACTTGCGCGCGGCACTTGAGCCGAGGTCACCAGAGGCGACGTCGATCACCCGGTACGGGATTTCGAGTGCGTCCAGAAACTGCCGTTCCCAACCGAGCAGCCGCTGATGTTCCGCGACCGCATCCTCGGGCGCGCAAAACGTGAACATCTCGACCTTGTCGAACTGATGCACTCGGATGATGCCCTTGGTGTCCTTGCCGTAGGTTCCGGCCTCACGCCGAAAGCACGGTGAGAAACCGACGTAGCGCAGGGGCAGTTCGTCGACAGCCAGCGTCTCGTCCATGCGATACGCCGCGAGCGGCACCTCCGCCGTCCCGACGAGGTAATAGTCATCGGCCTCAAGGCGAAACACGTTCTCTGCGGCTTGGCCGAGAAACCCGGTGCCCTCCATCGCGCGCGACCGCACCAGCGCGGGTGGCAGCATCGGCGTAAAGCCTGCCTCGACCGCCTGCATCATGGCCATGTTGACGAGCGCGAGTTCGAGCAGCGCCCCGACACCGGTCAGGTAGTAGAACCGCGAACCGGAGACCTTGGCGGCGCGCTCGACGTCGATCGCGCCGAGGAGCTTGCCGAGCTCGACATGATCGCGAGGCTCGAAGTCGAAGGACGGCGGGGTGCCAGCCGTGGCGATGAGTGCGAAATCATCCTCGCCGCCCTCTGGGACTCCGGGCTCGATGATGTTCGACAGCGCCAGCGAGGCATCGCGCAGCGTGTCATCGGCGATGGTGAGTTCGCCCTCGGCTTCGCGAACCTCAGCCGCAAGATCCTTGGCATGCGCAAGCAACGCCTGCTTGTCGGGGCCACTCGCTGCGGCGACTTCTTTGCCCAACGTCTTCTGCGAGGCGCGCACGGTGTCGAAGCGCAGCACGGCGGCCCGACGGCGTTCATCGGCTGCGAGTAGCACATCGACGAGCGCCGGATCCTCGCCGCGGACGCTCTGAGACGTGCGCACCCGGTCGGGGTCGTCGCGCACCAACTTGATGTCGATCACCGCACGAGGCTATCCGAGCCGAAACTTGCCCCGACCGCTGCAGTCCAGCGCTCGTTCTTGGGTGCGGTGGACTTCAGTGCTCGCGACCGCCGCGGGAGCGAGAGCTCACGCGTCGCCCGAACGAACACGGGCCAGCCAGGCGGCCGCATCATGGAACTCGGTATCCGAGGTACCACGCCTCATCGTCGGCGGCAGGCCGTCGGCGCGTGGGTAACTGCCGAGGAAGCGGACGTCGCTGCAGATGCGCCGCAGGCCCATCAACGCCTCGCTCACCCTGGCATCGACGACGTGGCCTTCGCAGTCGATCGAGAAGCAGTACCGGCCGAGCCCGACGCCCGTGGGACGCGACTCGATCCACGTCAAGTTGATGCCGCGCACCGCGAACTCGGTCAGGATCTCGAGCAGCGCGCCAGGGTGGTCGTCGCCGATGAACGCGACGAGTGAAGTCTTGTCGGTGCCGGTGGGGGCCGAAGGCGCGGACGGCGGTCCGACCAGCACGAAACGCGTGACCGCGCCCGCATGATCGTGGATGTCGTCGTCGATGACCTCGAGTCCGTACCGCTGTGCCGCCAATGCCGACGTGATCGCCCCATCCAGACTCGACGCAGGCGCGGCGACCGACGCAGCTGCCTCGGCGTTGGACGCTGACGTCACAATCTCGACGTCGCTCAAATGGTCGGCGATCCAGCGCCGGCACTGCGCCTCGGCCTGCGGATGCGCAGCCACCCTCTTCAGCGACGAACGCGGCGTTCCCGGTCGAACGGCGAGTGCAAACCCGACGTCCAGCAATACCTCGCGACCGATGTGCAGCAACTCACCCGTCGACAACTCGTCGATCGTCGAAGCAACCCCTCCACCAACGGAGTTCTCCAGTGGCACTAACGCGGCATTGACCTCGCCGCGCCGAACCGCGTCAAGCGCAGCAGAGACGCTGCGGTACGGCAGCAGTTCGGCGTCCGCGGCTGCTGGGACCGTGCGCAACGCGGCCTCGGTGAACGTACCTTCGGGCCCCAGGTAGGCATAGCGGGCCGCCGTGTCTGCAGCCATCAGGACTCGATCGGATCGACGGCCGTCAGTTCGACCTCGTCGTCAAAGAGCCGCACTTCGGCAGGATCATTTCGACGAACAAGGACAGAAGGCAGGTCCTCCTGCACAACGTGGGACTTCTGGACGGCGGTTGGCTGGCGTCCGCTCGGACCAGCACCTGCCCGGGTCGCGAAGGCGATCGCCTGGCGTTCTTCAGGTGAGAGCTGCTGGTCGCTGGTACCGCCCTTGACACCCTTGGCGTATGAACGCGTTTCGGTGCGGCCGTGTATCGCGCTGATCACCAAGCCGTCGCCAGCGTCATCGAGCAGCGCTGCCGAGAATGACATGCGGCCGCCCATGTCGCGAAAGGCGTCGTAGCGCACGACCGCGACGTGGCGAAGTGCGTCGGCGACGTCGAGGCGCAGGTCGTGCATGCGGCCCTCGACCGACGAAAGTTCGGCACGCAGACGGGCGACGAGTTCGACCTGCTTGGCGGCCGCGGACAGGAACGACTCGGCGTCGTCGCCGTCCTGCAAGATCGCCAGGCTGCGCCGGAGCTTGCGCAGCCGAAGATGCGCGAAGAGTGCGACCAGCAGGCCGAGGCCGCCGGCCGACGTCCCGATCACGGCAAGCAAGGCGGCAGTCGAACTGGAGAGCGACACGGCCCTCATGCTAACGGGCGGCCAGCCAGTATCGTCCGGCCATGGGAGTCGTCAGGATCCTGGCGCTGATCGGCGGATTCGCCATCTTGGGCGGCACCGCGTCGAGCGTCCTGCGCACCTTCGTCGTCCCGCGCGCCGTGCTCTCGAAGGTGTCCGACCTGGTCCTCGATGCGACCGTGCGGGTGTCTCGCATGGTCGCCGACAAGTTCGCGGACTACGAGCGGCGCGACAACATCCTGGCGTGGGCGGCGCCGCTGTCGCTGATGACGCTGCTGTTCACCTGGATCGCCTCGTTCTGGATCGGGTTCAGCCTGCTCGACTTCGGCTTCACTCATTTCACCCTCAGCGCGGCGATGCGCCAGGCCGGGTCGTCGATCGCGACGCTCGGCTTCGCGTCGTCGCCGAGTGGATCGCTGACCATTCTCGACATCACCGCCAGCGTCACCGGCATGGTGATCGTCGCCTTGCAGATTGCCTACCTGCCCACCCTCTACGCGGCGTATAACCGGCGCGAGTCGCTGATCACCGTTCTGTCGGCGCGCGGCGGCGAACCCGCGTGGGGGCCGGAGATCCTCGCCCGGCACGTGTGGCTCCATCTCGAAGGCAACCTCCCAGAGCTCTACAGCAACTGGGAGACCTGGGCCGCCACCGTGTCGGAGAGTCACACCAGTTACCCGGTGCTGATCCACTTCAGGTCGCCACAACCGTTGCGCTCGTGGCTGATCGCCCTGCTGGGCGTCCTCGACGCCGCCGCACTGCAGACCGCACTCGCGCCGACGACGGCGCCAGTTGAGGCCCGACTGCTCCTGCAGATGGGATACCTCACGTTGCGCGACCTTGCCGCGATCGAGTCGATCCCGACCCGTCGCGACCCTTCGCCGGATGATCCGATTCAGCTGCCCTACGAAGAATTCGAGCAGGCGGTCGACATGCTCACCTCGATCGGCTTCCAAGTCGAGCGCACCGCTGCGCAGGCGTGGCCGCATTTTCGGGGCTGGCGGGTCAACTACGAGGACGCCGCCTACGGACTTGCGAAGCACATCGATGCGGTGCCTGCACGTTGGTCGGGGACGCGGCGTCGCGAAGACGAACCGATACCGCCGGTCCGGCCGATCAATCGGCAGCCGACGACCAACCTGTCAGTGAGGGGCGAGTTGGCCGAGGAAAGTCAGTGAGCCGATAACAGTTCCGTCATCAGCGTGCAACGGCGTCGCCAGGGCGTCGAGGGTGAGGGTCACGGCGTCCGATCTGCGTAGCCTGACGAGACCGCGGCTCAACCTGCCGGTGGCAATCGCCTGCGTGGGTGGCACCAGGGTCTCGTCCGGCATCGGTTCTGCCGCACTGCTGAAGTCGACCAGAGTGAACACGTCGCCAACCAATCGACGTCCGACGAGTTCGACAGGCGCTTCAGCGAACAGCACTGCGGCCGAAGCAGAGAGCCCGGCGATTCGGCCTTCGCGGTTCAACACGATGCACGGATCGGCTGAGGTGGCCACCACGGTGACCCACGCGCGCAACGTCTCGCGCAGCGGCGCGAGCTCCGGAGACCCCCGCTGAATAAGCGGGATCAACAGGTATGACATGCCATCGTGTTTGGACCCGGGCACGACGGCTACCCCAACGTCAGTCACCCGATTACCACATCCCCCAGTTATTTCTTGCTCATCAATGTGACATACGCCCGCCCGCGTCGACACCGTGCGTAGGTACAGAACCCGCGAGACCATTCGGCGCAGCGCATATTGAGCAAATAGCCGCAAACCCTCGCAGCTTCGGCGCCCACCGCAGGAATTCGGGGTGCCTTCTTGCACCGAAGCTTCACTCGGCGAGGGGAGCTCGCGTTCTGTCCGTCATCGAGAAGCGCAGCCGGGCCATGGCATTCTCCGGTCCGCTCGCAATGCCCGAATCGACGAAGAGCTCCATGACCCGATCGCCCAGTTGCTCGACGTTCCATCGCCTTTTGCCGTTCTCGATGACGGCGGCCGAAGTCCACGGCCGGTAGATCTCGACTGTGTCGCCCTGAACGCCGAAGACCTTGCCGCTGATATGGGCGGACGCCGAACTGCACAAGTACGCCACCATCGGCGCGACATTGTCGGGGTGCCAGAAGTCGAATTCCCCAGTATCCCCAGCAAGAGTGTCGCCGGCGATGTCACCGTAGGCACCCTCCGTCATTCGGGTGCGAGCCGCAGGGGCGATGGCGTTGCACGTCACCCCGTAGCGCGCCATTTCTTGCGCGACGATCGTGGAGAAAGCGGCGATGCCTGCTTTCGCGGCGCCGTAGTTTGCTTGACCGAAATTGCCCAGTAGCCCCGAGGTGCTCGACGTGCACACGATCCGACCAGGGCCACCGTGCTCCTTCCAGTGGGCACAGGCCGCGTGGGTCAGCGCGTAGTGCCCACGCAGGTGCACCGCGATCACCGCGTCCCATTCGTCGGCAGTCATCTTCGCCAGCGTTCGGTCGCGCACGATGCCCGCGTTGTTCACCACCGCATCGAGACGACCGAAAACGTGGATCGCCTGGTGCACCAGGGATGTCGCGGCTTCGACTCCGCTGCAGTCGCCGACGTGCGCGCTGGCAATCCCGCCGGCTTCGCTGATCTCGGCGACGACTGCGGCCGCTACCTCTGCGTCAACATCGTTGACGACCACCCGCGCCCCGCCCCGGGCCAACTCAATGGCCTCGCCACGGCCGATGCCACGGCCAGCGCCCGAGATAACCACCACGACGTCATCAAGTAGGGCCATGACGCGACGCTAGCTGATGCCGACGAGATCGGGATGCGTCCGAAACCAGTCGATGGTTCGGCGCAGTCCATCCGCAACGTCGACCTGCGGCGTCCAGCCTAGGTCGCGGGTCGCGACCGTGATGTCCGGACGCCGGACCAGCGGGTCGTCCTGCGGCAACGGCACAAATTCGATGGACGACGAAGAGCCGGCGAGATCGCGAATCAGTTGCGCCAACTCGAGGACGGAAAGCTCGTGCGGATTCCCGATGTTCACCGGACCGGGCAGCGCCGATTGCAGCAAGCGGACGATGCCGTCGACGAGGTCGTCGACGTAGCAGACCGAGCGGGTCTGGCTCCCATCGCCAGCAACCGTGATCGGTTGGCCGCGTAGGGCCTGGCTGATGAAGGTCGGGATCGCGCGGCCGTCGTCGGGCCGCATCCGCGGACCGAACGTGTTGAAGATTCGGACGATGGCCGCGTCGACTTCGCGGTGATCGCGATACGCGACCGTCATCGCCTCCGCGAACCGCTTCGCCTCGTCGTAGACGCCGCGAGGCCCGACCGGATTCACGTGACCCCAGTACGTCTCTGGCTGCGGGTGCACTTGGGGGTCGCCGTACACCTCCGATGTCGAGGCGAGCAGAAAGCGCGCGCCCTTCTCCTGCGCAAGGCCGACAGCGTGGAACGTGCCGACCGAGCCGACCTTCAGCGTTTGGATCGGCAACTGGAGGTAGTCGGCAGGCGAGGCCGGCGATGCGAAGTGCAGGACGGCATCGACTGGTCCGCTGATATGGATCCAGTCGGTGACGTCGACCTTCAGGAGTCGGAAACGATCATCGCCAAGCAGGTGCTCGACGTTGTTCGGTGTCCCGGTCAGGAAGTTGTCGAGGCACAGCACCTCATACCCGTCACGCAGCAGGCGCTCGCACAAGTGCGAGCCAAGGAACCCGGCGCCACCGGTGATCACCGCGCGAGGTGCAGAGATAGGGCGCTCCCCGGATGTTGTGGGCGCTCGGGTGCCACCGACGGGGGATGCAGTGGCACCCGAGCGAGGGAACACTACAACGGAAGCGCGGGCACCTGGTCGTCGATGGTGATCGACTTACGGCTATTCAGTTCGCGGTCGATCCACTCTCGGTCGGTCAGCGGGACAACCGCCCACACGGTCGTTGACGAATCATGATGTTCGACGCCCCAGCGGACAGCCAGCGTCGCGACGATCGACAGCCCGCGACCCCTCGTGTCGGTCGGATCCGGCTCGGCGACCAATGGCTGCGTGGGCGATCCACCATCGGTGACCGCGATCTCGACACCGTGCTCGCCGACGCCCCAGGCGATCGCGAGCTGTCCGTCTTCGAGCGCGCGCGCGTGCAGCACCGCGTTGCCGACCAACTCGGTCGCGATCAAGGCAACCTCTTCGCGAACCGGTTCGGGCAAGACGGCAAGATCATCGCGCAGCACCGCTCGCACGTACCCCGCGCTAGCAGGCGTCGGCGATACACGCAGAGAGCTCACGGGCCGTACGTTCCCCGCCAAACATGGTCAAAACCTCACACATGACCCTTCGAGCGCGCCTTTTCAGGAATGCCACGCCGCAACGGCCGTGGCGCCCTTGCCCGCTTCATCTCGTTCCTCACAGATGCAGGTGCGCTCCTCAAAGAGACAGCCCGGGAGTCGTGCAGAACGTGAATGGGTGAGGAGTTCGTGGGTTTGGCTGGGCGAAAAGGTGAATCTGTGAGGAGCGGACGGCGGGGGCTGAGGTCAGCGAGCCACCGTCACACGTGACCCGGGAGGGTCACCTCGAAACAGGTGCCCCCGCCGTCCCGCGGGAGGGCTAGAACCGCTCCGCCGTGCGCCTCGAGCAACCGCTGCACGATGTAGAGGCCGAGACCGACCCCGCCGAACCGCCGCCGCTCGCCACCGACTTGGTAGAAGCGCTCGAATACCTGCGCGTGTTCGCCCGCGGGGATCCCGAGGCCGCGGTCGCACACCCGCGCGATGATCGTGTCCCCTTCGCAGCGGGCGGACACCGTGATCGTTCCGCCGTCGGGGGAGTATTTGATCGCGTTTTCCAGCAGCTGACTGAACACGATCTCGATCGAGCTCGGGTCGCCGCTCGCCGCAGGCAGGTCGGGCGCGACGTCGAGGATGAACTCGTGTCCTTGCGCGACGTTCTTGAACCCCGCAACCGCGGTGCGCAGCATCCCGCCGAGGTCGAACACGACGTGACTTGGCGTCGGTGCGGCCAGACCGGCGCGCGAACCCAACAGCAGCTGCTCGACCAGGGCGGCGAGTGCGCGGGTGCGTTCGGCGATGCGCTCGACCGATCCGCGGCGCTCCACGTCGGTGATGTTCTCCCAGTGGGTCAGCAACGTCGAGGCATACCCCTGGACGACGGTGATCGGCGTCCGCAGTTCGTGGCTCGTCACTGCGAGGAACAGGTCCTTGCTCTCCTCGATCGACTTCGACCGGCTGACGTCGCGGAAGTCGACGACGGTCTCACCGGTGTCCGCGATCTGCGCGCAGAGCACTTCAAGCCAGCGGCCGGAGTCAAGCTGGTGCTCAGAGACGACACCTGGGTCGGGCGCGGGGAACGGCAACGGCAGCCCGAGCACTTCCGCCTGTGAGAGTCCGGTCAGCTCGTGCGCGGCGGGATTCCATTGCCGCACGAGACCGTCCGCGTCGACCACAGCCATGCCGTCGAGGGTGGCCTCGATGACGGCCCGCTCGTGCTCGCGTTGCCGTCGGGTCAGGTCGTACGCGCGGGCGTTGGCCAGCGCCGCGCCCGCAGCCTCGCCGAGGAGTTCGAGGACGCTGAGCTCGGCCTTACCCAACGCCCGGCCTTGCGCGACGAAGAACACATACAGCGCGCCCGACGGCAGGCCGTCAAGGCGGGTGAGCCCGACCGCCAAGCGCGGCAGCCGCGCACTCGTCGCCGCGACGAGAGTCGACGTGTTCGGGTAGTCGTCGTTATTCAGAGCCATCGAGGTGCGGCCGGATTGGAGCACCGTGGCGACGGCCGACTCGACCAGCGGAATCCGTTCACCGACGAGGTGCGACTCGAGCCCGGAGACCGCCGCGATCACCAGGTCGTCGCCGTCGAGCATCACGTAGGCAGCGCCGTCGGCGGCCAGCAGCTCGCGACCAGACTCGCTGATCCGCTGCAGCACAGTTGGCAGGTCGAGATCAGAGTTCAGGCTCGCGATGACGGACGCGAGCCGGCCCACCAACTCGACCCGGCGCCGCAATGCGCGTTGCACCGCCCGCTCCTGGGTCGCATCGCGGATGACTGCGAGCCACCCATCGATCGGGCCATCGAGCCGCCCCCGCATCGGGCTGAAGACGATCCACACGTCGACCAGGCTGCCGTCTGCCCGACGCCGCGTCGTGGCAAGTGACACGTCTTCACCAGCCATGACCTTGGCTAGGGCGGCATCGCTCTCCTGCTGGGCCGGCTCGTCGGGGATGCCGGGAAACTGGCCACCGATAACGCTTTCTGCGGTCCACCCAAAGAGCCGCTCGGCGCCCAGGCTCCACAACCGAATGTGACCCTCTCGATCGGCGGCAATAACCGCGTCAACCATCGCGTCCAGAGCGCGGGCCGCTAGCAGGTTGTCGGACATGCCGTCATCGTGCCCTACGCTGAGCCACATGCTGATCGTGACAACGAACGACATCCCGGGCTACCGCGTCGACGAGGTTCTCGGTGAGGTCTTCGGACTCACCGTCCGGTCGCGCAACGCATTCAGCCAGATGGGCGCCGGGCTGAAATCGATCCTCGGCGGCGAGCTGCGCGGCATGACCACCGCGCTCACCGAGAGCCGCAATCAAGTGATGCAGCGGCTCATCGACGAGGCGACCGCACGAGGCGCGAACGCGATCCTCGCGATGCGGTTCGACACCTCCGAGATGGGCGGCGTCTGGACAGAGATCTGCGCCTACGGCACCGCGGTGCGCGTCACCAAGCTCTAGCCGAGACGGCTCTAGCCGAGGCGGCCCGCACGACGAGTGTGAGCACCGCGGCAGCGACGAACGACAACAGCGACGCGCTCATCCAGGTCTGCGGCGTGAAGTGAATGTCGCGCGCGACGCGGCCCCAAAACCCTGCCCAGCGTGGAATCACGCCAGGGTTCACCAGCTGGTACACGCAGAAGCCGACAACCCAGGGCACCAACATCGACCATCTGGACGGCGCGTGCTCGGCGACGTCCCATCGCCGATGTCCCTGCAAGACGAAGTAGTCGACGACCAGGACGCCGAACAGCGGCACGAAGACTGAGCCGATCAGGTACAAGAAATTCTGGTAGTTGCTGATGTGGAACAGCAGCGCGAGCAGGGTCGCCGCGGTGCCCACGGCAAGGGCAAGGATGCGTCGATCCCAATGCGGGCGCAGATTCTGCGTACTGACAGCTGTCGAGTAGACGTCGCAAAACGACTGGTCGATCTCACGGATCGCGAGCACGGCAAACGCGGCCTTCCCGAGAAAAACAGCGATGAACGCGCCCCAGACGCCGTGGTTGGAGCCGTCACTGGCGGCCGGCACACTCAGGATCGCCACGATGCCGAGTGCGTAGCACGCCGTCTGGGTGATGGTGTAGCCGACGAACGCGGCACTGAACGCCGTCCGACCTGATTTTGAGTGGCGGGAGTAGTCGGCTGCGACCGGTACCCACGAGATGGCGACCGCGAGCGCCGTGTCGACCGCGGGCCAGAACTCGCGCCACGAGCTATTCGCAACTGCCGGAAGGGGGCGCCGCAGCAACTGCACGAACAGGTAGATGACAACGATCGCGACGGCGACCGTCACGTACTTGCGAAGCACCCGGACGACGCCGAGCGGGCGAAGGGCGAGCGCGGTCGTGATGACGCCGGCGATCAGGACGTAGCCGTTTTGGGGGATCGAGGGCCAGAGCTGGTGGGCGGCCGACGCGATGATGACGATCTCGAAGGTGGCCCAGCCGAGGAGCTGCAAGATGTTCAGACCGGTTGGCAGGTACGAGAGACGGGCGCCGAAGAGCCCCCTAAGTAGCACCATCGCCGGCGATCCGGTGCGCGCTCCTGGGATCGCAGCCAAACCGACCGCGGCGGCGCCGAGTGCGGTGCCGACGAAGGTCGCGAGCAGGGCCGCTGTGAGCGGAAGGCCGGGACTGCCGGCTCTGGGTTGCAACACGAACAGCGCAGCGGTGAAACCGAGCAGGCTGACCCCAAGATTGCCCCACAGGCCGACCTGATCGAAAAAGCCCAGCGCCTTCGCGGCCGGCTGGTCGAGGGTGATCGGCGCCTCGGCGTGCGCCGGCACGGTTGCCGTCATTTGCGTCTCCCTACGCCGGCATTACCCGGACAGGTTCGAGCGGTCGGCAGCCTTACCGGAGATTTCCGGCCAGCCACCCTCTCAGCCCGGTTTTGCCCGAGCTCCCGCGGTGTGCGGCTGCCAGCGTACGCGCCGGCAGTAGGGTCGATGACCATGGCTACTGCGGTCAGCGCATGTTTCGTGCGGGCCGGCAGAGTCGGTGGTGCCGAGCACGCGTTGTACAACTTGCTCGACGGCTTGCGTTCAGTGAACGCCTCGGACCCGTGGACCGTCGTCACGGCCGAGCCGCTTCAACTCGGGTTCAACCTTGCGCCCCTCGTGACGCGGGCCGTGCACGTTCCCGGGCTGCGCAACCGGGTGGCAATCGAGACGCTCGCCCTGCCGCCGATGCGCGACGTCGACCACTGGCTGCTGCCCAACTACTACACCCCGCTTGGGCTGCACGGCCGGGTGGTGACCGTGATTCATGACGCGCAGCACGAGCATCTCCCAGAGAATTTCTCGGCTCGCAAACGCGCGTGGCTGCGAGCGGCCCACCGGTACACGATGCGCAGGGCTGACGTCGTGGTCGCGATCTCGCAGTACGTCGCCGACGATCTCATCGCGCGCCATGGCGACCGCTACGTTTCGAAGGTTCGGGTCATTCCGAACGCCGTGTCTTTCGACCGGCTCGAGCCAGGTGCAGCGCCGGACGCCGTTCCGCGAGACCGAGAGATCGTTCTATGCGTATCCGGGGGGTACCGGCACAAGAACCTCGAGACGTTGGTTCGTGCGTTCGCCGAAGTAGCTGCCCGCCGACCCGACTCGCATCTCGTCGTGGTCGGCCAGGCTCCTGAGCTGTTGCTCGGCGCACGCGCCGGTGCTGGCGTCGACGGCCTGGTTCGCGAACTCGCCCTGACCGACCGCGTGACGGTTCTCGGCTACGTCACCGATGCCGAGCTCGGTGCGCTGTATCGAACCGCTTCAGTACTCGCGATGCCGTCTCTTTTCGAGGGATTCGGGTTGCCGGTCGTCGAAGCGCTCGGTCTCGGCGTTCCGGTCGTCAGCACCCGCGCCGGGTCACTGACCGACGTCTCGCTAGGACTCGCGCGCTACATCGATAACCCGATGAGCGCGGCAGAGATGGCCGGGCGTCTCGTGGACGTGCTCGCGGAAGGTGATGCTGCGCGACCGAGTAGCGCGGACGTCGAGCGGGGGCGTGCGCGCTACGACCCAGTGACCGTTGCCGAGCAGTTCCGCGCGGCGGTCGAGCAGTGAGCTGATCAGCTGCCGCCTGGCCGCATGCGCGGGTGATGGCGCAGGATCGCGAGAACGAAAGCCGGGTTCGTTCGCAGGTAGCGCCGCCACAGTCGGCGCGGCTCACGAAAGAGTCGAAATGACCACTCCAGGCCATGCCGCTGCATCCACAGCGGAGCCTGGCGCACGGTACCCGCATGAAAGTCGAAGGCGGCTCCCACCCCGATGAGAACCGTCGCCGTGAGCCGGTCCATGTGCTCGGCCATCCAACGCTCCTGCCGTGGTGCCCCGAGCCCGACCCACACCAGATCAGCGCCACTCGCGTTGAGGGCTGCGACCACCTCAGCGTCTTCTGCTGCGGTCAGATCGCGAAACGGTGGCGCGTAGCGCCCGGCAATCAGCAAGCCCGGGAACTCGCTGCGCAACCTCGCCTCCAGCAGCTCGAGCGTTCGTGCGGTGGTGCCGTAGAGAAACATCGAGTGCCCGCTACCAGCGAGACGACCACACAACTCCAGCATCACGTCGGGTCCGTACACGCGCGTGATGCCACTCGCGCCGGCCCACTTTCCGCACCACACGATGGGCATTCCGTCGGGAGTCGTCATGCCAGAGTCGTTGTGAATCCGCATGAGCTGCGGATCGCGTTGGCACTCCATCACGGTGTGCACGTTCGTCACGCACACGTAGTGGCGCTCGCGTTCGTCGAGCCACCGCTCGATCTCAGAAGAAGCGCTGGCAAGCGAAACGGCGCTGATCCCGACGCCGAGGACGTCGAAACGCGGCAGTGTCGTCACGTTGACCATTCTGACGGGCTAAACACGATGCTCCTCGGCGAGTGGTGCTTACACCGACTACGCAGTCGCACGCTACTACGATGAGGAGCGTGCCTGACGACAGTTCGGCGGGCGCTGGCGCGCACCGGATCGCAGGTCCGACGGTCGCCTACTGGATCGGGACGACGGTCGCCCTCGCGGGAAGCCTTGCCCGCGGCAAGATCTTTGCCGTTTCGCTCGGAACGAGCGGGGTGGGCGTGTTGGCCCAGCTCGCCAACCTTGCGGCATTTCTGACCGGTCTGTCGACCCTCGGCCTGACCACTGCGGGGATCACACTTCTTGGGCGCGAAAGCGCAACGGGAGACGAAGATCGCCGCAGGCGCATTGTGTCAACCATCGTGGTGCTCCCGTTGACCGTGTCTTTCGGTCTTGCGGCAGCCGCCACAGTTGCCGCCCGTCCGCTGTCGACAGCTCTCCTCGGGTCCCCGAATCACAAGACGTACATCATCTTGGCTGCAGCGTCGGTTCCGGCCAACGCGCTGACGAACAGCTATCAAACCGTGCTACAGGGCTTGCGTCGTGCGTGGCGCACGACAATCAACAGTGCACTCTCTGCAGTCGGAATGGTCGTGGTCGTAACACTGCTCGTTGTTCCGTTCGGGCTTACAGGGGGTGCGGTCAGCGTGTGCGCGACAAGCCTTGCCGCGGCCGTGGTCGTCTTGGTTCGCGAGCGGGGCGTGACGTCGGAAGTCTTTCCTTTTCGCCGAGCGGATGCCGACGTGAACCGAATGCTCATGCTATTTGGGAGTGCGAGCCTGGTCGCCGGTTCAGCTACCTCGATAGTCGACCTCGCCCTACGCTCCGCCCTGGTGCATCACGCGGGCGAGGCGGCGAACGGCGTCTATCAGCCCGCGTACCTCCTCGGTGTTCTTCTCTTTGCGCAGCTCGGTGCGGGTCTGGTCCAAGCCGCGACTCCAGGGCTTTCTGCGGCATGGCAACGCCGCGACACCGCCGCCGTCACCGCCCAGGTCCGGGGGGCACTCCAGCTCTCCCTACTCGCGATGGTGCCGCTGATTCTGCTCGGAACCGCTTTCAGAACTGTGCTGATCGCGACCGTGTTCAGCCACGCATTCGCTGGCGCCGCACCGGTGCTGGCACTTGCGCTCACGTCCGAATTGCCGCGTGCCGTCGCCTATGCCTTCGGGGGTCTGCTTCTTCCGGCAGGCCGGATTCGAAGGTGGGTCAGCATGGGGTTGATTGCCGAAGCCGCGCGGTTGGCGGTGAGCCTTGCGTTGCTTGACACACTCGGAGCACGGGCCCTGGCCATCGGCTTGCTGGTGGACTGGCTTCTGATTGCTACTGCCACGATCATCACGGTGCACCAACTTGGCGTTCGAATTGATCGGCACATGATCCGTCATATAACGGCAGCGTGCGTCGTGGTAGCGGCGGCATATGCCTCGACTACCACCGCGTTCGCACCGGCTCTGGACTCCGTCGCGCTTATCCTCACCGCCGCCATCTGGGCGGCATTGTCGACCACCGGACAACAGCGGCACTCGGCGAGGAGCCTCACAGGGTTGTTCTGGCGAACGTTGAGCCGACGTCGATAGGACCTGACATGACGAGACCATCGCCACTACGCACAACGTTGCACGGGTTCCATGTGGACCCTTACGCGCTCAACACCTCGACGGCCTACCGCCGCAGCGAACCTGAGACTTGGCCGCTCGATGGCCCGATAAAAGCACTCTGCCGCAAGCAAGCTCGCCAACAAGACGCACGGCAGTAGCAGCCACAGCCGGGGCCTGCCTCCCAGAAGCAGCGTGATTGACGCCATGATCGGTTCGTGGACGAGATAGAGACTGAACGAGCGACTCCCGAGCCATTGCGCGGGACGGCTCTCAAGAACGCGTTTGCGCGATTGGGCCTGCAAAGCAATACAGATAAGAAGGCACGCGCCACATACCTCTAGGCCCCTAGCTACCGCCGCCAAGTAGCCCGACCATAGCGCCCATCGGTGCGAAGCGAACACGGGCCAGTAGCTGCTCAGCAACAAGACGGTGAACAGCGTGGTCACACGCCTGATCGCTCGACTGTGAGCGCGGTAGCTGTTCGACGTCGTGACCCGTGCGATTCGATTACGCTCGAACGCTAAGACCGATCCGGCGAAGAACATCGGGAGATAGAGCATCGCATTACGGCTTGAGTGAGCGCCCCACGCTGACATCCCGAACAAGGTTGCAAGTTTGATCAGCCAAAACCTCGATCCGACGCGTCCGACTATCACGACTAGAGGAAGAAGGAGCGAGAACACAACCTCCCAGCGAAGCGACCACAGCACGGTATTCGTAGCCCCCAACTGCCCGCGCAGCAGCCCGCCATCGCGGAGCATGTCGAAGAGACCGAAGTTCTGGGAGTTGAAATCGTTCATCCACCAGGACCCACGCGCAATCCCGTGTCGAGGAACCAGAAGCGTCCATCCAAAGGACAGCACTATCGCCGCCCACACCGGCACATAGAGCCGGACAAGACGACGCTGGTAGTAGGTCGACCATTCGCGAGGCGAACGATGCACCGTGCGCGCCAAAGGCAGAGACAGGACGAAGCCGCTCAGAACAAAGAATACGAAAACTGCCTCAGTGCCGTCCCAAAATAGGTGCAGGGGGGTGTACGTCGCCCACCAGGCGATAGTTCCCGGCCTGACGTCGTAGGGGTTCTGGTAAGGATTCGCAAGGAGTGGGCTCACTAGGAAAGTGTGGTGAACGACTACGACCACAGCAGCAAGACCCCGGATACCATCGAGCGCCCGGACCCGCGGCAACAGAGGCGGCGGTGGCGAGGGCGAGGGCGAGAGGTCCACGGACATGAGCCCTCCGCTCAACGAGCCACGCGCGCGGTGGCTAGTAGCGTCTCGGCATCACAGGAAGGTGCCTGTAGCTAGTAGTCTCGTGTCTAATGAGAATGCGGGATGAAGGTCTACGCACGTGGCATGTTCCGGTTCACGCGCTAAGGCCCATTTGCTTGAACAGCGCGGAGAAACGCTGCGCATACGTGTGCTCGGCGATGGTTCGGCGAAAGCCCGCCGCAGCGATCTGGTCGCGCAGGTCGGGGTTGTCGAGGAGACGGCGGCACAGCTGCGGCACCTCGGATGCGTCGTCATACACCACGACTTCTTTGCCAGCCTCGTAGTACTCATCGAGGCCGGCAGCAGCACCCGTTAGCAACAAGCCTCCGCACGCCGGCACCTCAAATGTTCTTCCCTTGATCTGCTGCTCGTTGCCTTGGGAGGACTCGGTGAGATTGAGACTGACCCGGCTCTGCTCGAAGGTCGCAATCATGCGGTCTTGCGAGATTCGACTGCGTCCTTCACGATTGCGCAGGTATCGCGCGCCACCGAGTTGGCTCGCTCCCGGCAGACTCGCCATACGCAGCTGCCAGTGCCGAATGTTCCAGCCGGTGCCCCACGTCTCGATACTGATGCCGGCAGCACGAACCGACTCGATCACCTTTCCGCGGGTGCCATATTTCTGCCCGACGAACGTGACGTCGTATGTCAGTGGCCGGTGCGTAGGACGGTATCGATGAGTCGCGGCTCCCCACTGCGTTTTCAGAACGTGCGGGATGCCCGCAGCGCGGTATTTCGGCAGCGCGCTCTCAGCGGTGGTCGAAACGAAGTTGAACGACGGTGCCCACGCCGCACTGAACGAGTCGAATCGCCAGTGGTCGTCGCAAAACCAGTTGAACGTCACGGTCGCGCCAGATTCAGAAATCTGCCGAACCCCTGCCGGGTCGAGTTCGTCGCGGAACAGGCACGCGAAAAGAAGGTCAGGTCGAGTGTCGATTGCTGTTTTCACGAGGGCACTCGTTGCAGCGTCACCAGCGGCATGAGCATGAACGTCGAAATAGCTGACGTCGTGTCCCATGGCGACGAGTGACTCGAAGAAGTTGTAGTACTCGAATCCGTAGCCGCGCGTGCGTACGCCGTAGTCATAGAGCGGCGCAACAAACAGTATTCGCATCAGCCCATCTCGCTCGTGCGATCGACTAACAGCATGCTACCGGCGTTTGATGCGCGGGGGGCGTGCCTCGCTCGGTACCATCGCCGTATGTTGCCCATCTCGGTCGTCATGGCGGCCCGGAACTCTGAGCAGACGATCGTGTCTGCCGCCGTCTCGATCCTCGAGCAGGACCACCCCGTCTTCGAGCTGATCGTCGTCGATGATGCCTCCACCGATCGCACACCGCACATCCTGGTAACGCATCCGGCCCTAGCCGCCGTGCAGGTCATCACATTGAACGAGCGGGTCGGACGCAGCGCCGCCCGGAACAAGGCGATCGCACAGGCGCGCTACGACGCGATTGCGATTATGGATTCGGACGATTTCGCGCTTCCCCACAGGCTGCGCGCCGCAGCTGCCATCTTGAGTGCGCAACCAGAAATCGCGGGCGTCGGCGGACAGGCAGTCGGCCTCGACAAATCAGACCTTTGGCGATTCGGGACGGCACTCACCGACCCCAATGCAATCGCCGCGGCGTTGGCGAGGGCACAGATGCCGCTGGTGCATCCGACCGTTGTCGTGCGCAAAGCGGTGTTCGAGGCGACCGGCGGCTACCGAGAGGATTACGTCCCGTGCGAGGATCTGGATTTCTTTCGCCGCGCGAGCAGCAGGTTCAGGTTTGCCGGTACTGACGACGTGTGGCTGCTTTACCGAAAACCGCCCCGATACACGTGGGTCGATCTGTGGCGTACCGAGATCAACAGGGCACGGTTGGAAAGGGCCGACAACTTTCCGCGACATCCGTATCGGGTCCGGACTATTGCCTATGACGTCTCCGCGGCGGGGCACTGCGCGAGACAGTGGCTAAGCCAGCACCGCCATCCCGTCGATCGCGTCGACCACCCGCCAGGCGGGGTCCTCGATCGCGCGTTACAGCGTTGCCTCGAGCTCGATCAGTGATCGGGCTGAGCTCCCCGCAGTACCGACACCGCGCACGTTGCGAACCCTTGTGCCTCTCTGGCCCAAGCCGCGCTCGCGACGGGTTCGGAGCGTCGCGCCGCTTGCGTCGACCGGAAACGGTAGTAGAGGGAGCGGCTCCCCAGCTGGCTTGCAAACACGCACCGCCACAGCACATCTGCTGCCGCGTTCGGGCTGAGATCCGTTCGGTAGAAGTCATGAAGCGTGAGTGCCCATGCGGTGTCCTGCGGCTTCATAGAATCCGCGCTTGCGCCCATGTGGTGGACGACGCGCGCTGACGGGAGATGCACGAGTCTCCACCCGGCGCTGTGCAGCCGCCAGCACAACTCGACGTCCTCGGTGTACATGAACCATCGCTCTGACAGTCCGCCGGCAGCGTCAAATGCGGCTCGTCGCACCATCAAACAAGCACCCGTGAGCCACTCGACGTCCCGCGGTCGATCGTCGTGTATCCCGTTGAGCAAGTTGAGACCCTCGAGCATGGGGATCCGGCGACTCAGTCTACTGAGCAAGGTCGCGTGCGTGAACATGCGCCACAAGGTGGGCTGCCGGCCCGCCGACAACACCCGCAGGCGCCCGTTTGAGTGATGGATCGACGGGCCCACGGCACCTACCAACGGGTCGTTGATCAGTACCTCGAGAAGCTGGACAAGTGTGCCGGGCACGAGCACCGTGTCGGGGTTTAGCAGAAGCAGGTACTTGCCCGCACATTCATGCAATGCCTGGTTGACCGCACGCGCAAAACCGACGTTGACGTCGTTGCGGATGAGCCGCACCTGAGGGAAGTCGCTCGCCACGAGATCTGCGCTGCCGTCACCCGACGCGTTATCGACGACGACAATCTCGTCGACGGAAGGCTCCGTCACCAGCTGGGCGAGGCACGAAGCCAACAGATCAGGTGTGCGGAAGCTGACAACGACAACCGACAGGACGTCGCGCGGTCGGTTCACGTGAACCTACGAACGAGATTGGTTCCGGCGATCGGCAAGTACCCCGGGTAATAGCGCAGCAATAGGCGCGGGTGGGCGAGCTGAATCCGCCGGCGGAGCCGACGTTCCTGCCGCACGGTCATCGCGTTTCGGCTAGGACCATGGTGACGCCACTCATACAGCGCCTCCGGTATGTAGCGCCCGACTATTCCGGCGTCCAGGAAGGAGAGCCACAGATCCCAGTCCTCGAGTGCGGGCAACTCGCGGTACCCCTGAGTCTGTTCATACGCGCTTCGACGAAGCATGGCGGCGCGCCCGCTGATGAAGTTGCCCGAACAGATCAAGCGGCGCGCATCGAACTCACGAACGTAAGCAAGCCCGCTTCGCTCGCCCGACAAGAACATCTGCGTGTAGCAGTAACCGAGCGAGTCGTCCTGCGCCAAGGTCTGCCGACAGGTTTCGACGAACTCAGGCGCCAGGCGGTCGTCGGCATCGAGGGTGACGAAGAATCTCCCGTGCGTGCGGGCGATGGCCTCACGCAACGTCGGCACGACACCTCGGTTCTCGCGATGGACAACCGTGATCGGGTAAGCGGTGCCGAGGGCCGCTAACACCTCGACCGTGTTGTCGGTCGAACCGTCGTCGATGACGGTCACGCTTCCGACCCTTGCCGTCTGGGCAAACACCGACTCGACGCACTCCGCAAGGTAACGGCCATAGTTGTGTGCCGGGATCAGCACATCGACTTCATGAGCGTCAGTAGGCACCGCTACCTCGCAGGACTGCACGCGCGGTCTTCCACAAGATCATGAGGTCGAACGCAGGTGACCAGTTCTCTACGTAGTAGAGGTCGAGCCGGATCGACTCGTCGAATGGTAGGTCGGAGCGACCGCTTACTTGCCACAACCCTGTCATCCCAGGCCGCACGAGCAACCGTCGGCTGACATCGTGGCCGACCTGCTCGACCGAGGCCGGCAGCGGTCGCGGTCCGACAAGCGACATCTGTCCTAACAACACGTTGAAGAGCTGCGGCAACTCGTCGAGCGAATAACGGCGCAAGAAGGTGCCGACCACGGTAACCCGATCATCGACCGCGTCCTTGACGAACATGCCGCCCGGCTTCTCAGCTTGCGCAGCAACCAAGGCGTCAAACGATCGGTCCGCGTCGGCGCGCATAGTGCGGAACTTGTAGATCGTGAAGAGCCCCCCGCCACGACCTGACCGCTGCTGGCGAAATATTGCCGGCCCAGGACTCGTCAGCCGGATCGCCACTGCAATGCCAAGCAACAACGGCGACGAGGCAAGCAGCAGCATGAGCGCGGCGACTCGATCGAACGCCGACTTGGCGAGCTGCTTGCCGCCGTCAAGTGTTGGCTCCTCGACGTGCAGCAGCGGCAAACCGTCGACCGGCCGCATGTGGATCCGCGGCCCTGCGATGTCGGTCAACGCCGGTGAGACCAGCAGGTCAACGCCGCTGCCCTCGAGTTGCCACGCAAGCTCGCGTAGCGCGACAGGACTGAACCCCGATGGCGCCACTGCAACTGTGTCGGCTTGCGTACGGGCGAGCACTTCGAGCACCCGGCCACGTTCGCGCGCCGTGCGATCGGAGCCGGCAAAATCGCCAGCCGCCGGTGACCATGTACCGGCGACGTGATAGCCGGTGTAGACGGAACGACTTAGTCCTTCGGCGAGTTTGGCTGCAGCCATTGGCGTGCCAACTACTAGCACCTGATGTAAACAGTGCGACCCGCGCCGCAGCCGATGCAGCACCCGCCGAGCTGCGTAGTGCCCAGCCAGGGTCGAGAGCAGTCCGATCGGAAGTGCGAGCGCCACGAACCCGCGCGACAGGGGCAGCTTGCCGACGAAGGTCACGAACGCGACGAGAGCGGTGACGCGGATCGCCCCATCGGCGACCCGACGGAACTCGTCCGATCCGATGCCCAGGTACCGCGCGTCGTAGGAATGGGTTGTGGCCAGCATCGCCAGCCAGACCACAGAAATCACAGCCGCGATCGCGTAGTAGTCGAGACCGCCGACCTTGATGCTCCCGGCGGGCGCCCCCCACCGCAGCACCGCGGCAAGTGTGGTGCCCGCGAACAGCAGCGCGGCATCGAGAGTTAGAAGGCTCAGTGCGTACCTGCGCTGCCACGACGCTCGCGCCGCGGGTCCGGTGGAGACTGGCCGCAACGGTCGCGGCGGCTCTGCCGGCGAAACGGCGGTCGCAGTGTCGAGCGGGTGGGCACTCACACTTGCTGTCTCGGCGCATCGAACCGCCAGCATGAGGTCCGGACGGCGCGGTGTTGCGCCATTTGGCCCAGTGTCGGCTCAGGGCACCACTCAGCTACTTCAGCAGCCTCGACAGGCGGCGGTCGGCGAGTGGCTTGCCGCCGGTTTGGCAGGTCGGGCAGTACTGCAAGGAGGAGTCCGCAAATGAGACCTCGCGCACGGTGTCGCCGCAGACTGGGCAGGGCAGGCCGGTTCGGCCATGCACCCGAAGGTTGGCCTTCTTCTCCGCCTTGAGCTCGCCCGCATCAAGGTCGGCGGCCCGCCCCACGGCGTCCCGCAGTGTCGTTTGCATGGCCTCGTAGAGAACGGCCACGTCATCAGGAGTGAAGCTGCCGGCGATCTTGAAGGGCGACATCTTCGCGACGTGCAGGATCTCGTCGCTGTAGGCGTTGCCAATTCCCGCGATCACCGACTGGTCACGCAACAGTCCCTTGATCTGCATGCGTCGACCGTGCAACAGCGCGGCCAGCGCGTCTACATCGAAGGCCGGATCGAGCGGCTCGGGACCTAACCGCGCGATGCCCTCGATGGTCGCGGGGTCGAAAACCACATACGCAGCAAGGCGTTTCTGGGTGCCGGCCTCGGTCAGATCAAAGCCCGAGCCGTCGTCAAGTTTCACTCGCAGCGCGATGGGACTCTTGCCCGGCCGGATCGGTGTCGCGGCAAGCTCGGCCCGCCATCGCAGCCAACCAGCACGAGCAAGATGGACGACGAGGTGCGGGCCACTGGTCGCGATATCCAGGAATTTCCCACGCCTGCTAGCGCCGGTGATCGTGGTGCCGACCAGCGCCGACACCGGCGGGTCGAAGGTCTTCAACACCTGGAACGAGCCGACGTCGACGCGGTCGATGCGGCGGCCGACCACGTGCGTGGTGAGGAACGTCGCCAACGCTTCGACTTCGGGTAGCTCCGGCACAGCGTCGATAATGCCTGACGGTCAGGCCGCGTGTGCCCCGTGCAGCCTTGCCGCGCGCCGCTTGGCCTTACGCGCCTTCCGCCGCCGGTCCCCGATGTCGTCAAAGAACAGTTCGAGGCCGGAACCGAGCATCCAGACATCCTTCGAAACCGCGGTCCCCTGCTGCGTCGGTCGGATCCCATCTTCTTTGGTCATGCCGGGCGTCTTCAGGTACATCCGTAGCAGCGACCCCGAGAATCCAGTGAGAACGGCGCCCGCCAGCCAGGCGGGAACAACCGGCGCCAGCAGCACCGTACCGACCCCGATTTCGCCGATCGCGAGAGCCCGGACGAACTTCGGTGGATCGATCTTGGCGAGGAACGGATAGGTGCCCGCAGCCATGCCATGAAGGCGGCTGGCGGCCTCGTCATCGGCCGAGAGCTTGCCGATTCCAGTGTTCAAGATGAAGGCGCCAGCGGCGAGACGAGGCGGAATGTGGCTGAGTTTCATGGTCTGCTCGTACCCACTAACGGCGTGCCGACGCCTCCAAATAGGTGCGCGTTCAACTGTCGAGGATCGTACATCGCTGCTGCTAGCAGCTTCAGAATGCCTAGTGGCTAGGGCTGGCCGACGCCTTAGTGCTGGGGGTGCCGGACGGGTTGTAGTTCGGAGGGCCCGACGACGTAGCGCCTGCGGTGGCCGTCGGCGTCCCCGTTGGGGAGGCCGACGGCTTTGCGGCGGCCGTCGACTTCGCGGTTGGGGTAGCGGTTGGCGCGACCCCTGCCAGGTTTTGCAGGAACGAGAGTGCGACTGGGCCGGCCACGGCGCCGCCGCTTTGACCGTCCTGCACGTAGACCGCAAACGCGATGTCGCCCTGGTACCCGACCATCCACGCATGCGTCTTCGGAGGGGTGCCCGGCCCGTATTCCGCCGTTCCGGTCTTCGCCATCACCGGAGCGCCTGGTGCTTTGGCCAGCGCCTCCCCGGTGCCGGCCGTCACGACCTCACGCATTAACGAATGCAGTTGGGTGATGACGTTGGCCGGGAAGTTTGGGCCAGGCGTCGGGGCAGGAGATGTGGGCGCGGGTGCAGCTGCCGACGCGGCCGCTGACGTCGACGCGGAGCTGCCCGAGGAGCAGTCGGCGGGCTTGCCGGTGAGCACCAGTTGGGGTGGTATGTAATGCCCGCGCGCTACCGTCGCAACGGCCACCGCGAGGCTGACCGGGCTGACCAATGTGGACCCCTGCCCGAAAGACGTCGCAGCTAGGTCGGTCGCGTCCTTGGGCAGCGAGACCGATCCGCGAAATGCCGGCGTCCCGAGCGACCAACACGCACCGATCCCGAGTGACTTCGCGGTGTTCGACAATGTCGGGCCGGGCACCTTGGGCGCCAAGCTGATGAACGCCGTATTGCACGATTTGGCGAAGTCGGTGTGGAACGGCACGCTGCCGAGTTGCTCGCCCTCGTAGTTGTGAAACGTCTTTCCGTAGACGACGATCTGCGGTGAGCAAGTGACCGGGGTATTCACGTTGAACCCTTGCTCGAGCAGCGCGGTCGTCGTCACAATCTTGAAGGCCGAACCGGGCACGATCTGACCCAGCAGCGCAGCATCGAATCCGCCGCCCGCGGGACCATTGGCCACGGCAATCACTTGCCCCGTCGACACCCGAACCGCCACTAGTGCGCTGGGCTGATTCGTGACCGTCGACAAGGCCGAGTCAGCCGCGGCCTCCACGGTTTGGTCGAGCGTCGTGCGAAGGGGCGTCCCCTGTACCGGCGGCTGCGTGTAGACGACGGTCGGCGAGGCTGCCTGATGAAGCGCGGTGATCTGGAATCCCGGACTGCCTGAGAGCGTCTGGTCGAAGTCCTTTTCGAGACCGCCGAGGCCCCCGACGTCTCCGGAGATGTACCGCCCGTTCGAGGCGTCGACGATCTCCTTCGTGACAGGCCCAACGGTGCCGATGAGTGATCGCGCAAAGTCATGCGAAGGACTCAGCTGCTCGTTCAGGTCGCGCAGTACAAGGCCTGGGATCGGCGCAAGCTTCGCTGCGACCTTCTCGTAGTCGGGCTCGCGCAACGTGATGACGTCGACGAACTCGTCGGATGTCGATCCCTTGATGCGTGTCACCAGCGACGGCGCGTCCACGCCCAGGATCTGCGACATCTGGTTCGCCGTGGAGGTCGGATCGAGGACCTTTCCAGCCTCCAGGCCAATGTCGACGACTGGCCGCGGTTCAACGATCGGCTGCCCCACGCCGTCCAGAATCGTCGCCCGCGTCGGAGCGAGCCGGGTGTATTGCAGCGTGTCACCGGTACCGAGTGATGACTGCACGACGGACGGCTTCCAAGCCAGTTGCCAGCTGCCCGCGACGTTGTTGACGTCAACCGTCGACTGGTAGGTCCATGTCTGCGCGCCGGGCAAGTGCCAAGTGACGTTGAGCGTCGAGGAGACGATGCTGGCATCAGCCGTGGGCTGGGTCGGTTGTGCGGTGACGTTGACCGACACCGCCTGCAGCTGCGCGACGATCGTCTTGTAGGCGCTCTGCACGTCGGCACCACTCAGGCCGCCGAGGTACGGGACACCAGTCAAGTCACCCTTCGTCCACGACTGCGCGAACTCCAGTGCCAACGCGTCTGCCGGGTTAGTCGGAGACACGATCGCGGACGGCGACGGTGACGGGGTGGCCGCAGTGCCCTTTTGGCCATGTCCGTGCGACGAGCCGGGATACAGGTAGAAGGCGGTGACCGCCACCCCGGCCAGGATGACCACGAGGATGAGGATCAGTCCGACGCCCGGTCCGCGTCGGCCGCGACCGCGGCGACCCCCGGGGCCGGCTGTGCGCAGCGGCGACTGGCGATAGCTCACGTAACGAGCCTAGTAATCTGTCAGGCGACGAAGGGTGGGGGCATGCTCGTCTACGAAGGCTTCGGACTGCTGCTGGTTGTTGCGCTCTGGATCTTCTGCCTTGTCGACGTGATCGTGTCGAAAGAGGATGAATGCCGCAACCTGCCCAAGCTGCTCTGGCTGCTCATCGTGCTCATGCTGCCCGACATTGGTTCCGTTCTGTGGCTGATCGTTGGTCGGCCGGGGGGGCTGCGACAGTCATGGCAGCAACGAACGACCCACCAGGCAGCGACCTCCCGGGTCCCGCGTCCGAAGATGGCGCCGCGACCGACGATGCCTTCGGCTGGGGCAAATCCGGACGACGACGACGAGTTTCTGCGAAGCATTCGCCGCACGGACGAGTAATGCCCCCGCGATCGGCCCGGCGGCGGTGGCTCATCGCCGTCGCCTTGGTGATTGTCGCGGTCGCAGTCATCGAGGTCCGGCTTTACGTCGTCCCGGCATCTGATGGAGCCGGGCCAGCTGACGCAGTGGTGGTCCTGGGCGGCCAGGAATACGAGGCGCGCCTCCAGACTGCCGACGCGATGCTCGCGAAGTACCCCGGGTCGGTCGTCGTGGTCTCCATCCCCGGCGGAATAACGTGCCCGCCACAACCTCCCGGCGCATCCGCGATCCTCTGCTTCAGCCCGAACCCGAGCAGCACGCAGGGCGAGGCGCGCACTGCCTCGAAGCTCGCAGTGAAGTACGGCTGGAAGACGATGGAGGTAGTCACGAGTGCCGACCAGGTCTGGCGGGCACGGCTGCGGTTCTCCCGCTGCTGGGCCGGCGGCCTGACGGTTGTGCGGTCAAACTCGAGCATCTATTCGCGCATGCGCGCGGTCCCTTACGAAACCGCCGCCACGATCAAAGCCGAAACCGTCCAGCGCTGGTGTTGACGGTCTAAAGCACTTCTACGGCTGGCGTCCTGACAGCGCGATCAAGCGCTTCGCTGGGTCGTCGGAGTCGATCTGCACGGAGGGCGCGAAAATGCCCGCCGCTTCCCACGACTTTGCGTTGGCCTCCAGGTAGCCCAGCACGCTGGCCACGGTGGCGGGATCCATCGTCTCGTCGAGCCCGGCCCCACGCGCGACATCCCATCCGTGAATGAGCAGGTCGGACAGCGTCTGTCGGCCGTACTCGAGCGCCGGGTTGTCCCCGAACGACAGGTGCACGACGGCGCCCGGCGATGTGCTCAGCCAAGCGGCCCGCGAAGCATCCGCCGCACTTTCCCAGGCCGTAAGCGGCGAATCCCCAAGCACGTCTCCGTCGTATCGGTCGCCGACCTGCGCGATGGTCTCGCCGTCGAGCAGATGCGGCGCCCACAGATGCTCTCCGGTGACGTGATTCACCAAGTCGCGGACGGACCAATCTGCGCACGGCGTCGGCGCCGCCCACGCATCGGGGGGAACCGCCCTCACCTTCTCGTCGAATGCATCGATGCCTCGGACGATCAGGTCGAATGTCGTCGGCGCTTCCTCAGTCATGGCACACCCCTAGCGGTGAAGTAGGAAGCACTCCTCAGGCGATTCGGCATTCGCAGTCGACTCCGCCAGCGCCTTCAACTGGCTCGGGTACTCGCCTAACGCAGCGATCTTCCGCCGACCGATATCGAAACTCAATGGCTCAAGTTCGTAACCCAGATCGCGCAGCCGCACGAGCCGAAGGTCTGCTTGCGCGCGATACACAGCCCGATACGGCACGTCGATGAACGCGACCCAGTGTGTCGCGAGCACGGGAGATTCCTCGAGGAGCAGGAAACAGGCCTCGTGAGTCCGCTTGTGGTCGGTGTGCTCAAGGCCGAGCGGGAACGCGATCGTCGTGGGCCGCAGCTCCCCAATGGCGGCGCGGATGGCGGCAGCGATGTCGGCCGGTCTGGCCGACTCACCCGGCTCGACCACGTACTGGCTGTCGAGAAAGTCGAGCCACCGCGGTGTCGCACCAAGGTGCGCGAGCGCGGCACGATCCTCCGCACGGCGCAGGCCTACAACGTCGTCGCCCGCGACGAATCCGCCGGCTTGGTCCCAAAAAGTCGATCCAGGAAGGAATTCGGCTGGCGTCGCCGCGTCGCGTGCCGGCGGGAAGCCGGCAAATACCGTCAGCACGGTCGTCGCGGGAGCGCCGGCGATCAATCCGGCGCAGCTCAGTACCGCGTCGTCGAGATGCGGCGAAACAACGGCGAGTGGAGCAAGAGCTGTGACATCAGGCAGTGTCATGGGAGATTCGTACCACTACCCACTGTCGTGCATGGCACCCGGTGGTCTAGACCGGTCCGCTCAGCCCCAGCGGCTGATCTCGCCCGATGGGTAGGCGGCGAACGCGCGCCCCTCGGCGCCGGCCTTGAGACTGGTGAGGTAGGAACCCCAGTTCGTACTGCACCCGCTCATAAATTCGCTCGCTGCGCGCCACCCGGAATGGGAAAACAACAGCGTTGTCTCGCCCTCTCCTGAGTCTCGCAGAGCAAACGTGATAAGGGTGTCGATCCACTCGCCCGGGCCGTCCACGACCCGCCACACAACCTCATCCGGCGTGCCAGACATGACCTGCATCACGGCAGCGGGCTTCTCGGCATCACCGAAGTAGACGCCGAAGCTATCGCCGACCGCGCTGTCGCCGTCCAGCGGACGCCCGGTCCACCAACGTGCCACGCCGTCGGTGGTGGCGATCAAATCGTGGACGCGTTCCTGTGGGGCGTCGATGCTGATGCGATGCAGGATGTCGGGCATCGTCGTGTCCTTTCAGTGTTGGTTAGGCATTGACCAGGACGTCGGGTGCGTCGGCGCCCGTGCTCGCACGCGGCGTGCGTGTCGTGATCGCGACGGATGTCAGTGCGGCGAGGGCGGCGAAGATCACGCAAGACCACAGAGCGGGCCGGAAGCCGGCGGTGACTGCAGCCGGATTGCTGAGGTTGCCGTGCGCGGAGAAGACGGCACTCGCGATCGCGATCGCGAAGACAGCGCCGAAGCGCTGCGACATGGCGCTGATCCCCGATGCCTTGCCCATCTCAACCGCGGCGACGGACGACAGCACGGCGGTCGGCACAGTGGGCAGCGCCATCGAGATACCGATGCCGGCCACGAGCAGCGCAACGACGAGTTCCACCCAGCTGGTGCTCAACGACCCGTGTACCGCGACCCATCCAAAGCCAAGGGTCTGGAGCGCCAGGCCGACGACCATAAGCGGACGCCGACCAATGCGATCGGAGAGCGCGCCGGCAAGTGGCGAGACAACCATCGGCGTTCCGAAAAAGGGCAGCAGCCGCAAGCCCGTCGAGACTGGCGAATATCCGCGGGCGAACTGAAATTCCTGAATGATCAGGAACGCCGCGGCGAAGGTGGCCCCTGACATGAAGAACAACGTCACGTTCCCGACCGCGAACGCCCGGTTGTGGAACAGCCGCATCGGCACCATCGGTGCTCGCACTCGGCGTTCCCACCCGACGAAACCGACCAGCAACGCGGCGCCGGCTACCAACGTCGTGATGATCTCGGTGCTCGACCATCCGACATCGTTCGCCCGCACGAGGGCCCAGACCACTGCAACGACGCCCGCGGTGACGAGGACAACGCCAATAAGATCGATCCGCTCTGCCGCGCCGTGGCTTTCCGGCAATAGTCGAATCCCGAGGACGATCGCGAGCACCCCGATCGGACGTTGAGCCAGAAAATCCAGTGCCAGTCGAGTCCCTCAGTGACAACCCCACCCACGAGCGGCCCCGTCGCAACAGCCAGCCCGGCGAGGCCGCCGTAGATGCCGACGATCAGGCCGCGCCTCGCGGGTGGGAACGCCGTCGTGAGAATCGTCAGGCTCAGCGGCAAAACCGCGGCCGCCCCCAAGCCCTGAATGGTTCGCGCAACAACCAGATCACTCGCGTTGGGAGCCAGCGCACATGCTGCCGAGGCAAGCGTGAACAGCGCGAGACCGAGGTTGAAGACTCGCCGCCGCCCGAAGCGATCGCCAAGTGCCGCGGCAGTGATGATGCCAGCCGCGAACGCGATGCCGTATGAGTTCACGGTCCACTGCAACGACGCGAGGTTGGCGTGCAGGTCGCGCTGCATCCGCGGGAGCGCTGTGGTCACGACAAGCGCGTCGAGCACCACCATGAAATAGGCGGCCGACGTGAGGCCCAGCACCCAGCGCAGCTGGCTCGCGGCAACGGTCGGCGCGGATCGAGTGTTCGTCATCGGTTCCTCCAGCAGTGCCGCCTCATCGGACGGATCTGCAGCAGTGACGAACGGGCTCCCTCACCGCCGGACAACGGTCGCCAAGAATTCCTCGATCGAATCCGGTCCATCCGCGACGATGTCGTTCGTCAGACACTTGATCCGGCACTCGTCGAACCGGCACAGATCAGGGACTGGAGGGTCGATGCAGTACGCATTACTCGCTTACGGCAGCCCAAGCAATCAGGACACAGCGCTCCCAATCAGAGACGCGATCGCTGACGTGCTCGTCCGGCCATACGTGGCCGGCTGGGCCCGATTGCACGCAGACGAGTCCGCCACGACCGTGCGGGGCGACGGCGACAAGACGCTGCTGACCGACGGGCCATTCATCGAGAGCAAAGAGTTCCTCGCCGGGGTGATCCTGGTCGAGGCCGCCGACCTCGACGGTGCACTAGCTATTGCGCAAGAACTGCAAGGACCAAGGAGCATCGGGGCGATCGAGGTGCGCCCCGTGCGCGAATGGCTGTTCCGTGGCGCTTGAGGCCGTCTTCCGCGAGCACTGGGGCCGGGTATTGGCGACCCTCGTCGGGATCCTCGGGGACATCGAACTAGCAGAGGACGCGGCACAGGAGGCGTTCGCGATCGCGGCCGAGCGGTGGCCGCGCGACGGAGAACCGGATAACCCCGTCGGCTGGTTGATCTCGACCGCGCGAAACCGCGCGGTCGACCGCATTCGCCGGCAACGTGTCTTGGCGCAGAAGACGGAGTTGCTCGCCCACGAGCTCGAGCTCGGATCGGAGGCGGCCGTGCGCAGCCAAGGCAACTTTCGCGACGAGCGTTTGGAACTGATCTTCACTTGCTGCCATCCCGCCGTCGCACTCGAGGCCCAGGTGGCCCTGACGCTGCGAACTCTTGGTGGTCTCACCACCGACGAGATCGCGCTGGCCTTTCTTGTCCCTGTGGAAACGATGAGCAAGCGACTGACCCGCGCGAAACACAAGATTCGCGACGCGGGTATCCCGTTTGCCGTGCCGCCCGCCCACCAGCTCCCCGACCGGTTAGCCGCTGTTCTCGCCGTGGTCTACCTCGTGTTCAACGAGGGCTGGGGAGGCGGTCGCGTCGACCTTGCCGGGGGCGCGATCGAACTCGGGCGAGCACTCGCCGACCTCTTGCCCGACGAAGGTGAGGTACTTGCGCTGCTGGGCCTGATGCTGCTGCACGACGCACGCCGGGCCGCCCGGCTACGCGACGGTCAGATCGTGCTCTTCGACGACCAGGACCGAGCGCTGTGGGACGACGACCAGATCCGCGAAGGACGACAGCTGCTGCAGCGTGCCCTCGCGCGCGGCGACGCCGGGCCGTACGCCGTCCAGGCGGCTATCGCAGATCTGCATCTGCACCAGCCGCGCGACTGGCAGCAGATCGCCGCGCTCTACGGCAGGCTCGCCCACCAGACCGGCTCCCCGGTTGTGGAGCTGAACCGGGCAATTGCAGTCGCCGAAACCGACGGACCGAAGGCAGGTCTGGCCGTGCTCGGCGGCCTCGACCTGGACCACTACCGCTATTTCCACTCCGCCCGAGCGGAGCTACTTCGTCGTGCCGGCCGTGACGACGAGGCCCGGCACGCCTACCGACGAGCGCTGGATCTCGCCCAAACCGAGGGCGAACGTCAACAACTCCAGGACCGGCTCGCGCACCTGGACAGTTCGCGCGACGCTTAGTGCGCGCCACGCCGGTCATCCGCGCCTGGCTGGAGCCTGAACTCTGAGAGTGGGCGAGGGGGGACTTGAACCCCCACGTCCTCACGGACACACGGACCTGAACCGTGCGCGTCTGCCATTCCGCCACTCGCCCGAGTGGAGCGATCAGCCTAGCAGCGGCGGGCGCGACCCCAATGCGAACGCGGGCTGCCGGTCGAGCGTCCTAGATACGATCGACACCGAGTGTTTCCTGTCTTATGGGACAGGACACAGCCAAGCCAGAGTCGGACGACGGAGGGAGGGTCAGGTGGGTGTACTCCAGCGCTTCGAGCGACGGATCGGCGGCGTGGTCGAAGGAATCTTCGCCCGCGCCTTCAAATCCGAGGTTCAGCCGGTCGAAGTAGCGGCAGCCCTTCAGCGCGAACTCGACGACCAAGCCGCCGTCGTCGGCCGCGATCGGACCCTTGTCCCCAACCAGTTCGTCGTCGAACTTGGTCACCACGACCACGACCGGCTGGCGCCGTACGAGAAGCCGCTGACCGACGAGCTCGCGGCGATGGTTCGCGAGCACGCCGTTGACCAGCGCTACAGCTTCGTCGGCCCGGTGCAGGTGAAGCTGCTGCTGGTGCCAGCACTGGAAACGGGGCTGTTCCGGATCCGCAGCGAGGTCGCCCCCGGCCGCGAAGGCATGCCGGATCTCGCCTCGATCCCGCCACAGCCGCCCAGGCCGCTACCATCACCACCGCCGCCGGCTCGTGAGCAGGCGCCGTTCAACGCCGGCGACACCAACCTGACGACCGCGATCCCGCGCGCGACGGCCGCTCCCAATCTCGGCCAGATCCACGTGCGCGAGGGCAAGGGAGCGTCGTACGACTTCGAGATCCGACACAAAATCACCGTGATTGGGCGCGGCACCGACGCCGACATCCGGCTTACCGATCAGGCCGTATCGCGCCGCCACGCTGAGATCCGAATCGTCAACAGCGCGACCATGTTGAACGACCTGCAATCGACCAATGGCACCACCGTGAACGGCGTCACCGTTACGACCACAGCATTGTCGGACGGCGACGAGATCCGGATCGGCGAGACGGTACTCACCTACCGCGCGCCCGCCGATGCACCTGACGGTGCCGCACTACCAGGGCTGCCCAGCCTCCCCAACCAGGGCCCTCGGGGCTGAGTACCGCGAATGTCCGAGCTCTCGCTCTTCTTATTGCGGGCGGGATTCGTTGCCTTGCTGTGGGTTTTCGTCATCGTCGCCTTCGGCATCGTGCGATCCGACCTTTCCGGTGGGGCGCAGCCACGCGTCGTCCGGCCGCAACCCAAGAAGCAGGTGAAGAAGCCGAGCTCGCGAAAGGCGCCGCGCAAGCTGGTTGTCGTCGCCGGCGCGCTGGCCGGCACGTCGATCAACCTCGGCGACACACCGGTCACGATCGGGCGGGCGAACGACTCGACCCTCGTACTCACCGACGACTACGCCTCGACGAGGCACGCCCGCGTGTTCCAGCGCGACGGTCAGTGGTTGGTCGAGGACCTCGGCTCAACCAATGGCACCTTCCTCGACCGAGCGAAGGTCGTCCAACCCACACCCGTCGCCACCGGCACACCGATCAGGATCGGCAAAACCGTACTCGAGCTGCGCAGATGAGTTCGCGATGAGCCTCATGCTGCGATTCGCTGCGAGGTCCGACGTAGGGCTGATCCGCACGAACAACGAGGACGCCGTCTACGCCGGCCCGCGACTGGTAGCGGTCGCCGACGGCATGGGCGGCCACGCGGCGGGCGACGTCGCGAGCGCGGTCACGATTGCGACGTTGGCCCCCCTCGACGACGACGACCCGCCGTCGGATCTGCTTGGCGTCCTCGAACAATCCATCCGGCAAGCCAACGATCAGCTCCGCCAGATGATGGATTCCGACGCCGAACTCGACGGCATGGGCACCACGCTGACGGCGCTGCTGTGGGGTGGCACTCGCCTCGCGCTCGCGCATATTGGCGACTCTCGCGCGTACCTGTTTCGCGATGGCGAACTCACGCAGATCACGCACGACCACACTCTTGTGCAACACATGGTCGACCTCGGTCAGCTCGACGAAGCCGATGTGCCTACCCACCCGCAGCGATCGGTGATCCTTCGGGTACTCAATGGCCGGCCGGACGCCGAGGCGGATCTGTCCATCCGCGAAGCGCGCGCCGGCGATCGCTACTTGTTGTGCAGCGACGGCTTATCCGGCGTCGTCAGCAAGGAGACCTTGAGCGAAGCACTCGCACTCGGCGACCCCGAGCAGGTGGTCGACTCTCTCGTCGACCTAGCATTGCGCGGCGGCGCACCCGACAACGTGACGTGCGTGGTGTGCGACGTGATCGAGGCGGGCAACACGACCGCAGGCTCTCCGGTCATTGGCGGCTCCATCGCCGATGGCGAAGACCTGCGGATCAGGCACCCCGATACCGCAGCGGGTCGCGCAGCAGCATTGCGAATCCATCGTCGGCCGGCCGCCCACCGTGCTACCGAGGACGAGCCGACTCGACGGCGTTGGCGCGGTCCGGCGCTCGTCGTCGGGTTGCTACTCGTGGTCGCCGGGGGTTTGTTCGGCGGCACCTGGTGGTACTCGCAGCATCAGTTCTACGTTGGCAGCGACGGCCAGCAGGTCGTGGTCTACAAGGGCATCGATGGATCGGTGCTCGGCCTCAGCTTCTCCACACCGATCGAGCAAACCGGCATTGCGATGACCTCGCTGCCCGCGTTCGAACGGGAACGCGTCGCTGACGGTATCGGTGCTCGCAACCGGGCGGACGCCGATCGCATCGTCGGTCAGCTGCATGCCGTCCCGACAGTCGCGCCGACGCGACAATCATCGCCATCGAGCGAGCCGTCCAGTCTTCCGTCGTCGGGTCCACCGTCGTCCGGTCCGTCATCGTTGTCGCCAGGTGTCAGTGCCCCGCCGAGCGCGGTGAGCTCGCCATGACGAGTGCGGCCACCGGTGCGACCGGCCTTGTGAAGGCGATCAAGCCTCGTCGTCCACGCACTCGACGTTCTGTCGAGCTCGCGATGCTGGTCTTCGCTGTCATCATTGCGCTTGCCGCGTACGCCGACGTCGGTCTCACGCGTTCGCAACACGTGCCGCCCGACATCTTGACGTACGGCCTCGGGCTCGGCGCTCTCGTGCTGCTCGCGCACATCGCGATTCGCAGGTTCGCTGCTTACGCAGATCCGTTATTGCTGCCGTGCGCGGCGTTGCTCAACGGTCTCGGTCTCGTGCTGATCCACCGCCTCGACCTTGTCGCTCCGAAGGCGGCGCGTGCCGATGCCACCTTGCAGTTGGCCTGGAGTGCCATCGGGGTCGTCGGCTTCATCTTGGTACTGGTGGTTGTTCGCGACCATCGGCGGTTGCAGCGGTTCACCTACACATCGATGCTGCTCGGTCTGATCCTGCTCGCTATTCCGTCCGTACTGCCTGCCCGATTCAGCGAAGTCAACGGCGCACGCAACTGGATCCGATTCGCCGGATTTTCCATCCAGCCTGGGGAATTCGCGAAAGTATTGCTCGTCATTTTCGTGGCTGGTTTTTTGGTGGCGAAGCGCGATGCGCTCGCCCTGGCGGGTCGCCGTTTTGTGGGCATCGACCTACCTCGAGGTCGCGACCTCGGGCCTGTCGTACTCGCGTGGCTAGTCAGCGTCGGATTGCTCGTGCGCGGCCGCGACATTGGCATGTCAATGCTCTTCTTCGGCTTCTTCATCCTGATGCTCTACATCGCGACCGAGCGGTTGTCGTGGCTACTGATTGGCACCTTGCTGTTCGCCGGCGGCACCTACGTGGCATACCACTTGTTCGCTCACGTACGAGAGCGGTTCATCGACTGGCTACACCCGTTCGCCCACGCGCAGGGGTCGGGCTACCAACTCGTGCAGGCTCTCTACGGCTTCGCAACCGGTGGCCTGATGGGTACCGGCCTAGGCAACGGCCGTCCCGACCTCGTGCCGTTCGCGAACAGCGACTTCATCATGGCAACAGTCGGCGAAGAGCTCGGTCTCGCAGGGTTGATGGCGATCCTGCTGGTGTACGTCGTGATCGTGTCGCGCGGCCTTCGCGCGTCGCTGTCGGTACGCGACTCGTTCGGCAAGCTGCTTGCCGCCGGCCTGTCGGTCTGCCTCGCCGTCCAAGTCTTCGTCGTCGTCGGCGGTGTCACGCGGCTGATCCCACTGACCGGCATCACGACTCCGTTCCTGTCCTACGGCGGCTCATCGCTGGTGTCGAACTGGATACTGCTCGCGCTGCTCGTGCGCATCAGTGATGCCGGCCGGCGCCCAGCGCCCGCCCCGGCGCCGCGACCCGACGACGCAATGACGCAGGTGATCCCGCTGTGAACAAGCCCATTCGCCGCGTCGCCATCGCCTGTCTGCTGCTGTTCGCGATTCTTCTCGTCAACGACAACGTGGTTCAGTACGCGAACGCCAAGACCCTGCGCGACAAGCCGGGCAACACGCGCTTGCTGTTCCAGCAGTACGACCGCAAGCGAGGCGACATCGTGACGGCTACCGGCGTCACGATTGCCAGCTCTGTGCCGACGAACGACACGTTGAAGTACCTGCGCACGTACTCAAACGGTCCATTGTTCGCACCCGTCACCGGGTTCTACTCGATCATCTACGGCGGCTCGCAGATCGAAAGTGCCGACAACTCGATCCTCGCCGGCACCGACGATCGGCTCTTCGGTGTGCAGCAACTATCGAACCTCATCACTGGGCGCACGCCCGAGGGTGGCAACGTCGTGCTCACGATCGATCCGGTCTTGCAGCAGGTTGCCTACACAGCGTTGGCTGGTCGCAAGGGTGCGGTAGTCGCGGTTGATCCGAGTACCGGCGCGATCCTGGCGATGGTCACGTCGCCGTCCTACGACCCGAACGTGTTGTCGTCGCACAACCAGGCATCGATCACGCAAGACTGGGAGAAGCTGATCGCTGATCCGGCGAACCCGATGCTCGATCGTGCGCTTAGTCAGACCTTTCCGCCTGGATCGACCTTCAAGCTCGTCACCGCTGCCGCCGCACTGTCGACGGGCCAGTACACGCCCACCACAGTAATTCCCGCGCCCACGACGCTCCCGCTGCCGCAGTCGACCAGCGTGTTGCACAACTTCGCAGGTGAGAGCTGCGGCGGGCAAGCGACGCTGATCCAAGCCTTCACGATCTCGTGCAACACGGCCTTTGGCGAACTCGGCCTGACGGTTGGTCAGACTGCTCTGCAAGCCCAGGCCGACGCCTTCGGATTTGACTCGACCTACTCCGTGCCGATGAAGTCGGCGCAAAGCGTGTTTCCGACCGACCTGTCTGACGCGAACACGATCCAGTCAGCGATCGGCCAATACGACGTGCGCGCGACCCCACTGCAGATGGCGATGGTGGCCGCGGCCATCGCCAACGGCGGAGCGGAAATGAAGCCCTACCTAGTCGACGAGCTGGTCGGGCCCGATCTGCGGATCATCGATCAGACGAAGCCCACCGAGTTGCGACGAGCGGTCTCGACCCAGGTAGCGGCCGACCTCACCCAGATGATGGAGAGCGTGGTGCAGCACGGCACCGGAACGAGCGCGCAGATCAAGGGTGTCACAGTGGCCGGCAAGACGGGCACCGCGCAGAATGCGGTAGGAGCGGCCCCGCACGCCTGGTTCGTTGCGTTCGCACCGGCAGTCCAACCGAAGATCGCTATAGCCGTTCTCGTCGAAAACGGCGGCGGCAACAATGACGCAACGGGCGGCGCCGTCGCAGCGCCGATCGCAAAGGCCGTTATTCAGGCCGAACTGAAGAAGCCATGATGCGCTCCGACAAGAGGGAAAGGGTCCACCTATGACTGAGCCACGGCGGCTCGGCGACCGCTACGAGCTGGGCGAAGTGCTCGGCTTCGGAGGCATGGCCGAGGTGCTCCGGGCGCGCGATATCCGGCTCGGCCGCGATGTCGCAGTCAAGACCCTTCGTGTCGACCTCGCACGAGAACCCCTTTTTCAGGCACGCTTCCGGCGCGAGGCGCAATCAGCGGCATCGCTCAATCACCCGTCGATCGTGGCCGTCTACGACACTGGCGAGAGCACGCTCGATGGCACCACGGTGCCCTACATCGTCATGGAGTACGTCGACGGCCGGACGCTACGCGACCTCCTGAAGACCGAGCGGCACATCATGCCGACTCGCGCACTCGAGATCACCGCGGAGATCCTCAAGGCACTCGACTACAGCCACCGCAACGGCATCATCCATCGTGACATCAAGCCCGCCAACGTCATGCTGACGCGGTCGGGCGAGGTGAAGGTCATGGATTTCGGCATCGCAAGATCCGTGGCGCAAGCGAGCGCCGCCGTCACGCAGACGGCCGCCGTGATCGGCACCGCGCAGTACCTCTCGCCCGAACAAGCGCGCGGCGAGCAGGTTGACCCGCGCAGTGACGTCTACTCGACCGGCTGCCTGCTCTACGAACTGCTCACCGGTTCGCCGCCGTTCACTGGTGACTCCGCCGTCGCAGTTGCCTACCAGCACGTGCGCGAAGACCCGATTCCGCCGTCGCGGGTCAATCCCGACGTGAGCCCGGCAATCGACGCCATCGTGCTCAAGGCGATGGCCAAGAATCCGGCGAACCGTTACCAAAGCGCCGCCGAGATGCGCGAGGACATCGAGCGGGCGCTGAGCGGAGTGCCGGTCCACGCCACTCCGCTGCTGCACGATCAGACGGTCAGCATCGCGCCAGTCGCCGGCGAGGAGATCCCGCGCCGACAGCCACGCGGCCGTCGTCCGCTCGTCTACATCATGCTTGCCCTCATCGCATGTGCCGTGTTCATCGCGCTCGGTTTACTTCTTCGGCAGGCACTCACGACGAAGCACCCCGCGGTTACGGTGCAGGTCCCGAAGGTGACTGGGTTCTCTCAAGCTGATGCGATCTCGACACTGAAGACCGCGGGCCTGAACCCGGTCGTGCAGGTGGCCGGCAGCCCGACGGTGGCCAAGGGGCTCGTCATCAGCGAGAACCCGCCGACCGGCACGCCGTTGCCGCTGAAGACCAACGTCACCATCTACGTCTCGAGCGGACCAGCGGCCGTGGCGGTTCCAGACCTCAGCAATCAATCACTTGCAGATGCGAAAGCTGAATTGCAACGCGACAAGCTGGCGCTCGGAACGATCACGACGCAAGATTCGCCGCTGGCCGCAAACACGGTGCTCAGTCAGAGCCCCAAGGCAGGGACGACGATTGGGTCGGGCGCTGCCGTCAACGTGGTCATCGCAAGCGGCAACAGCACCGTGCCAGACGTGCGTAACCTGCCGCTTGACGAGGCCGAGCAGGCGCTGACCACCAATGGCTTCAACTTCCAGCAGATCAACCAGCCGAGCAGCACGGTGCAAGCCGGCTCTGTCATCAATCAGTCGCCCGGGCACGACACGACGGCGAAGACCGGCACGGTGGTCAAGCTTTTCGTGGCCGTCGCACCCCCGCCGCCGCCGTCGTCCTCGCCACCTGCCTCACCTCCGCCGGGCAGTACATCGCCATCGGCAAGCACTTCGGCGACACCGCCTGCGAGCCCAACGGCAACGCCGTAGCGGTCGCCCCCGAGCTCGTCAGTTGGTCGGTTACAGCGGCGAACTGATGAGTTCGGCGCGGGCTGGCGCGCCGGCATCCCCGCAACGCACCAACCAGTTCGCGAGCATGCGGTGGCCGCCTTGCGTCAGAACCGACTCGGGGTGGAACTGAACGCCCTCCACGTCAACATCGCGATGCCGCATGGCCATGACGACGCCGGACTCCGTTCGGCCGGTCACCTCGATGCTGCTGGGCAGGGTCGACTCGACGACCGCGAGTGAGTGGTAGCGGGTCGCGGTGAACGGATCGGGCAACCCGGCCAGCACCCCGGCACCTGCGTGGTGCACCTCGCTGGTCTTTCCGTGCAACAGCTCTGGGGCGCGATTGACGACCGCGCCGTATGCGACTCCGATTGCCTGATGCCCTAGGCAAACTCCGAAAATCGGTACTCGCCCGGCCATCTCCTTGATCAGGGGCACGCAGACGCCGGCGTCCTCAGGAATACCAGGCCCCGGGCTCAGGAGCACGCCATCGAACGCAGCAGCATCACCCTGTTTGACCTCGTCGTTGCGCAACACCACGCAGGTGGCCCCGAGCTGGCCCAAATACTGGACGAGGTTGAAGACGAAGCTGTCGTAATTGTCGACGACGAGAATGCGCACTTGGCAATCCTCCCAGATGCCCGGTCTGGCGTCTCGGACTATCTGCGCGCCAGATCTGGCCCGTGGCCAGCGTCTAGCCGGCGGGCAGCGTGGACGGCGACACCACCGGTGAGTTGGTCGGCGCAGGCGACGACGTCGGAATGGTCTGCTCGATCGACGGCGGGTTCACGTTCACGTCGTTCCAAGGCAGGCGCGGCTCGACCCATGGGAAAATCACGAAGAACAACAAAGCGAGGACGCCGACGAGCAGTGCGAGGCAGCCGGTCATCTTGCCAGCGAAGCCGCCGGGAAGCTTGTGCCACAACCATTCGTACATGGCTAACCCCCCACGAGCGCTGGCGGCGAGCCAGCCGACTTAGGCAGCGCCGACTGCAGCAACCCAGTCACGATGAGGCGGTGTGACGCGGAGTACTTCGGCGTGCAGGTGGTCAACGTGATCAGTGCCTGGGTCGGTGTCGCGTGTGGCTGGCCCGGCACCGGTAAGACGACTCCGGTGTCGGTCGGCAGCACGGTCTGGGTCTGCGTGACCAGGTAGGTGTACCAAGTCTCGCGAGTCTCGACGACAATCGCGTCGCCGACGACCAGCTCACCCAGGCCATTGAACGGTGCGAGATACGTCGTCCGGTGGCCGGACACTACGAAGTTGCCGATGCCACCCGGGTTCGCAGTGCCGGGGTAGTGGCCTGGCCCCTTCTTCAGGTCGTCGGTCGATACCCCCTCGACGATGGCGTAGCCGTACTTCGTGCCGAGCCGGGGAATCCGGATGATGCCGATCGCATCGCCCGGCAAGGCAATCGGAGCGACGGATGGTGGAGACGCCGAAGGCACGGACGTCGGGCTCGGACTGCCGGAGGTGGCGCTCGGCGAGGTGGACGACGCCGGCCCGGCCGACGCCGTCGGCGTCGGCGGCGCCGCCCACAACGTCTTCAGTTGGTGGTTGAGCTGCGTTTGGGCGTGCTCGGTATATAGCCCCGTGAACCATAGCTCGTACCCGATGAAGAGGAAGACGATCACGCCGAGTGTGATGAGCAGCTCGCCCAGCACCCTCATGCTTTGGTTCGCCCGTGATGCCCGCGCGAAGACGAAATCGGACGACGTCGTCACGAATCCGCCGCGTGCGCGTAGGCGAGCGTGAGAGCCCCGGTGTAGGCCGGCATCGTGACATCTCCCTCAACATCGAGCTTGTAGCCGAGCTGGTAGGCAGCGACGTACTGCTTGTAGATGATCACATCGGGCGCAGCGTTCAGCGCCTGTTGTAATTTCTGCGGATTTCCAATTGCTTGGACCGTGTATGGCGGCGAATAGACGATGCCGTGCAGCAACAGGGTGTTGCCGACGCAACGCACAGCACTCGTCGAGATCACTCGCTGCCCCTGCAGCGTCATCGCCTCGGCACTGCCGGACCACAGGGCGTTCACCACCGCCTGCACGTCTTGCTGGTGGACCACGAGGTAGTCCGGTGGCACGGCACTGGGCTCCTTGCCCGGCAGTGAAGGCGCGTCGTTCAAGGTGACGGTTACCGCGGGTCCCGTCACCGGCTCCAAACCCGCCTCGTCAGCGACAGCCGCTGCTTGGTTGGCGGCTTGGGCTACCCGGCTGTCGGTCTTCGCTGCCTCAGACGTTGCCGCCTGAACCTTGCGCTCGAGCGCGGTGAGCGCCGCGCCCTGGGCGATCACTGTTCGCTGCTCGCGGGCCGCCAGGGTGTTCACGTCATCGCGTCCCGTTACCCGCAGGTCGAAGCCATGCGAGGTGGTGGCCGAAGTGGCGAACAGCAAGCCGGCAACAAGGGCCGTAGCCGCGACTCCGTACCGCCACGCCTGTGACGACCGGATCTTCACCGCGCCGCCACCACCGTCCTCGTCTGCAGATCCCGATCCCCTCCGGCTACGCTAACCGAGGGCGAAGCTTTGGGCTCCCCGAACCGTCGAACGCTCCCGAAGGGCTTGTCGTGCCGAAGTCGCGTGTCCGCAAGACCGAGGTCTTTACTCCGCCGCCGAAGCGCTCTGCTAGCAAGCGGGTCAGCCCGCCGTGGGTCGCCCCGACAATGGTCGGGTTCATGGTGGTCGGGGTGCTGTGGCTGGTCCTTGGATACGTCTCCAACTACGGGTTCCCCGGGATGGGAAGCCTCGGCGGCCAAGGCGGCAACCTCATTGAAGGCTTCGCGCTGCTGGTCATCGGGCTCGGCCTCGCCACCCAGTGGCGCTAACGGCCTGACGGCCGAGTGGCGCTAACGGCCTGACGGCCGAGTGGCGTTAACGGCCGGCAGCGCGACCGCCCCATCGTGTGGGCGAGTCGGGTAAGGGTCCGACCCGCGTAATTCACCCCTGATTCACCCCTAGGTCACGAATCACACGCCTGTAATTCATCCACAACTGTTATCCACACTGGGGATAACGGGTCAACCGTTCAAGTTGTGGGTCCGCAGGATGACCATGATCACCAGAATCGCAGCGAGCGCGACCGAGCTGCCGATCTGGATCGCCGTCCGGTTGGCTCTTGGCGCGTAGGCCCAAGCCGCGCCGAGCGCGGCGCCGGCGACGAGACCACCGATATGCGCCTGCCAGCTGATGCCCGACATCGAGAAGGTCAACACCAGGTTCAGGCCGATGGTGAGCGCGATCGGTTGGATGTTCAGCCGGAGCCGCCGGCCCACCACCAGCAATGCACCGAAGAGGCCAAAGATCGCGCCGGACGCGCCGAGCTCTGGGACGTTCGGAGCGGTTAGTACGTAGGCGAGCACCGAGCCCGCCAGGCCGGTGAGCATGTACAGCGCAACGAACCTGACCCGGCCGAGGAGCGCCTCAAGTGGCGGTCCGACGACGAACAGCGCCCACATGTTGAAGAGGATGTGCAGAAAGAAAGTCCCACCCGCAGACGGCGGCTCGTGCAAGAACATGCTCGTTAGCAGCCGGTAGTACTCACCGTGTGCAATCCCGACCACGTGTGGCACGCCATTCGTGACTTCGATCGCCCCGCCGACCTGCCAAAACCGGCTCACGAACGCACTGGACGAAAGCTCGCCCAGGAACGCGAGGCAGTTCAGGCCAATCAGCGCGTACGTCGCGGCGTGCGGGTTCGCAGTGACACGGCCACCGAAGACCGTCCGGGTCGCCCGGGTCCTGCCCTGCTGCACACACTCCGGGCATTGAAAACCGACTGCCGCCGGAATCATGCAGTCAGGACAGATCGACCGCCCGCAGCGCTGGCAACTAATGTAGGTCTCCCGGCCGGGATGCCGGTAACAGGTGGGTGCGTTACTGGCTTCGGCAGGCCCACGCGGGTCTGCGGTCACCTGATTTAGGCCGGACGGCGTTCGATGGTGACGGAGTTGATCACGATGTCCGTGCGCGGCCGATCGCCCGCCGCCGTCGGCGCCGTGGCGATCGCGTCGACGACGTCGCTGCCCTTCGTCACTTCACCGAAGATCGTGTGCTTGCGGTTCAAGTGGGGTGTCGGACCAACAGTGATGAAGAACTGTGATCCGTTGGTGTTCGGACCGGCATTAGCCATCGCGAGTAGATAGGGCCGGTTGAAAGCCAGCTCCGGGTGGAATTCGTCGGCGAACTGGTAGCCCGGGCCGCCGCGGCCACTGCCGAGCGGGTCGCCGCCTTGGATCATGAACCCGTCGATGACCCGGTGGAAGACCGTGCCGTCGTACAGCTTGCTCGTGGTCTTCGAGCCGCTCCTGGGGTCCTTCCATTCCTTGGTGCCCTCAGCAAGCTCGACGAAGTTCGCCACCGTCTTGGGAGCGTGATCGGCAAAGAGCCGAATCTCGATGTCGCCCTTCGTCGAGTGCAAAGTCGCGAAAGTCTCGTCGGCCACTGGGTGATTCCTCCCGGTCGGTGCGCGGATACGTCATCTTCCCACGCGACAGGGGACACCGTCGCGCCGTACCGTGGACACGAACCCCAGACGGGCTTGGTTACCGGCCGTCTGGGGCGGGAATGGCAAACTGAGTACCAACTGCACGACTCGCGCTCCCAGCTTGTTCGGTGCCGCTCCTACGGAGGTTCGCATGCCCGTCACCACCGCGAAGATGACCGATATTGCCGCCGCACGCATTGGCGCGGCACGCCAGCTCGTCGGCACCCGAATTGTTCCCGTTGCCGTGCCTGCCGGTCGCAAGGCAGCTAAACAAACCCGCCAACTCGTCGGCGAACGCATCATGCCGGCCATGGGACCGGCATGTTCGAAGGCAGCCAAGCGGACCCGCCAGCTCCTCGACCAAAGGATTACGCCGGTGTTCGGCCCATTTGGTCGCAAGGCAGCCAACCAAACCCGCCACCTCGTCGGCGAGCGGATCATGCCGGCCGTCGGCACCGCCCTTGTTGTCACCGCACCGATGCGGGGCGAAGCACTCCGGCGCGCAGGCCTTGCGGCCGCCGCACTTCGCACGGGTGAAGGCGTCGTCGTCACGAAGCGCCGGCGTTGGCCGGTCGCGCTCATGTGCCTCGGCCTCGGTGGCGTGCTCGGTGCGACAGCTGCCTGGCTAGCCCAAGCGGGCAAGCCGGTTCAACTCACGCCGTACCCGCTCGAGACCGACGCAATGGACGATGCAGAGCTCCACTCGATGAACGGCTCACACCCGCTCGATCTGACCGACGATTCACCAGCGCCCCACCACGCCTGATCCGCGTTGCGGTAGTTCGCAGCCAGCTTGGCCCGGTACCAGCCTGACCTCGTGTCAGTCTGCTGCCGGGCCAGCCGCGCTCGCCTCACCGGCTCGATCGGCGGTCGCCTGCAGACTCGCTTGCCACGCCCGCCAAATCTCCGCAAACCCGCGACTGCGCGCGTCGTCGCCACGGATTTCGTCATCGCCGGACGACGCCAAAATCCGCCGCGCCGCCGCGACAAGCGTTGGATCGGTCGTCTCCATCACCAGAGTCGAGCCGCTCACGCTCATCACCAGCTGTCGGCGTCCGGCTTCTTCCGGAAGCTCGTCGGTGGTACCGGCAACATCGACGTCCCGCAGTGCCGACCGGGCCTGGTCGAGGTCGATGCCAAGACTGCCCAGGGCCTTCGCGGCCGCGCTGGTCGAATCACTCAGGGTCGCTAGCAGCAAATGATGCGAGCCCACGGCGCCGTCGCCGGCCAACCGCCGTGCTTCGTCAAGGCTCGTATCCGTCGCGGTGGTCGTCCGCAGGACATCACTAGCTTCGGCACGCGCGGGGAGGTCGTGTCGGGATCGAGCCCAAAACGGCCGGCGGCGGGTCTCGGGCGCGGCTGCGGGTGGCACGAGGTCGAGCACCCTCATCCGCAGACTGAGCAGGTCGACTCCTGACTCGATAAGCAGCCGGGCACCGAGCCCTTCGCGTTCGCGAATGAGCCCGAGGAGCAGGTGCTCGGTGCCGATGTAGTCGTGGTGCAGGCTCAACGCCTCGCGCAGGGCGAGCTCGAGAACCTTCTTCGCGCTCGGCGTGAAGGGGATGTGCCCGCTCGGCGGACGCTTGCCGCGACCCACAGCGGCCTGCACGCGCGTGCGAGCATCGTCGAGAGTCACCCCGGCGGCGAGCAGCGCCCGCCGCGCGACGCCCTCGGGCTCCGCCAACAGTCCGAGGAGCAGGTGCTCGGTTCCGATGTAGTTGTGGTTGAACCGCCGCGCCTCGTCCTGCGCGAGCACGATGACTTGCCGGCCTGATGGTGAGAATCGCTCAAACATGGTTTCAGCGTGCGCGGTGGGGTCTATCCCCGTCAAGACTCTGCTAATAGTACGGTTTAGCCTGCGGTGAAGTGGTCATGGAGGTGCGCGATGGACTGGGACGACAGGCTTGACGACTGGAACGCGGCGCTCGAACTGACTGCCCAACTCGAAGGGTCGGACTGGGTGACGCTAGACGTCGCGGCCAAGCACACAGGTGCATCACGGGCGGCGCTGCGCACTTGGTATCGCAGCGGCGAGATCCCCTCGCGACTCACGGAAGGCCCACATGGGCCTACTCGACTCGTACCCTTGGCCGTCGTCGCAGCGCGTGCCGAGGCATCGCCACGAATGCGGTACACAGCGCAGCGACGACTCGATGCTGAGGCTCAACTCGCCCTCCTAAGTCATCGAGTCGACGAACTCGAGGCGAGATTGGCAGCACTCGAGCTACATCGGTAGGAGCTCGAAGATCTCCACAACGCACTCCCCGTCGACCGCTGAGCTGGCTGGGCTCACCGTGTTGCCTGTGACAAAGACTTCGACCTGATCGCCTCCGTCACCGGACAACCGGTCGAGAGCATCGCGATTCCGTAGCCCCGCGGCATCGTCGCTCGCCTGCGTAGGCCGAAAGCGAGATCTCGCCCGCCGTCGGACTAAACCAAGTTGACCCGCCGCTCGCGGAAACGCTGGCTACGCGAGGGTGGAGACGAGGGGAATCGAACCCCTGACCCCCGCCTTGCAAAGGCGGTGCTCTACCAATTGAGCTACGTCCCCTGGCACTACCAAATGGCAATCAAACGGCAACGACCGCTCAGACCGCCGGTTCTGGCTCGACGGAGCTTGTTGCCTCGATCCATAGATCTTCTTCGGCCTGCGCCGCCTGCATCCGACGGTAAACCACCACACCGCCAGCCAGCACGGCTGTCAACACCAGGAGCTTCTTCACTGTTGTCACCTCGACTCGACGGCGGGGGGTGGGCCTGGGAGGACTTGAACCTCCGGCCTCATCCTTATCAGGGATGCGCTCTAACCAACTGAGCTACAGGCCCCGGCAACGTGCCTCGCCGAGGGTACCCCACTACACG
>DATCFU010000056.1:0-31304 GCA_036509315.1 Acidothermaceae bacterium
AGGAGCTTCGCGGCAGCATCACCCGCGTGCAGGTCGATCGTGATCGCGACACGACGTGCAGACATGTCGACCAGGTTGCGGTCGTCGCCGATTGTTGACGCGCGACACACCCAGACCCCGTTGATCGCGACGTCGACACCGCAGTCATCGAAGGTGGCAGAGGTGGTACCAAGAGCGGAGAGAATCCTGCCCCAGTTGGGGTCCTGGCCGTGGATTGCGCACTTCAGCAGGTTGCTGCGCGACACGGCACGGGCGACGTCAATGGCCTCCGGCTCACTTAGCGCACCGAGAACTTCGATCTCGATGACCTTGCTCGCGCCTTCGCAGTCATCGATGAGCTTGCCGGCGAGCGTCGCGCACACCTGCGCGACGGCTTGAGCGAGGTCATCGCCGTCGACCTCGACTCCTGACGCGCCGGATGCCAGCAACAACACGGTGTCGTTCGTCGACATGCATCCGTCGGAGTCGAGCCGGTCGAACGTCTTTGCGGTTGCGGCGCGCAGTGCGCGATCGAGGGTTGGCGCGTCGGCGATGGCATCAGTGGTGAGCACCACGAGCATGGTCGCGAGTCCCGGAGCCAGCATCGCCGCACCCTTGGCCATGCCGCCGACAGTCCAGCCTGCAGGCGAGGTCACGGTCGCCTCTTTGGCAACTGTGTCGGTCGTCATGATGGCCTGAGCTGCGTCGTCGCCGCCGTCCACAGCGAGTGCCGCATGAGCGTCATGAACACCCGCCAGCAGCTTGTCGATCGGCAGGTACTCACCGATCAGGCCGGTGGAACAAACCGCGACCTGCGCCGCCGAGTCGTCGAGCACCGTCGCGACCTCCTCGGCGGTGCGATGAGCATGCTGGAAGCCGAGGGCACCGGTACACGCGTTTGCGTTGCCTGCGTTCAGCACAACGGCGACGACCTGACCGCCCTTGACCACCTGCTGTGACCACAGCACCGGCGCCGCTTTGATGCGGTTGCCGGTAAAGACACCCGCTGCGTAACGCTGCGGCCCGTCGTTGACAACGAGCGCGATGTCGCTACGGCCACTGGGCTTGATACCGGCCACAACGCCGGCCGCCCTGAAGCCCTTTGCTGCGGTCACGCTCACGGCGTGACCCCATTGATCGGCAGCGCGGTCGTCTCGTCGAACCCAAGAGCGATGTTGGCGTTCTGGATCGCCTGCCCGGCAGCGCCCTTCGTCAGATTGTCGAGCGCGGAGACCACGACGATGCGTCCTGCGTGCTCGTCGAGCGCGACCTGAAGGTGGACCGAGTTCGAGCCAAGCGTCGCACCGGTCTGCGGCCATTCGCCCTCGGGCAACAGATACACGAACGGCTCGAGGCCATAGGCCGAGTCGAGGGCTTCGCGCAGGGTGGCGGGCGAAACGCCTGGTGTTGGCCGCGCCGCGCAGGTAGCCAAGATGCCACGTGGCATGGGTGCGAGCACGGGCGTGAACGACATCGTGACGGGCTGCCCCGCGACGTCCGATAGAGCTTGTTCGATCTCTGGCGTGTGCTGGTGCGTACCGCCGACCTTGTATGGCGACAGCGACCCCATCACTTCACTGGCCATCAGGTTCGGCCGCAGTCCGCGACCCGCTCCGGTCGTGCCACTCGCGGCAACCACGACGACGTCCGCCGGCTCTGCAAGGCCTGCCGCGAATAGTGGGGCGAGTGCCAGCGTGATGGCCGTGGCGTAGCAGCCGGGGCTAGCGATCCGCCGACTGCTGGCGATCAGGCTCCGGGCGTCGGGGAGTTCGGGCAGGCCGTAAGTCCAGGCGCCGGCATGGCTGCCGCCGTAGTACTTCAGCCAGTGCGCCGGGTCGCGTAGTCGGAAGTCGGCGCCGAGATCGACGACCATAACGTTCTCCGGCAGCTGGGCCGCAATGGCGGCCGATTGCCCGTGCGGCAGTGCGAGAAAGACGACGTCGGCCTGGGCAAGAGTCGCCGCGTCGGTCGGTTCGAACACCCGCCCGCTGAACTGCCGCAGGTGTGGATGCACCGAGGTCACGAGTTCGCCCGCATTGCTCGCCGCGGCCACCACCTCGACCGACAGATCGGGGTGGGCATCGAGCAGTCGCAACAGTTCGCCGCCGGCATAGCCGCTGGCTCCTGCTACAGCCGCACTGAGTCCCATCTCGCCCGCCTGTCGCCGTCCGCTATGTTTATGCGTCGATGTGCATCAGTATACATAGCTCAGCGCGGACACTTCAACCTGCAGCGAGCTCGCACCGATAGTCCTGTCATGGCGGCGGCAGGCCCTCCCGGCCGAGGTTGGTACGCAGATCCGCGGGGATCTGCCGGGTTGCGGTGGTGGGACGGCGCGGAGTGGGCGTATGCGGTAGATATGCGGCCGCCGGAACGCCGACTGCCCGGGTGGGCTAAGACTTCCCTCGCAGTGGGCATTGCCGTCGGCGTCGGGAACCTTGCGTTCATCACGCTGGGGCTGATCGCCGCGATATTTTCCCGGGACCGGCCCTGACAGGGTTGATCAGGTCGCGGACTTGTGGCTCTGCGCGGGTCTCGGTCTTGCTGTCGCGAGCTTGGCCGCAGCTGCTCGGGGCGGGACTCACACGCGCATCGGCGCATTGATTGCTGCCATCGCCATCATGGGCGGCAGTTGGGCGTGGTACCGAACGACCTTGCCACCTAAACCCAAGCCGACGCTCGCGGAACTCAAGCAAAGTCCGGCGGCGCAGCTGATCTATCCCGGCGCAGTCGTCGCCACGCGACTCACTGGAGGGCACGAGAGCTATTGGGACGGTGACCATCCCTTCCCGGCGGTCTTCTCCCGCGATGAGGCAACAAACGACACCTGGGCGCAGGTGCTGGCCTGGTTTGATCGGCGGCTCACCGCCGACGGTTGGAGCCGCGACGACGCCGCGACCACGAGCAACATCGGTCCCATCGCACTCACTTGGGCATGGACAAAGGGGAACGAGACCTTCACGCTTTCGATTTACTCCGAGGCAGGCCGTGACGCGTTGTACGAGCAGGCACCAGAATTGCGGGGGCGGACCATCGCCATCGACACGCTGTTGAGCTGAGACCGGCGGTAGAGAGAGCTCTACATGGGCGAGTCGTCGGCGACCCTGGCTGCCGCGGCCCACGCGACGTTCGAGGACAGGCTCCGCTGAACGTGACCGACGCGCCCTAGCTGCGCAGAGCTGCGCCTACTTGGCGGCCGGCTTCTGCGACCGCTGCGTCGCGAATGGCGTTGACTTCGTCGGCGGTCAACGTGTGGTCGGGCGCACGCAGCGACAGCCGGTACGCCAACGAGCGACTGCCCTCGGCGACTCCGGGGCCTTCGTACACGTCGAAGAGTCGCAGCGCCTCGAGCAGCGGGCCGGCTCCGGCACGCAGCGCAGCCTCGACGTCGATCGCCGGCACGTCGGCTGCAACCACCAACGCAACGTCGGACGTTGCTAGCGGATAGGTCGAGAGCGTCGGCGCAGTCGCGAGGCCGGCCGCTGCAGCGACGACGGCGTCGAGGTCGAGCTCGGCCGCTGCGGTGCGCGGCGGCAAACCGAATGCCTCGACGACCCGCGGATGCAACTCCCCCGCGTGCCCGACCACAACACCGCCGATGCGCAGGACTGCACAACGGCCCGAGTGCCACGGCGCGTGCTCGTCGGCAGCAACATCGAGGACGACGCCAACTTCGCGCGCAACGGTTCGCGCCGCCTCGACGGCGTCACCCCACTGCACGGCACGACCGGAGCCCCACCAGCCCGACCGTTCGCGGTCGCCGGCGAGTGCGACCGCGAGCCGGCGCGGTTGACGAGGAAGTGCCGCGTCGAGCGCGGCGAGCTCGTCGTCAGTCGGACGGCGATCGACCGGCAACCGAGGTGGCCGAACCAGCCCGTTCTCGCGATCGTCGATGCGATAGACCAGCCCGGTCTCGAAGAGCGCCACGTCGGTGTTGCCGCGCGAGATGTTGCGACGCAGCGTAGAAAGCAGGCCTGGCAGCAGCGTCGTGCGCAAGTCGGGCTGCTCGTCGGAGATTGGGTTCGCCAACCGCAGCGTGCGTCGCCGCGGATCATCGGGACCAAGCCCCAGGGCGTCGAGGTCATCAGGACTGATGAAGGGATAGCTCGGTGCTTCGACATAGCCCGCGTCGGCGAGCGCAGTGGCGATCCGGCGGCGGGCACGCTGGGCTTCGGTCAGCCCACCACTGCGTGGTGGTACCGGCACTATTGACGGGATCCGGTCATAACCGACGAGACGCGCGACCTCCTCCACGAGGTCGAACGGGTCACGCAGGTCAGGGCGCCAGCTTGGAACCGTCACCGACAACTCAGTGCCTGCGTGCTCGACCCCGCAGCCCACAGCCAGCAAGCTGCCGAGCACCTCGTCGAGGTCGTAGTCGACGCCGACTACCTGCGCGGGCAGCGTGGCGGGGATGGCGATCACTGCCGGCGGTGGCCGTTCGCCGACGTCGGTCGACGTGCTCTCGGGTGTGCCTCCCCCGAACTCGGCAAGGAGATCCGCAGCACGTTGAACTGCGACGGATGCAACTGCAGGATCGACACCGCGTTCGAAGCGACGCGACGCCTCACTCAACAAGCTGTGCCGACGTGCGCTTCTCGAAATGACGGACGCCGTAAAGTGGGCGCCTTCGATCAACACCTGCGACGTCGTGGCATCGATCTCAGTGGTCGCACCGCCCATCACGCCGGCGATACCAATAGCTCCGCTGTCGTCAGTGATCAGCAGATCGTCGGGATGCGTTGCCCGATCGACATCATCGAGCGTGCGCACCCGCTCGTTCGGCAACGCGCGGCGAACCACGATGGGCCCGCGCAGCTTGGCGAGATCGTAGGCATGCAGCGGCTGGCCGAGCTCGAGCATGACGTAGTTCGTAACGTCGACGGCGAGGCTCACCGAACGCACGCCAGCAGTCTGCAGTCGGCGCTGCATCCAGTCCGGTGAGCTGCGCGTCGGGTCGATCCCTCGCACGATCTGCGCGACGAAACGGTCGCACCCGCTCGTGTCGTCAATGCGCACCGGCCACCCGGCGTCCGCGCTTCCGGCGGCCACCGGTACTGCCTGCGCCGGGTCATCGAACGGCCTGCGGTATGACGCCGCCAGTTCGCGCGCAAGGCCGCGCACCGACATCGCGTAACCGCGGTCGGGGGTGGGCGAAACGTCGAGGACGTCGTCACCGAGCCCGAGAAACACCCCCGCGTCACCCCCCAGCGGGGTACCTAGCGGCAACACCAAGATGCCTGTGTGGTCGTCTCCGATGCCGAGCTCGCGGACCGAACAGATCATGCCGTCGCTGATATGGCCATAGGTCTTGCGCGCAGAGATTGCGAACCCACCAGGCAACACCGCACCGGGCAGCGCGACAATGACGCGATCACCGGCGGCGAAGTTGTGGGCACCGCACACGATGCCGCGCGGCTCGGCGCCTTCGGCCACCCGAACCTGGCACCACCGGATGGTCTTGCCGTTGGTCTGCGGCTCGTCGTCGAACGACACAACCTCGCCCACGACGACCGGGCCAGACACCGAGCCCTCGACCTCGATCGAGTCGACCTCGAATCCGGCGCGTACAAAACGATCCGCGACCTCGTGACCGCCATCTTGTGCCGGGATTGCGACGATTTCCCGCAACCACGACAGCCCTACGCGCACCTCAGGCCTCCGGGCCGAATGCGAGGGCGAAACGCACATCGCCCTCGACGACGTCACGCATGTCGCCTCCGCCGTGGCGTGACATCAGCGTGCGTTCGATGCCCATGCCGAACGCGAATCCGGTGTAGCGCTGCGGGTCGACGCCGCAGGCGATCAGCACCCGCGGGTTGACCATGCCGCAGCCCCCCCACTCGATCCAACCTTCAGACCGGCAGGTGCGACACGGGTTCTCCGGATGACCGACCGAAGCGCCGTGGCATACCCAGCAACGCAGATCGACCTCAGCCGATGGCTCGGTGAAGGGGAAGAAGTGCGGCCGCAGTCGAGTGACGACTCCGACGCCGAACATGGCCTCGGCGAATGCGTCCAGCGTTCCGCGCAGGTTGGCCATTGTCAGACCCTCGTCGACAGCAAGGCCCTCGCACTGATTGAAGACCGGCGTGTGCGTCGCATCAAGCTCGTCGGTGCGAAACGTGCGGCCGGGAGCGACGATATAGATCGGCGGCTTGCGCGTGAGCAGGGTGCGCGCCTGAACAGGCGACGTGTGGGTGCGCAAGACCACGCCGCTGTCGGCGGACTCGATGAAGAAGGTGTCGGCCAACGCGCGCGCCGGATGATCGGCCGGTGTGTTGAGCGCGTCGAAGTTGAACCACTCCGCCTCGACCTCGGGGCCTTCAGCAACACCCCAGCCCATCGAAATAAAGACGTCGACGATGCGGTCGGTGAGCGTAGAGATCGGATGCCGGGCACCACGCGGTACGCGATCCCACGGCAACGTGACATCGACGGCTTCTTCGACCAGGATCCGTGCGTCGCGCTGGGCGAGCAGTACTGCTTCGCGTTCGGCGAGCGCGGCGGCAACGGCCGCACGAGCCTGACCAACCCGTCGTCCGGCATCGGCTTTGGCTTGTGGTGGCAGAGCGCCGATCTCGCGGTTCGCGAGTGCGAGCGGAGAGCGGTCGCCGGCGTGAGCCAACCGCAGCTCCTTCAGCTGATCGAGGTCGGCGGCGTCCGCGATCGCGGCCAAGGCCTCGTCGCGAAACCGCTCGACCTCGTCGGCGCGCAATGGGCTCACCTCGACGGGGTCGTAGTTGCTGTTCGGCGCGGACACGGGGCGACTCTCCAAGGTGTGCGGGATCACCCGTGAGTCTAGAGGGCGAACGCAGGCGTCCCCGTCGGCAATGAGATCCGGAAGCTGGCCCCGCCTGCGGGCGCGTCGAGCACAGCGACCTGGCCACCGTGGGCTTCGACGAGCCCCTTGACGATGTAGAGGCCGAGCCCGGTACCGCCGCGGCGGCCGGCTCGCCAAAACCGGCGAAACACCAAGTTGCGGATGTCGGCAGCAACACCATCGCCCTCATCGGCCACCGTCAGGACTATGCCGTCGTCGGTAGCGGCGATCGTCACGGTGACCGTTCCGGCCCCGTGTCGGATCGCGTTGTCGACCAGGTTGGCCAGCACCTGGTCGAGCTTGTCCGGATCCAGCCACATCTCTGGCAACAAAGTCGCGGCGACCACCTCGAAGCGCTCGGGCGGGTCGCCGGACGCGACGCGGCCGGAGATCAACCGCCGGACTGCAGCCGGCACGTCGACCACCTGCTTATGCAGTTCGAGCCGACCGGCGTCGATGCGCGAAACGTCGAGCAGCTCCGCGATGAGACGGGTGACCCGATCGGCGTCGGCGTTGACCGTCTGCAACATCAGCAGCCGTTGTTCGTCGTTGAACCGGTCCCACTTGTTCAGCAGCGTCGCGGTGAAGCCCTTCACACTCGTCAGTGGCGAACGCAGTTCGTGGGCCACGGTCGAGACAAGATCGGCTCGATCGCGTTCGGCCCGCTCGCGTTCGGTCGCGCCGCGAAAGCTCACGACAAGCTGTTGAAGGGGCTCGCGTTTGCCGGCGCGCACGTAGCGCGCCGTGACGTAGAGCTCGCGCTCGTCAGGCAACATGAGCCGCCGCTCGGGCTGGCCGGTGCGAATCGCGAGGCCGTCATACGGTCGGGTGCAGGCCCACCAATCGCGACCGACCGCGTCAGTCAGCGGGAGGACCTCCCGATAGTCGCGACCCAGCGTCTCGTCGATGCTGCGACGCAACAGCGCCGATCCGGCCACATTCACGAGCACCACGGTGCCCGCCGCGTCGGCGATGAGCACACCATCGGGCAATGCGTCGAAGGCGGCCTTCTCGTGCTCAATACCTGGTGCCACGGCGTCGGCCTCCTGACCGGATGATCAAGACACTACCCACGGATGCCGGGCGTCACTCCGCTCACACACGCCGGCGGGCGCGGGCCGACGCGTAGAGGCAGACGGCAGCGGCGGCCGCGAGGTTCAGGCTCTCGGCGCGCCCGTAGATGGGAACACGAACCGCTACGTCGGCGGCCTCGACGACGTCGGCGGGGAGTCCCCAGGCCTCGTTCCCGAAGACCCACGTCGTCGGTTGGCCGAGCCGGCCGTCGCGATCGAGCTCGTCGAGGCTTTCTGCGTCAGGCCTGCTGTCGGCGGCCAAGACGTGGTGCCCCGACGATCGCAAACTGGCCATCGCAGCAAGCACCGGTTCACCGACCACGATCGGCAGGTGGAAGACGCTGCCTGCGGAAGCTCGAACACACTTGCCGTTGTACGGATCGACGGAGTTGTCGCTGAACACCACCGACGACGCGCCAGCCGCATCGGCCGTGCGTAGCACGGTTCCGGCATTACCTGGGTCGCGGACGGCGGCTAGTAGAACGAAGAGCGCCGGCACATCGGCGTCCCGGCTGAGCTCTAGTGCCCTCGGCAACGCGACGTCCAGCACGTCGCACACCGCCACCACGCCCTGCGGGGTCACGGTCTCGGACAGTTCGCCAAGCACCGCGCCACTAGCAAGATGAATGGGGACGCCGAGAGCGGCCGCCCGCTGCATCAGCTCAGGGTGTCGCCCCCTGGCGTCAGCTGTGACGAAGAGCTCGCGAACGCCCCTCCCGCTGTCTGCCGCATTGACCAGAGCCTCGCGGACAGCCTGCGGCCCTTCGGCCAAGAACGCCCGATCCTGCACTCGAAACGACCGCTTCAGCAGTCGCTTCGCCGCCTTGACCCGCGGCGACCGGACGTCGGTCAACTCGCTGCGCGACCCGACGACGTCCGCAGACACTCGATCAGGCGGCGGTCTCGGCGCCCGCGACCGACCCAGTCACGGGGAGTGCCTTGCGGGCGACCTCGACCAGCACCGCGAACGCCGCGTCGTCAGACACCGCGAGCTCGGCAAGGTTCTTGCGGTCGACCTCGACGCCCGCCGCCTTCAGCCCTTGGATCAGGCGGTTGTAGGTCATGTCGTGCAGCCGCGCGGCCGCGTTGATGCGCTGGATCCACAACCGGCGGAAGTCGCCCTTGCGCGCGCGCCGGTCGCGGTAGCTGTAGGTCGCCGAATGCAGCAGCTGCTCTTTGGCCTTGCGGTAGAGCCGCGAGCGCTGGCCGCGGTACCCACTTGCCCGCTCGAGGACAACCCGGCGCTTCTTCTGGGCGTTAATCGCCCGCTTCACGCGTGCCACCTGGAAACTCCTTGTTCAGTCCGGCGCCCAACGGGGCCGGCTCATCGGACGACGAGTAGGGCGAACTACAGACCGAGCAGCTTCTTGGCGCGCTTGGTGTCGGGCGCTGATGCGACGACCTCGTTGTTGAGGCGGCGCGTCAAGGTCGACGGCTTGTGCTCGAGGTAGTGGTTGCGATGCGCACGGCGGCGCATGACCTTGCCCGAGCCGCTGATCCAAAATCGCTTCTTGGCACCGCTATGGGTCTTGTTCTTCGGCATGGTCGCCGTCGTCTCCTTCATGTCGGTAACTGTGCGGTGCGGTCGAACTGAGCGGTGCAGTCGAACTGTGCAGTCGGACTGTGCAGTCAGGCGGGCGTCTCGGCGCCGTCCGCTGGCTGGCTGACCTTCTTCGCAGCCGGCGCTCTCGGCTTCGGCGGCGCCTTGGGCGCGGCAGCCTTTGCTGGCACCTTCGCCGGTGCGCGCGGCGTCGGCACCTTGGGTGCCGCAGCCTTTGCTGCAGTCTTGGCAGGCGCTGGCGTCTCGGCAACCGCGGCTTCGCCGACCTGCAGGACCTCGGCCACCTCCTCGGCCACCGCCGGTGCTGTCACTACCGGCGGCGCCGCCGCGGCGGGCCGGGGTGCGGCTGCTTTTGCCGGGGCGGGCGCAGCTGCTGCCGGGGCGTGTTCGGCCAGCAACTCGTGCGCAAGATCATGGTCATCGTGCGCGCGACCGGCCGCCCGTTCCGCCCTGAAGTCGGCCTTCTTCTTATGCGGGCCCAACACCATGATCATGTTTCTGCCGTCGAGCTTGGGTGCCGATTCGACGAACCCGAGGTCGACGACATCTTCGGCGAGCCGCTGGAGTAGCCGGGCGCCCATCTCCGGCCGCGATTGCTCGCGACCACGGAACATGATGGTGATCTTGACCTTGTCGCCTTCCTTGAGGAAGCGCACAACGTGACCCTTCTTGGTCTCGTAGTCGTGTACGTCGATCTTCGGTCGGAGCTTCATCTCTTTGATGACGGTCTGCGCCTGGTTCTTGCGGGCCTCGCGGGCTTTCACCGCGGACTCGTACTTGAACTTGCCGTAGTCCATGAGCTTGGCCACCGGTGGCCTTGCCATGGGGGCGACCTCGACGAGGTCGAGATCTGCTTCTTCGGCTAAACGAAGAGCGTCTTCAATGCGGACGATGCCGACCTGCTCGCCGTTTGGACCGACGAGCCGAACCTCAGGAACACGGATCCGGTCGTTGATGCGGGGCTCGACGCTGATGGGACCTCCTACTGGGTTGGATAAGAACGATCCGCCGGCGGTTGTGCGCGCCACCGGGCTGGCCTGCCCGGACACGCGAAAAGCCCCGCACGACGTCGCATGCAGGGCTCCTACGGCAAGGCCGGACGCCGTCTGCACCAACGTGCACACGTCGCCACCAACCGCGGGCGTTCAGCCTGCGGCGGCCGACCGAACCTTTCGACGCGGACGCCGAAGAGGTGGGAGGAAGCCTCCACTTGCGGATATCACGCGTGAGCGCGGCACCGGTCGCTTGTTCAGACTACCAGGGGAACGCAGGTCGCCAGAATTGAGTATTCAACCGGAAGACCGCCGCGTGGTTTCGTCACGCATGCGCTTGACCCGGATTCGCCGGCCTCGCGCTCCAGGCGTGCATCCGTCGCGGCCGCGTGGCAGCGGCGGTCTTGAGCGGCGGCAGCGTGCTTGCCTTGGCCGAGCCTGCTGCCGCGACGTTCACGACCAACACCACCAACTGTGCCGGCTCCGCGACGATTGTGGGCACCGGCTCGGACGAAGAACGCGTCGAACAAGGTCTCCAAGGCCGGCATTGCAAAGACGTTGCCGTGCGGCGGCGCGGGCGGCCTGTCCTCGGCGCGATCAGCGCTGAGCATCTGCAGCGAGCTCGCGCTTCCGCTTATTGGCCTTGCGATCGGGCTTGCACTCGGCCTTACCGGGGTGATTCCGCGGCTGCGGCGCTACGACCGCGAAGCCCGACCGCAGTACTGATCACTCGACGATCTTCGAGATCGCTATCTCGAGGATGTCGCGCGCGCCGGCGGCCTTCAGAGTCGGGATCAATGTGTTCACGCCGCGCTTGGGCACTACCGACTCGACCGCGTGCATGTCACCGGATGCCAACGCAGTCACGGTCGGAGAGCCCATCGACGGCAACACGGCCAGCACCGCGGCCAGCTGGCCGTCGTCCACGTTGAGCTTGATGAGGACATTGCCGCGCGCCCGCACAGCGCCCCGCAGCAGCAACATCACGTCGTCCATCGCGGCCCGCTTTTCGACGTCGGCGTATGCCGCCGCGTTCGTGATGAGTTCGGTACGCGACGTCAGCAACGTGTCGATGATTTTCAACCCGTGCTTGCGCAGGCTGGTGCCGGTCTCAGTGAGATCGACGATGGCGTCGACGATGTCGGGCACCTTCGCCTCGGTCGCGCCGTAGCTCGGCACGATCTTCGCCTTCACGCCGATGCTCTCGAAATAGCGCTTGGTCAGCTGCGGGAATTCCGTCGAGACACGGACGCCGTCGGGCAGCTCGCTGCCGCGGCTCGCGGCGTGTTCCTTGACCACCGCGAGGACGATCCGCACCGGATTGCTCGTTGCCTTCGAATACTCCAGTTCCCCCACCGACACGACGTCGGCGTCGGTCTCGGTGATCCAGTCACGTCCGGTGATTCCGAGGTCGAAGAGACCCTGCTCGACGTACGTCGGGATCTCCTGCGGCCGTAGGAACCGCACGGTGTCGATCCGCGGGTCGTCGATCGACGCGTGATAGTCGCGATCTGACCCACGGCTCACCCGCAAGTCAGCGGCTTCGAACAACTCAAGCGTGGCGGCTTCGAGCGAGCCCTTGGGCAGAACTAGGGACAGCACGGTGGTTGCCTCTCGGATCGGGGACGGCGCGGCTCAGTTGGCCGTCGGCCCGCTAAATCCTGGACCGACGGAGGCCTTTCGATGTCGCAGATCACGCAACACGAGCGCGGAATCAAGCGCGGCCACCGTCGCCTCCCATCCCTTGTCCTCTGCGCTGTCGGGCAGGCCGCAGCGGTCCAAAGCCTGCGCAAGGTTGTCACAGGTCAACACACCGTTGCCGATCGGGGTGGCGGCGTCCAGCGCAATACGGGTGAGCCCGGCGGTCACCGCGTCGCAGACATAGTCGAAGTGCGGCGTGCCGCCCTTGATGACCGCACCAAGACACACCACCGCGTCGTGGTCGACCGCAAGTTGCTGGGCGATCACGGCCAGTTCCAAAGCGCCAGCAACCCGGACGACGGTGGGTTTGGGCACGCCGGATGCCCGCGCCGCCTCAACTGCCCGGTCGAGCAGAGCGTCGACGATCTCGCTGTTCCAGCGGGACGCCACGATGCCCAAGCTCAAGCCCGTCGCTGCCACAGCATCGAGGGCAGGGCGACCGGTACCGCTCATGACAACGCGCCTGGCTGATCGTCAGGAATCAGCCCGCCGTCAGGCAGCGACGCCTCGCCAGACAGCAATTCGGGGTGGCCTGGCAGCAAGAGGTCGTGTCCCATCCGGTCTCGCTTGGTCAGCAGGTACCGCATGTTGTCGGGGTTGGCATGGGTCGGCAACGGAACGCGGCCGACCACTCGCAGACCCCAACCCTCGAGGCCGACTCGCTTCGCCGGGTTGTTTGACAGCAGGCGCATCGACTTCACGCCGAGGTCGACGAGTATCTGCGCGCCGGTGCCGTAGTCGCGCGCATCCGCGGGCAGGCCGAGCTCAAGGTTCGCGTCTATCGTGTCAGCCCCGCTGTCCTGTAGCTCGTAAGCATGCAGCTTGCGCATGAGTCCGATGCCACGCCCCTCGTGACCGCGGATGTACAAGACAACGCCTCTGCCTTCCGCAGCGATGGCCGACATCGCGGCGTCCAACTGCGGACCGCAATCGCAGCGCAACGAACCGAACACGTCACCGGTCAGGCATTCGGAGTGCGCACGCACCAAAACGTCCTCGGCTTCATCGGAGCCGCCGACCTCACCCATGACGAGTGCGATCATCTCAGCGCCGTCGATGAGGCTGCGATACCCGACCGCCCGCCATTCGCCGTGGAACGTAGGCAACCGAGCCTCGGCGATGCGCTCGACGGTCGTCTCGTGCCGACGCCGGTAGGCGACGAGGTCGGCGATGGACACGATCGCCAGCTGGTGCTCGCCGGCGAACTCCAACAACTGCGGTAGCCGAGCCATCGAACCGTCGTCGTTGACGACTTCGCTGATCACACCGGCCGGTGTCATGCCTGTGAGCACCGCGAGATCGACTGCCGCCTCGGTGTGTCCAGCGCGCCGCAACACGCCGCCCTCGACTGCGCGCAACGGGAAAACGTGCCCGGGACGGGTCAGTTCGTAGGGTTCCGTGGCCGAATCGGCGAGGACCCGAATCGTGTGTGCCCGATCCGCTGCGGAGATGCCCGTCGTCACTCCACGCCGCGCGTCGACCGAGACCGTGTATGCCGTCTGCTTCGCATCCTCGTTGCGTGCGGTCATCGGCGGCAGGCCGAGCCGATCGAGCGTTTCGCTTTTCATCGGTACGCACAGCACGCCACTGGTGTGTCGCACCATGAACGCCACGAGTTCAGGTGTCACCTTGGACGCCGCGGCGACGAGGTCGCCCTCGTTCTCCCGGTCTTCGTCGTCAACCACGACAATCGCGCGGCCGGCGGCGATCTCCTCAATCGCGCGCTCGATGCTGTCGAACGTCATCCGGTCGCCTCCTGAGGTACTGGTGAGAGTCCGCGAGAGGTCGGCGCGGTTCGCTGCAGTTGTCGCCATACGAAAAATCCCCAAATCACGAAGCCGGCATAAATCCCGTACAACGCGGCCGACGGGTAGTAGTGGAAGTGCAGCAACTCAGGGACGCCGACGACATCGACCGCGATCCAGCACAACCAGAAGTCGGTCCAGCCACGGGCCATCGCATACGTCGCGACCATCGAGCCGACGAAGATCCACGAGTCGGCGAGGTAGTACCACCACTGCACCGGGAAGCCCTCGCCGATCAGATGAAACGCGACATCGCACACGACAAGCGCCACGGCTGCCGCCGAAAACAGGATTATGCGCTCCCGGCGGGTCGCCCATCGAGGTGTCACCGCGGGGGCGTCCGAAGACGCCCGGGAGTGTGACCACCGGTACCACCCGTAGATGCTGGTGATGACGAAGAACACCTGACGCCCGGCTTGCCCGATCAGCGGTGCTTGATGGGAGTGCGACGTCCAGCTGCCCAGGAACACCGTGAACAGCATCACGTTGCCCACGATGCCGACGGGCCACGCCCAGACCTGGCGACGCATGCCGCCGATCGCGGATGCGAGGCCGAACAGGTTGCCGAAGATCTCGCGGTAGTAGATCGCCTGGCTGCCGATATGCCACTGCGCTGTGTAGAGCCAATTGATCGCGCTCATGCATGACCCTCTACTGTGGCCAACCCCAGCAGGCGCTCGGCGTATTTCGCCATCACGTCAACCTCAAGATTGACGCCGGCACCCATGGCTTTCGCGCCCAACGTGGTGCGTTGCAGGGTCGTCGGGATGAGGCTGACCGAGAACGATTCGGCACCGATCGCAGCGATCGTCAACGAAACGCCGTCGACGGCAATCGAGCCCTTCTGCACGACGTATCGCGCCAACTCACCCGGCAACGAGAACTCCACGACGTCCCACTCGGGCGTGTGCTCGCGGCGGACCACCACGCCGGTGCCGTCGACGTGACCTTGTACGAGATGGCCGCCCAACCGCGTTTGCAGGGTGACCGCGCGTTCAAGGTTGACGGATGTGCCGACGCCGGCATCGTGCAGAGTCGAGCGGGTGAGCGTCTCCAGCATCACGTCTGCGGTGAAGCGGCCCGATGACGCGTCGACAACCGTCAGACACACGCCGGAAACGGCGATCGAGTCGCCAACGACGACGTCCGAACTCACCAACGGGCCCTCGATGGTCACGCGGACGGCACGCTCGCTACCAACCGCGGTCTCGTCCACGGCGACGATCGTGCCGAGCTCCTCGACAATGCCGGTGAACACGTCTACTCCCCTGTGGTTGGTATCGGTCTTGGCGTCGCGCTGATCCGGATGTCCTCACCGATGAGATCGACGGCGTCGACGTGCAGTCTCAAGGCGGAGCGCAGCGTGTCGATTCCCGCATCGCCCAGCGCCGCACGCCCCGATCCGAGCAAGGACGGCGCCAGATACGCAACGACGCGGTCGACCATCCCGGCGGCGACGAATGAGCCAGCCAGTGTCGGGCCACCCTCGAGCAGTACGCTCACGACGTCTCGACCGCTCAGGTAGGCAAGCACCGACTTCGGGTCATGTTCGGTCAACAGCACGGTGGGCGCCGCGTCGTCGAGCACCTTCGACCCAGACGGCACTGGGCGACGACCGACCACGACGCGAAGCGGCCGGTTGGAGTTCGGGGCATCGGGCAGCCGCACGTCAAGGCGCGGATCATCAGCCAGCACAGTGCCGGTTCCGACCACGATGGCGTCGCTGCGCGACCGCAGCCGATGGACGTCGTGCCGTGCCGCCTCGCCGGTGATCCAGCGGCTGGTGCCGTCGGCCGCGGCGACGCGGCCGTCGAGCGTAGCTGCGTACTTCCATGTCACGAAGGGTCGCCCAGTGCGCGCGTGATGAAGCCAGGCCTCATTCGATCCAGCCGCCTCGTCGCCGAGCAGACCTTCCTCGACGAGCACGCCCGCAGCGCGCAGGTCGTCGGCACCATGACCGGCTACCGGGTCGGGGTCGGCAACGGCGAACACGACCCGTGTTACGCCCGCTTCGATGAGCGCCTGCGTGCAAGGTGGCGTTCGACCGGTGTGACGGCATGGCTCCAACGTCACGAAAGCGGTCGCGCCCAACGCCCGCCCCCCGGCATCCCGCAAGGCATTGACTTCGGCATGAGGATCGCCGGCACGGGTGTGATAACCCTCACCGACGATCGAATCGTCAGGTCCGACGATGACGCAACCGACGATCGGATTGGGGCTGGTGGATCCGAGACCGAGTTCGGCGAGGGCGATCGCTCGGCGCATGGCAGTGACGGCAACCGGACCTGGCGTTGCACTCATCTGCGTCTCCTCACCCTTGGGCCCCCCTTGGGCGAGTGAAGACGTCGGCGAACGAGGCCGCGACACGCAAGCCGCGAACCGCCCGCGCGCCGCCTCCCATCCGGACTTTCACCGTCGGTCCCGGAGTTCCACCGGGTCAACCGATCAATCGCCTGAGGTACACAGGTTCTCGGTCGGGTCGCGGACTGTCACCGCCGGTTCGGGATTACACCGACCCCGGAGCGCACGTTGCTGTACGAGACCAGTTTGACACGCCGCGAGCCAACCCGTCCCCCAATTCAGACGGCGCGACGGTCGACGGCGATCGCCGACCCGATCTCGCCCTTCGCCACGCCCTTCATCTCGGTCGCGACGATGACGACCTCGCGGTAGTCACCGAATCGGCGGCGCTCGCTAGTGGCGATGCCGACGGAGACGGAAACCAGCGGGTAGTCGCGCATTACGCCCTTACGGTCGACGACCTCCAGGTAGCCGCGTGCGACATCGGCCGGATCATGCAAGGACGGCGACTTCTGGTCGAAGTATTCGACCGCAGCGAAGCTCAGGTCTTCGACCTGTTCGGGACGGCAGACCAGCACGAAGTCGTCTCCCCCGACGTGCCCGATGAACGCCGGAGGTTGCGCGCCGACGACCGCCCGCCGCAACGCGGTCGCGAGCAGCAGGATCACCTGGTCGCCACGCAGAAATCCGTGTGCGTCGTTGAACGCCTTGAAGTTGTCGAGGTCGAGGTAGGCAACGGCGAACGGGCTGCCACTGCTTACTCGACTGGCGATCTCGTCCTCGATCCTCACGTTTCCCGGCAGGCTCGTCAGGGGCGAGACCGCACGCGCTTCGGCGTTGCGCCGCAACGTGGACTTCACCCGAGCAACGAGCTCGAGGGTGTCGAACGGCTTGATGATGTAGTCGTCGGCACCCGTCGTTAGGCCGAGTACCCGGTCGGCGGTCATCGTCTTCGCAGTCAGCATGATGACTGGCAGCGTCGCCGTGCGGCTGTCTGCACGCAACCGGCGGGTCACCTCGACCCCGTCAACGCCGGGGAGCATGACGTCGAGAAGGACCAGGTCAGGAACCTCGGTGGCGACCATATCCAGGGCCTCGAGACCGTCGCGAGCGGTGAGCACCCGGTAGCCCTCGAGGCGCAAGTTCATCTCCACGAAGCGGACGATGTCCGCGTCGTCGTCGACGACCAGGATCGTGCCCCGTTCAGGACCTGACGCGTCCACGCCCCTGCCTCTCGCCCTTCAGTCGACAGCTCTTTTCACAGCAGCGGCTGTCTCACCAGCTGTCTGACCAGCTGTCTCACCAGCGTCATCGGCCCGATCCTTGCGCTTCTGCAGCAAAGACGGTGGCCCGATGGCGTAGAGCAGAGACTGCTGCAGCCGGATCATGCGCGCCGTAGACCGCGGACCCGGCCACGAAAACGTCAGCGCCCGCTCGCGCGCACTCCTCGATCGTCGCCTCTGTGACGCCGCCGTCGACCTGAATCCACAACGGCAGGCCGGTGTCGCGCAGGTACTTTCGGGCTCGTGCCACCTTGGGCAGCATCGCCGCGAGGAACTCCTGCCCGCCAAACCCGGGCTCGACCGTCATCACGAGCAGCATGTCGAACTCGCCCAGCACGTCGAGGTAGCTCTCGACGTCGGTGCCTGGCTTCACTGCCAGCCCGGCTCGCGCGCCGGCGGCCCTGATCGACCGCGCCGTCTGGACGACGTCGGCCGCGGCCTCAGCGTGGAACGTCACATTGCCCGCGCCGACCTCGGCGTATTTCACGGCCCAGCGATCGGGGTTATCGATCATCAGGTGGCAGTCGAGGGGCAGGGCGGCCGCTTTGTGCAGCGCAGCGACAACGGGCGCGCCGAGCGTCAGGTTCGGCACGAAGTGGTTATCCATGACGTCGACGTGCAACCAGTCGGCGACGCCGGCAACCGCCGCCGCCTCGTCGGCCAGCCGCGCAAAATCGGCAGACAGGATGCTCGGCGCGATCTGCACAGCCATGGCTGGGAGTCTAGGGCGCGCGTCGGACGCCAACTCCCTTATGCGGAGCCACGCAAAAGCGCGATATACATCGCGTCGGTGCCGTGCCGATGTGGCCACAACTGCACGTCGGGACCGTCGCCGAGGAATTCGACACCCGGCAGGTAAGGCCGCACGTCGACGCGCTCGACCGCTGCGCCGGATCGGTCGCCGAGCACCTCGTCGACGACCGACCTGGTCTCGCGCAGATGGGGCGAGCAGGTGACGTAAGCGACCAGCCCACCGGGGCGGACTGCATCGAGAGCCGATCGCAAGAGCGCGACCTGCTGCGGCCGCAGGGCCTCGACGTCAGCGAGCGTGCGGCGCCATCGAGCCTCGGGGCGCCGCCGCAAAGCACCAAGCCCAGAACACGGGACGTCGACCAGAACCCGATCAAACGAGGCAGGCACCCAAGGCGGCGCGAGACCATCGGCGACCGTTACGTCAGCGGTATCGGCGACCGCGTGGCTGACCAATCGCGCGCGGTGCGGTTGGCGTTCGACGGCAAGCAGCCGCGCGCCGCGCCCGGCGGCCAGTCCGGCCAGCAGTGCCGCTTTGCCACCAGGGCCTGCGCACATGTCGAGCCAACGCAGGTCGCTGCCGTCGATCGGTGCAGCGGCCAGCGCGAGCGCGACCAACTGACTGCCTTCGTCCTGGACGCCGGCCCGACCCTCGCGGACGGCGGCGAGGGCAGTCGGAGCCCCTCCGTCGAGGATCGCCGCCGTCGGCGCCCACCTGCCGGGGCGCGCGCCGAGAGCGACCAATTCAACGACGTCACAGCGCCCGGGCCGGGCGACAAGGGTGACCGCCGGCCGGACATTGTCGGCGGTGAGCAGTGCCGTCGTTTCGTCGAGATCGCCGCCGAGTGCGTCGCGGAATCCTTCGACGATCCAGCGCGGATGGCTGTGCGTGAGCGACAGGTTCCCGATCGGGTCAAGGTCGAAGCGCGGCGAGATCGCCGTGCACCAGCCGGCCAGATCGCGCGCGGCAACCTTGCGCAGCACCGCATTGACCAGACCGGTGGGCCCGTGTCCGACCTTGTCTCGCGCTAACTTCACCGACTCATCGACGGCCGCGTGGTCGCCGATCCGGGTCGCCAGCAGCTGATGCGTACCGAGGCGAAGTACGTCGAGGACCAACGGATCGAGCGCGTCGAGCGGGCGATCGACAAGTTCGCCAAGGATCGCGTCATAAGTGCCCAGTGCCCGCAACGTGCCGTAGACCAGTTCGGTCGCGAACGCGGCATCGCGCGCCTCCAGCCGACGACTCGCAAGCAGACCGGGCAACACCAGATTGGCGTATGCGTCCTGCTCGCGGACGGTACGCAGCGCGTCGAGTGCGACCACGCGGACCGGGTCGGCGGGTCCCCGCGGCATACGGGGCGGTCGCGCCGCGGTGGGTGGGTTGGCCTTCACGAGAACCGATCGTCGGGTAGCAGGCGGGCGCCGCGGGCCCATGCGACGGCGGCAATGGGTGCCTTGCCCTCGGGCTGGACCGTCGACAGCATGACGGGCGTCGTCGCGGTTCCGACGAGCACGGCCTCAAGGCCATCGCGCACGACGACGACGGCGCCGGCCGCGAGCTGCGGGGTGGGACCCGTCAGCGCCAGCAGGGCCGGACCGAGCTTGAGCCGCCGCCCACGAAACGTCGTCCAGGCGCCGGGCGCGGGAGTGCACGCGCGGATCAATCGGTCGATGTGCATGGCCGGCGCCGTCCAGTCGAGATGTGCATCGGCCGGCGTGATCTTCGGCGCCAGGCTGACGCCGTCCGGCCGTTGTGGAACTGCTTCCAGGGTGTCCGCAGCAAGGCCGTCAAGTGTCGCTGCGAGCAGCCCAGCACCGGCGATCGACAGCCGCCCGAGAAGCTCACCCGCGGTGTCGCGTGGCCGGATCTCCTCCGTCAGCATGCCGAGGACCGGCCCGGCGTCGAGCCCGGCCTCGAGCAGAAAGGTCGTCGCGCCGGTGATGTCGTCACCGTGCACGAGCGCGTGCTGGACTGGCGCCGCCCCACGCCACGCGGGCAGCAGCGAGAAGTGCAGGTTGACCCAGCCGAGGCGAGGAATCTCAAGGGCGGACGGCGGGATGAGCGCGCCGTAGGCGACCACGGCGATGCAGTCGGGCGCGAGCGCGCGTAGGCGCTCTTGGAACTGCGCATCCGCGGGCTTGGCCGGTGTCAGCACCTCGACGCCTGCCTCGCGCGCACGGTGGCCGACAGGGCTGCCGGTGGCCACTCGACCACGCCCGGCTGCGGCGTCCGGCCTGGTAATGACGGCGAGCACGTCGTGCGGCGACGCCAACAAGGTCTCGAGGGCGGGCAACGCAACAGCCGGCGTCCCGGCGAACAGGATGCGCATCGCCTCAGCCCGTCACTTCGGCGAACATGCCACCGGGACGGCGGGTCACGCTCGCTACAGCGCCAAGCCGTGCGTCGCGTGGGGTGAGACCTTGACCCGAACAGGCTCGCCCGCCCAGTCGGCCTCGCGAACCGCCCGCATCGCGAACTTGCGTTGCTCCATCTCGAGCCGGTCGATGAAGAGCACGCCGTCAAGATGATCGGTTTCGTGCTGCACGCAGCGTGCCAGCAAGTCAGTGCCTTCAATGACAATCGGCTCGCCGAACTCGTTGAAGCCTTTGGCGACGGCAAAAAGTGAGCGCTTGCAGGGATAGACGAGCCCCGGGAACGAGAGGCAACCTTCGTCGCCGTCCTGCTGCTCCTCAGACAGATCCAGCGAGGGGTTGATCAAATGCCCGAACTCGTCGTCGACGCAGTAGGTGAAGACCCGCAGCCCGACCCCAATCTGCGGCGCCGCAAGGCCGACGCCGGGGGCATCGCGCATGGTGTCGGTCAGGTCGCGCACGAGGTTGCGCAACTCCTTGTCGAAAGTGGTGACCGGTTCAGCCGGCGTGCGCAAGACGGGATCGCCGAATAGACGAATCGGCTGAACGGCCACGCGGACTCCTCACGACTAAAGGCAGCGGCTAACCACTGGACTGGTTGACGAGACCGGACCCGTTGGCGAGCTTGGTTCGATTCTACCGATGGAACGCGCTAGCCAAGGTCGACCGGATCGATGCGAACGCGGACAACAGGTGCCTTGCGTGCGCTGCGCACGCCTTGCGCGTCGTGCAAAGCGGCGGCAAGGTCGGCACCAACTGTCCGCGGCACCCGGATCAACGCCCGGACCTCCGGTGGGCCAGCGGGCGCGACCCGGTCGATCGCGACCGGCACCGGGCCGAGTACCTGCACGTCAGGCGGCAGCGCCGTTGCGGCAATCAACTCATCGACGGCGTCAGCGTCACCAAGGACCTCGGCGATCGTCACGGCCGGCGGAAACCCGAGCGACCCACGCTCGGCGAGTTCGCGCTCGGCGTGACCGACCGGGTCCCATCGAATCAAGGCCTGTACTGCCCGCAGCGAGCTGTCGCCGAGTACGACAACGCGTCCGCCGTCGGCAGCGGGGCGAACGAGTGCGGCCGCGTTCAGCCAGCGCCGCAGCGCTTCCTCGCCGGCGCGCAGGTCGGCTCGTTGCAGCAAGGCCCAGCCATCCAGCAGCAGCGCGGCACCGTAACCGCCCTCGGCCACCGGCTCGGCGCCTGGTGTCGAAATCACCAGGCCCGGACCCGCTGGCACAGTTTCCAGGACCTGGCCCTGCGACGACGTGCGGACTACCGCGCCGGGAAAGGCTCGACCGAGTTCTTCAGCAGTACGCCGCGCACCGACAACGGTCGCCCGAAAGCGGTGGCTGCCACATTCGTGACACTCCCAGCCAGCCGCGATACGCCCGCACCACCGGCAGGTCGGTGCGCTTCCCGAACCGGCGGTGGCCAACAGGCCGGCGCACACGGAACACCGAAGCGGCGCCCGGCAGCTGTCACACGACAGTGCCGGCAGGTAACCGCGACGCGGCACCTGAATCAGGACTGGGTGCTCGCTGTCGAGCGCTTCGTGCGCAGCTTCCCACGCGAGGGTCGGCAACCGACCCCCTGCTGACGGCTGCCGCGCCGCGCCTGGGTCATCGCCAGGCCGCACGACCGGTGCGCTCGCCCGCAACTCGATGCGGCTCGGTGCGAGCAGCTTCGCCCAGCCGGTGGCGACCAGCCGGGCCGCTTCGGCCGTCACGGCGTGCCCACCGATGACGGCCGCGGCGTTCGCTAGGTGGGCGCGCAGCACAAGAACCTCGCGCACGTGGGGGTACGGCGCCCGCGGCTCCGCGTGCAGGTCGTCACCGTCATCCCAGACGACGACCAGGCCGAGGTTGGGCACCGGCGCGAAGGCAGCGGCGCGGGTGCCGACGACCGCGCTGACTGCTCCCCTGCTGGCCAGCAGGAAGCGCCGGTAGCGCTCAGAAGGACCGAGGTCGGCAGTCAGCACGACGTGGCGGTCAGGCCCGAGCCTCGCCTGCAAGGCGGTGTCGACCCGAGTCACATCGCGCCGATCGGGGACGACGACCACCGCACCCCGCCCGCTCGCGATCGTGGTCGCGACGAGCTCGCCGATCTCGGCGGGCCAGCCGGGACCAGGCAACGCGGGCCATACCGCACGGGGGGACCTCCCGTCGCGCAATGCGCGCACGAATTGGCGACCCGAGCCGTAGCGCGCCCACCCGCCGATGTCATCCGTTGGCGAGAGCAACTCCGGCGCGGTTGGCAGCGCCCGCGCCTCGGCTCGCGCATGTCGGGGTGGCACCGCAAGACGCAGGACGTCGGCAAGGGTGCCTGCCCAGTGATGGGCGGTGGCCCGAGCGAGGCGGGCAATCTCCGGCGTCAGCACGACCTCAGGCGACACCGACCGCTCGACGAACGCGAGGCGGCCGGCGTGCTCGGTCTGCGAGAGTCGGTCGAGGACGAAACCGTCAACGAGCTGCCCGGCGAAGCGGACTCGGACCCGGCTTCCAGGAACCACCGACGCCGCAAGCTGCTCGGGCACCAGATAGTCGAAGGGCCGATCGAGGTGGGGCAAGGAGAGCTCGACAGCGATCCGTGCGACCGGCTCGACGTCGGCCGGCACCTTGATGCCGGGGGAACGGCCACCGGGAGTGCGGGAAGCGGTTCGGACCCCAGTTGCTGCTCGGGACGGCCTGCTCGAGGTCGGGGTGCGCTGCGTCGTTAATGGCTCTGTCATCGCGCTGGCAGTCCTACCAGACGGTAGTGACCCCGTGCGGAGCTCAGCCGCGGCTGTGGGCCACCGCGGCTATGCCTCGCACCTGTGAATCAGCGACCGGCCGCGGCGCGCAGCGCGTCTGCTCGGCTGGTCGATTCCCACGTGAAGTCGAGCTCGGGGCGGCCGAAGTGACCGTACGCGGCGGTCTGTCGGTAGATGGGCCGCAGCAGGTCGAGGTCGCGGATGATCGCGCCGGGACGCAGGTCGAAGACCGAAACGACGGCTTCCTGGATCAACTCGTCGGGTACGAGGCCGGTGCCGAAGGTCTCGACGAAAAGTCCGACCGGGTTCGCCTTGCCGATCGCGTAGGCCACCTGCACCTCGCAGCGACTTGCGAGCCCGGCCGCCACGACGTTCTTGGCAACCCAACGCATCGCGTACGCAGCCGAGCGATCGACCTTGGACGGGTCCTTGCCGGAGAATGCGCCGCCGCCGTGGCGGGCCATGCCGCCGTAGGTGTCGACGATGATCTTGCGGCCGGTCAGCCCGGCGTCGCCCATCGGACCGCCGATCTCGAAACGGCCGGTCGGATTCACCAGGAGCCGATGACTGCCGGTGTCGATGCCAAGCTCGGCCATCTCCGGCGCCACCACGAACTCGGCGATGTCAGGAGCGAGCAACGTGTCGATGTCGATGTCGGCAGCGTGCTGGCTGGACACGACGACAGTGTCGAGCCGCACCGGCTTATCGCCGTCGTACTCGATCGTCACCTGGGTTTTCCCGTCAGGCCGCAGGTACGGCACGACGCCGTCCTTGCGAACTTGCGACAACCGGCGGGCCAGCCGGTGGGCCAGGGCGATCGGTAGCGGCATCAGCTCAGGGGTGTCGTCACACGCGTAGCCAAACATCAGCCCCTGGTCACCGGCACCCTGCCGATCGAGGTCGTCGACGCCTTCACCGTGGCGACGCTCGTAACCCTCGTCGACACCCTGCGCGATGTCGGGCGACTGGGATCCGATCGACACGGACACACCGCATGAAGCGCCGTCGAAGCCCTTCTTCGAAGAGTCATATCCGATCCCGAGAATCACTTCGCGCACGATCGCGGGAATGTCGGCCCAGGCCTCTGTGGTCACCTCACCGGCGACGTGCACCTGGCCAGTCGTGATGAGCGTCTCGACCGCGACCCGGCTCTTCGGATCGTCCTTGAGCAGGGCGTCGAGAATGCCGTCGCTGATTTGATCGGCGATCTTGTCCGGGTGACCTTCGGTCACAGACTCGGACGTGAATAAGCGGCGCGACACGGCGCTCCCTTGGTCGACTGATTGACTCGCATGACACCCGGGCGTCAATGACGCCAGAGTCTAGGACACCTGCAGAAGGCGAGCAGCCACGAGATCCCAGACAACGTCGGCGAGGGCGGCCTTGGGTCCGGGCTCGACATCGACTGCGGTGCCGTCGGCGCCAAGAATCGTCGCAGCGTTGTCGGTGACATCGAACCCCTTCGTCGCGCCGACCTCGTTGACCACCAAGAGATCCGCGCCCTTGCTCGCCAGCTTTACGCGTCCGTTGGCCAGTGCGTCGTCTGTTTCGGCTGCGAACCCGACGACGACCTGAGCGGCCCGGCCGACGCGATCGGCTCGGCCGAGTTCGGCGAGCACGTCGGGATTGCGGGTGAGCGCCAGCGCCGGCGGGTCGGCGTCCGACTTCTTGATCTTGGACGCCGAGCTGGTGACCGGTCGGAAGTCGGCGACGGCGGCAGCCATCACCACTGCGTCGGCGTCCGTGGCCGCCTCGAGCACAGCACCACGCAGTTCTTCGGCGGAACCTACCCGCACGACCTTGGCGCCGGCTGGATCCGGCAGCGCCACGTTGGCCGAGACCAGGGTGACCTCTGCGCCGCGTGCTACCGCAGTGATCGCCAGTGCGTAACCCTGGCGGCCTGAGCTGCGATTGCCGAGAAAACGGACCGGATCCAGCGCTTCCCTGGTGCCGCCGGCCGACACGACCACTCGACGTCCGACCAAGTCAGGACGCAGCCCGTCACGACCGCGGCTGAGCACCCGGCGGGCCACCTCGGCGATTTCGGCGGGCTCCGGCAGCCGGCCGATTCCCGAATCGGGGCCGGTCAACCGGCCCACCGCGGGCTCAATCACGATGACGCCGCGAGACCGCAGTGTCGCCACGTTGGTGGCCGTAGCGGGGTTATTCCACATCTCGGTATGCATGGCCGGCGCAAACACCACCGGGCCGCGCGCCGTCAGAATGACGTTGGTCAGCAAGTCGTCGGCCAGCCCATGAGCGGCCCGGGCCAACACGTCGGCGGTAGCAGGGACCACGAGGACCAGATCGGCCTGTTGACCAAGGCGCACGTGCGCGACTTCGTGCACGTCGTCAAAGAGATCGACGCGAACGCGATTGCCGGACAGCGCGGCCCATGTCGGCGCACCCACGAATTGCAATGCGGCCTGCGTTGGCACGACCGTGACGTCATAGTGCGCTTCGGTCAGGAGCCGCAACACCTCGCACGCCTTGTAGGCCGCGATCCCACCGGTCACACCGAGCACGATGCGGGGTCGGCCCGCGTCGGATGCGGACTCGCGAGGCGAAGATGCGGGAGTCATCGCACCCGCCGGCGTCAGGCCTCGACCGGCTCGGCGGTCAGCAGCCGGCCGTTGATTTCGCGCAAGGCGACGGAGAGCGGCTTCTCGTGCGGGTGCGTCTCGACGAGCGGCCCGACGTATTCGAGCAGGCCCTCACCGAGCTGGGAGTAGTACGCGTTGATCTGCCGGGCGCGCTTGGCAGAGTAGATGACCAGGGCGTACTTGGAGTCGGCGATCTTGAGCAGGTCATCGATAGGCGGATTGGTGATGCCCTCGGGACTGGCGACAATGCCTGACACGCGATGCCCTTCGATCGGTTCGCTGTTCGAGCGAACAGCACGATGCGCCTACGGGCGCAGATGCAACAACTTTACCAGTTCGTCGCACGCCTGCTGGACGGACTCGTTGACCACCACGGCGTCGAACTCGGGCTCGGCGGCCAACTCCAGCCGGGCTCGTTCGAGGCGGGCGGCCGCAATTTCTGGCGATTCGGTGCCCCGACCGGTAAGACGACGGACGAGTTCCTCCCACGAGGGAGGGGTCAAGAACACGCAGAAGACGTCAGGCATCACCGCCCGCACTTGCCGTGCTCCCTGCAGATCGATCTCTAACAACGCGGGGACGCCGGCGGCCAGCTTCTCATCAACCGGCTTTCGCGGCGTCCCGTATCGATGTTTGCCGTATGCCGCGTGTTCGAGGAACTCACCCGCGGCGATCATGGCGTCGAACCGCGCATCGTCGACGAAGCGGTAGCTCACGCCGTCGATCTCACCGGGCCGGGGAAATCGCGTCGTGACCGATACCGAGACCCAAAGCTCGGGGACGCGACGGGCAAGTGCGGCCACCACAGTGCCCTTGCCGACGCCAGATGGACCGGACAGCACCGTCAGGCGAGCCGGCTCAGGAACGACCACCACCGAACTCCGCGACCAGCGCGGCGCGTTGCTTGGTGCCTAGCCCCCGCACCCGCCTGGTCGATGCGATCCCGAGTCGCTCCATGATCTGACCGGCCCGCACCTTGCCGACGCCCGGCAATGATTCGAGCAACGCGGTAACCCGCATCTTGCCCACGACGTCGTCGCGTTCGCCTAGGTCGAGGACTGCGCCGAGGGATTCTCCGGAATGCTTCAGGCGTGCCTTGATCTCGGCTCGACGCTGCCGAGCGACCGCAGCTTTCGCGAGTGCATCGGCGCGCTGCTCGGGCGTCAGGATCGGGAGTGCCACGAAGGTCACCTCGAACGGGTGGCGGCGCGAGGCCGGAGTGGACCGAATGGAGTCGACGCGATGTTTTCGCTCCGACGAGTTCGCAACCTAGCGACAACGAGCCGTGTCGGGCAACGCGGCCCTAACTTCGAAGCCCTCGACGCAACGCTGCGGCCAATGATGCAGCGGCTGCACCGGGGTCAGCAGCGCCGGTGATTTGGCGGCCGATCACCAACAGATCGGCCCCGTCCGCGAGCGCCTGCTCGGGGGTTGCCACGCGAGCCTGATCGTTCGCGTCCGCACCAGCCGAGCGAACCCCTGGCGTAATCAGCTTGATATCGGGTCCGACCTCCGCGCGCACCGCAGCGACCTCGCGTGCTGAACAAACGATCGCGCCAGCACCCGCGGACACCGCCATGAGCGCGAGCCTGCGCACCGCATCTTGCGATCCGCCCGCGATCCCGAACTCGGCGAGGTCGGCGTCTTCGAGGCTGGTCAAGATTGTGACCGCGGTGATCACGCCGTCGGGCAACTCTTCCTTCGCGGCCTGGATCATCGCGCGACCACCAAGCGCATGCACGGTGAGGTAGGCGGGTCGAACGCGTGCAACTGAGCGAACCGCGCCTGCGACGGTGTTGGGAATGTCGTTCAACTTCAGGTCGAGGAACAGATCGATCCGGCTGCCACCGCGAACGCTGGCGATGGCCTCGGGACCGTACCGGCAAAATAGTTCGAGGCCGATCTTCAGTGTGCTCACATGAGGTTCGACGGCACGCGCCCACGCGCTAGCTGTCTCGAGGTCGCGCGCATCGAGCGCGACCGCGATCGGTGCAGTGCCCGTCATATCACGCCCGCGTGTTGAATCATGGCGAGCTCACGCGTTCGCCGTGCGCCAGGCCCACAGCGTCGACCAACCGTTTGATACCGCGCTGTGCCAATGCCTCTTCGAGTTCGGCAAGGATGCGCACGGGCGCGGTCGGATCGTGGAAGATCTCGGTGCCGACCGACACCGCCCGTGCGCCGGCGAGGATGAACTGCAGGGCGTCGAGACCAGTGCGAATACCCCCCATGCCCAGGATCGGCACCTCGGGCATCGCAGCGTGAACCTGCCACACACAGCGCAGTGCGACCGGGCGAATCGCCGGACCCGACAGCCCACCGGTGACGCCAGCCAACACGGGCCGCAGGGTGTCGGTGTCGATGACCATGCCAAGCAACGTGTTGGTCATCGACAACCCATCGGCTCCCGCAGTAACACATGCGCGCGCGATCGCGACGATGTCGGTGACGTCGGGCGAGAGCTTGGCGAAGACCGGGATCTCCGAGCGCGTCGCACGCCGCACGGCCTGCATGACTTCCGCGGCTGGTCTCGGATCGCAGGCAAACACCTGGCCGCGATCCTCGACGTTGGGGCACGAGATGTTGACCTCGATCATCGAAATGCCACTTGCTTCACGTAGCCGCATCGCCAGCTTCGCGTACTCGTCAACGGTGCTGCCGGCGATTGACACGATCGCACGGGCGCCCTGCTCGACCAACCAAGGGAGGTCACGTTCGACGAAGGTCTCGATCCCGGGGCCTTGCAGGCCGATGGAGTTCAACATCCCGCTCGGCGTCTCGGCCATCCGCGGCGTCGCCCGACCGGACCGCACGTTCATCATGATGGACTTCGTCACGATGCCACCGAGCTCGGCAACATCGAAGAACTGCGCGAGTTCTTGTCCGGCGGCAGCACAGCCGGATGCCGTCAGAACCGGGTTCGGCGGTTCGAACCGGCCCAACGTTGTTGCCATGTCGACCGTGCTCGCGACCTTGGTGACCGGCGTTGCCGTGCGAACCGTCAGGCTCATCGGGTCACCGCGGCTTTGGTCTTGCGGGGAGTCGACGCGCGCGACGGCGCCTTTGCGGTTGGCGGCACTGACGCACCGTGCACGTCAGCGGGAATCGTTCCGACGTCATCGAAACGCACCCGATCACCGTGAAAGACCGGACCGTCAACGCACGAGCGCACCATGCGCGTGATGCCGTCGTCGCCGATCACTGGCAGCACGCAGGTCATGCAAACGCCGACGCCGCAGGCCATCAGTTCCTCGACGGCAATCTGGCACGGCATGCCGAGTGCGTTAGCTACCTCACTGACGGCACGCAGCATGCCCATCGGGCCGCACGCGTAGACGACGTCGGCCTTGCTTGACGCGAGAACATCGGGCAGGACGTCGGACACTCGGCCGTGGTGACCGACTGACCCGTCGTCCGTCGTGACCGTCAAGGTCGCGGAGATCCGCTTCGCGTCGAGCGCGCCGAACAGACGGTCCTCTCTTGCCGCGCCCATAACGAAGTCGACGCGACACCCTCGGGCACGCAGAGCATCGGCGAGCGGGAAGAGCGGAGCGGTGCCATACCCGCCCCCGACGAGCACGCAAGTAGCGGGCTCGCGGGGCAATGAGAACGGGCGGCCGAGAGGGCCGACGATGTCGAGCCGTTCGTGCGCTTGGCGACTGGCCAGCCAGGCTGTACCGCGGCCCTCGACGGAGAAGACGAACTCGACGGTGCCCCCGTAGACCCCTCGCTCGTGGATCTGGTGGATCGAGAATGCCCGGCGCATCAGCATGGCCGTGTCGGGACCGCCAACGGCGACCGTCACGAACTGCCCGGGTTTGGCGATCTCCGCCACGCCCGGCGCCACAACGGTCATGGCGTGGTAGGCGCCGATCCTGCGGAGCGAGAGCACCTCGCCGTTTACCTGCACCGGCATGTCGCCGTCTCCTCGGTTACATGGCAGCCTGTCGTCGGGCGACCGGGAGTCACCCTGTCACGCTCCCCCGCTGTTAGCGCGATCGGCCTCAAGAACGGCAGCGTGTTCTTGAAGCGAGCGCACCGAGATGTCGCCGCGCATCAAGGCCTCGATGCCCTGCACGCAAGCGGCAAGACCTTGCACCGTCGTCATACAGGGGACGCCGCGCAACACTGCCGCGGTACGGATTTCGTAGCCGTCGACCCGCGGACCAACGCCCCACGGCGTGTTCACGATCATGTCGACGTCGCCGGCCAGGATCTGCTGCACGATCGTGGGCTCACCGTCTGGACCGGGGCCGTCGCTGTGCTTGCGGACGACTGTCGACGTCACCCCGTTGCGCCGCAAGACTTCTGCGGTGCCCTGTGTTGCCAGGATCTCAAAGCCCAAGTCGGCGAGTCGCTTCACCGGGAAGATGATCGCGCGCTTGTCGCGGTTGGCCACGGAGACGAAGGCCTTGCCCTTGGTCGGCAGCGAGCCGTAGGCCGCAGCCTGTGACTTCGCGAAGGCGATGCCGAACCCGCTATCGATACCCATGACCTCACCCGTCGACTTCATCTCGGGCCCAAGCACCGTGTCGACTCCGCGGAACCGACCGAACGGCAACACCGCCTCCTTGACCGAAATTGACGCATCGGGGGGGAGGTCGGCACCGTCGCCCCGAGGCGGCAACATGCCTTCGGCGCGCAGCTGCGCAATCGTGGTGCCGGTCATGATTCGGGCTGCTGCTTTGGCCACCTGAACTGCAGTCGCCTTCGAGACGAACGGCACCGTGCGACTTGCCCGAGGGTTAGCCTCAAGCACGTAGAGCACGTTCGACGTGAGGGCGTACTGCACATTGAGCAGACCAAGGACACCGACGCCGTCGGCGATCGCGACGGTTGAATCGCGGATCCGGCGGATCTCGGCGCTACCCAAGGTGATGGGCGGGAGCACGCACGCGGAGTCGCCTGAATGGATGCCGGCTTCTTCGATGTGTTCCATGACGCCGGCGAGATACAGCTCGGTGCCGTCGTACAACGCGTCGACGTCGATCTCGACGGCGTCGTCGAGAAAACGGTCGACCAGCACCGGGTGCTCAGGGCTCGCCTGCGTGGCCCGGCCGATGTACGACTCCAGCATCTCTTCGCCATAGACGATTTCCATGCCGCGGCCGCCGAGAACGTAGCTCGGCCTGACCAGCACCGGGTAGCCGATCTCGTCGGCGATCGCCTTCGCCTCGTCGAACGACGTTGCCGTGCCGTGGCGAGGGGCCGGCAGGTTGGCCCGCGCCAGCACTTGACCGAACGCACCACGATCCTCGGCGAGGTGGATCGCCTCAGGACTCGTGCCGACGATCGGCACCCCGGCGTCCTT